>PQAG01000159.1 GCA_003104895.1 Nitrosomonadales bacterium
GCATGCCCATCGCTTCGGCGCGGTTCTTGTGCTGCGAGCGGTCGTCCTGGCACTCCACCACGATGCCGGTGGGCAGGTGGGTGATGCGGATTGCCGAGTCGGTCTTGTTGATGTGCTGGCCGCCGGCGCCGGAAGCGCGGAAGGTGTCGATGCGCAAATCGGCGGGGTTGAGATTGACCTCGGCCAGTTCGTCCGCTTCCGGCATGATCGCCACGGTGCAGGCGGAAGTGTGGATCCGGCCCTGGGTCTCGGTGGCCGGGACGCGCTGCACGCGGTGGCCGCCGGATTCGAACTTGAGCTTGGAATAGGCGCCCTGGCCGATGATCTTGGCGATGATTTCCTTGTAGCCGCCCATCTCGCCCGGGCTTTCCGAGACGATCTCGACCTGCCAGCGCTGGCGCTCGGCGTAGCGCGTGTACATGCGGAACAGGTCGCCGGAGAACAGCGCGGATTCGTCGCCGCCAGTGCCGGCGCGGATTTCCAGGAACACGTTGCGCTCGTCGTTGGGGTCTTTCGGCAGCAGCAGTTTCTGCAATTCCAGCTCGATCTGCTCCAGCCGCGCCTTGCCTTCCTCGATCTCGGCGGCAGCGAATTCCTTCATTTCCGGGTCGGAGAGCATCTCCTCTGCGTCGCGCATATCCTGCTCGCACTGCTGCCAGGCGCGGTACTGCGCCACCACCGGCGTGATCTCGGCATGCTCGCGGGTGAGCTTGCGGTAGTTGTCCATGTCGCTGGTGATGTCGGCGCTGGAAAGGAGCAAATTGAGCTCCTCCAGCCGCTCGCTGAGGGAAGCGAGCTTGGCCAGGATCGAAGGTTTCATATTAGGGTGTCTTAACGCTAATTTCGCGCCTGCGACGGGGGAGATTTGGGATGCTGCCCGCGAAGCAAGTCGCGCAGTTGTGCCGCCCACAACAAGCGGCTTGTGACAAAGGGAGGCGCCCAAATCGCCCCCGTCCCGAAGGGTTGCAATGATCAGGCCACGTCTGCGTTGTTGCGGCGCTTGCGAATGGAACAACCATTCGCTGCGCGCCGCGCCTAGCATCCATGGCCTGATCATTGCAACGCAGGCGCGAAATTAGCGTTAACACACCCTTAATCGTGATGGATTTGGTAAAGCCTGCGCAGCATGGCATCAAGCTGCAGGCGATCGTCGCCGCTGGCATTATTCAGCGCGTGGCTGGGATTGTGGAGAAACTTGTTGGTCAGCGCGCGCGCCATCAGCTCCATCACCTCGTGCGGGTCTTCGCCCCGCGCCAGCATGCGCTGGGCATGTTCCAGTTCCTGGCGGCGCACGCGGTCGGCATGGTCGCGAAGGGCGCGGATGGTCGGCACCATTTCGCGGTTTTCCATCCATTCCACGAAGCTGCGCACGCGCGACTCGACGATGGCCTCGGCCTCGGCGGCCGCGACCTGGCGGCTGTCCAGGCCCTCCTGCACCACCTGGGAAAGATCGTCCACGCTGTAGAGGAAAACGTCGTCCATGTCCGCCACTTCTTCCTCGATGTCGCGCGGCACGGCGAGATCGACCATGAACATGGGGCGGTGCCTGCGCGCCTTGATGGCGCGCTCCACCATGCCCTTGCCCAGGATAGGCAGCGGGCTGGCGGTGGAGGTGACGATGATGTCGTAGGCGGCGAGGTGGTCGGGCAGGTCGTTGAGGGTGATGGCGCCGCCGCCGAAGCGCTGCGCCAGCGTGGCGGCGCGCTCCAGCGTGCGGTTGGCGACCAGGATGTGCTTGGGGTGCTGGGCGGCAAAGTGGTTGGCGCACAGTTCGATCATTTCGCCCGCGCCGATGAACAGCACGTTCTGCTCGTGGATGCTGGGGAAGATGCGCTGCGCCAGGCGCACCGCGGCGGCGGCCATGGAAACCGAATTGGCGCCGATGGCGGTCGTGCCGCGCACTTCCTTGGCCACCGAGAAAGTGCGCTGGAACAGCTTGTGCAGCAGCGTTCCCATGGTGCCGGCCTGCTCGGCGGTTTTGACCGCCTGCTTGAGCTGGCCGAGAATCTGGGTTTCGCCCAGCACCATGGAATCCAGCCCGCTGGCGACGCGGAAAGCATGCTTCACCGCATCCTGTTTGGGCAGGGTGTAGAGATAGGGCTCGATGGCGTGGGTCTTGAGCTGGTGGAAATCGGCCATCCACTCGATCGCCTGTTGCGGTTCCTCGGTGTTGCAATACACCTCGGTGCGGTTGCAGGTGGAGAGGATCGCAGCTTCCTTGACCGGACGGTGCTCCACCAGATTCAGCAGCGCCTGTTTCACGCTTTCGGCGTGAAACGCCACCTGCTCGCGGATGGCGAGCGGCGCGGTATGGTGATTGATGCCGAAGGCGAATAGCTGCATAGGCAGGCGAATTAATTATTGGTCAAATAGCTGAAAATTATACAGGAAATTTCAGCATTCAGGACACAAAACGCGCCACCAGCCCCTGCGAGAAATCCCCCGGCGGCAAGGGGATGCGCACCGTCCAGCCGCTGCCCGGGGCGGCATCGATGGCCTCGCCGTCGAGATTTTCCATGCGCTCCAGCTGCACCACTTGATTGCCGGAGGGCAGCAGCAGTTCAAGCCGGTCGCCCACCACGAAGCGGTTCCTGACGCTGATTTCCGCCATGTTGCTGGCGGCGTCGAAGGCCACGATATCGCCCACGTACTGGCTCCTGGCGCTTTCCGAATAGCCGCGCAGGTAGTTCTGGTGTTCGGCGGTGTGGTGGCGCTGGTAGAAGCCATCGGTGTAGCCGCGGTTGGCCAGCGTCTCCAGCGAGGACAGATGATTGAGGTCGAACGCCCGCCCCGCCATCGCGTCGTCGATGGCCTGGCGGTACACCTGCGCGGTGCGCGCCACGTAGTAAATGGACTTTGTGCGCCCCTCGATCTTGAGCGAGTCGATGCCCATTCTGGTCAGGCGCTCGACGTGCTCCACCGCGCGCAAGTCCTTGGAATTCATGATGTAGGTGCCGTGCTCGTCTTCCATCACCGGCATCAGCTCGCCCGGCCGGTTCTGCTCTTCCAGCAGGTACACCCTGTCCGCCAGCGGATGGCGCGGCAGGCTGCCGCAGGCGGACAATGCGCTCTCCTGCATCTGCCCCGAAAAATCGGCGCGTATCACGCCCGCAGCGTCCTCCTCGCCCTCGTGCACCTTGTAATCCCAGCGGCAGGAATTGGTGCAGGTGCCCTGGTTGGGGTCGCGGTGGTTGAAATAGCCGGACAGCAGGCAGCGGCCGGAATAGGCGATGCACAGCGCGCCATGGATGAACACTTCCAGTTCCATGTCGGGGCACAGCTGGCGGATTTCCTCGATCTCGTCGAGCGAAAGCTCGCGCGACAGGATCACCCGGGTCAGGCCCATGCCTTGCCAGAACTTCACCGCCGCGTAGTTCACGGTATTGGCCTGCACGGAAAGATGGACCGGCACTTCCGGCCACCTCTCGCGCACCATCATGATGAGACCCGGGTCGGCCATGATCAGGGCGTCGGGGTTCATGGCGATGACCGGCTCCATGTCGGCCAGGTAGGTCTTGACCTTGGCGTTGTGCGGCATGAGGTTGCTGGCGACAAAAAACTTCTTGCCCAGGGCGTGGGCTTCCGCGATGCCGCTTGCCAGCTGCTCCAGCTTGAATTCGTTATTGCGCGCCCGCAAGCTGTAGCGCGGCTGGCCGGCATACACGGCATCGGCGCCGAAAGCATAGGCAGTGCGCATTTTTTCCAGCGTGCCGGCAGGCAAGAGAAGTTCGGGTTGTTTCATTGGGTGGTAAAATCGCTTAAAGGAAAAATTATACCATCCCCTATGAGCAAGCCTTCTTTCATCCACCTCCGCCTCCACAGCGAATACTCCATCACCGACGGCATCGTGCGCCTGGATGCGGGCAAGGACCACGCCTGCCCGCCGGTGGAGCGCGCCAGGGCCGATGGCATGCCGGCGCTGGCGCTGACTGATCTGAACAGCCTGTTCGGCATGGTGAAGTTCTACAAGGCGGCGCGGGGCAAGGGCGTCAAGCCGCTCATCGGCTGCGACGTGTGGATCGAGAACGAGGCCAACAGGGATCAGCCGGGCCGCCTGCTGCTGCTGTGCCAGAACCGGAAGGGCTACGGCAACCTGTGCGAGCTGCTGACGCAGGCGTTCCGCGGCAACCAGTACCGCGGCCGGGCGGAAATCCGCAAGGAATGGCTGGCCGATATGAACGAGGGCCTGATCGCCCTGTCCGGCGCGCATTTGGGAGATATCGGCCAGGCAATCCTGAACGGCAACGAGGAACAGGCGCGCCAACTGGCGCAGGCATGGGCGAAGTGCTTTCCACAGCGTTTTTATATTGAACTGCAGCGCCCCGGCTCCAGCGCAGCGGAAGAATACGTCCAGCAGGCGCTGGTTCTGGCCGGGGAGCTCGACCTGCCGGTGGTGGCCACCCACCCGGTCCAGTTTCTCGACCAGGACGACTACCGCGCCCACGAGGCGCGGGTGTGCATCGCCGAGGGCTATGTGCTGGGCGACCAGCGGCGCCCCAGGCATTTCACCGAGCAGCAGTATTTCAAGACCCAGGCGGAGATGGCCGAACTGTTCGCCGACATCCCCGAGGCGCTGGAAAACAGCGTAGAGATCGCCAGGCGCTGCAATCTCACAGTCGAGCTGGGCAAGAGCAAGCTGCCGCTGTTTCCCATCCCCGCGGGGATGACTGAAAGCGAATACCTGATCAAGCGCGCCGAGGACGGCCTGGCCGAGCGCATGAAGGAGTTGTACCCGGACGAGGCAAAGCGTGCCGAACAGTACCCCACCTATCTGGAGCGGCTCAAGTTCGAAACCGGGACCATCGTGCAGATGGGCTTCCCCGGCTACTTCCTGATCGTGGCGGACTTCATCAACTGGGCCAAGCACAACGAGGTTCCGGTCGGCCCGGGGCGGGGTTCCGGCGCGGGTTCGCTGGTGGCCTACAGCCTTGGCATCACCGACCTCGACCCCTTGCGCTACGCCCTGCTGTTCGAGCGCTTCCTCAACCCGGAGCGGGTGTCCATGCCCGACTTCGACGTGGATTTCTGCCAGGAAACCCGCTACAAGGTGATCGAGTACGTGCGCCGCCAGTACGGCGCCGACGCGGTATCGCAGATCGCCACCTTCGGCACCATGGCGGCCAAGGCGGTGCTGCGCGACGTGGGGCGCGTGCTGGACATGCCCTACAACTTCTGCGACGGCCTCTCCAAGCTGATCCCCGCCCAGCCGGGCAAGTTCGTCACGCTGAGCCAGGCGCTGGAGGAAGTGCCGGAGCTCAAGGAGCGCCATGACAACGAGGAGGAAGTGCGCGAGCTGTTCGAGCTGGCCCGGAAGCTCGAAGGCATGACGCGCAACGTCGGCATGCACGCCGGCGGGGTGCTGATCGCGCCGGGCAAGCTGACCGATTTCTGCCCGCTGTATGTGGCTTCCGGAGCCGATGCCGTGCCGGTGTCCCAGTTCGACAAGGACGACGTGGAGGCCGTGGGCCTGGTGAAGTTCGACTTCCTCGGCCTCAGGAACCTGACCATCATCGAGCTGGCGCTGAAATATCTCAAGCAGCTCGACCCCACTTTCGCCGGACCGCTCGACACCCAGCATTTCGACGACCCGGCGGCCTATGAGATATTGAAGAAAGCCAACACCACGGCGGTGTTCCAGCTCGAATCGGACGGCATGAAAAAGCTGCTGGCCAAGCTGCAGCCGGACCGCTTCGAGGACATCATCGCGGTGCTGGCGCTGTACCGCCCCGGCCCCCTCGGCTCGGGCATGGTGGACGATTTCATCCTGCGCAAGAAGGGCCTGCAGAAGATCGACTATTTCCACGAGGACCTGAAAGCCTGCCTCACGCCCACCTACGGCGTGATCGTGTACCAGGAACAGGTGATGCAAATCTCCCAGATCATCGGCGGCTACACCCTGGGCGGCGCGGACCTGCTCAGAAGAGCGATGGGCAAGAAAAAGGCCGACGAGATGGCCAAGCACCGCGAACTGTTCAGCAAGGGCGCGGAAGAGAAAGGGTACGGCAGCGAACTTGCCATGCGCCTGTTCGACCTGATGGAGAAGTTCGCCGAATACGGCTTCAACAAATCGCACACCGCGGCCTATGCGGTGGTGTCCTACCAGACCGCCTGGCTCAAGGCGCACCACACCGCGGCCTTCATGGCGGCCACCCTGTCTTCGGAACTGGACAATACCGACCAGCTCAAGGTGTTCTACGAGGACACCCTGGCCAACAAAGTCAAGGTACTGGGGCCGGACATCAACGTTTCGAATTACCGCTTCGAGCCGGTCTCCAGAAAGGCATACGATTCCGCACGGGCTTCAGCCCGTAGCGGACCGGAGTACCCTTGTGGTGAAATCCGCTACGGCCTGGGCGCGGTCAAGGGTACCGGCGAGCAGGCGGTCGAATCCATCGTGGCCGAGCGCAAGGCGGGTGGCCCGTTCCACGATTTGTTCGATTTCTGCCGCCGCGTGGATAAGCGCATCGTCAACCGCCGCACCATCGAGGCGCTGGTGTGCGCCGGGGCCTTTGATGCCATCACGGATCACAGGGCTTCACTGCTGGCCTCGGTCGGCCTGGCGATGGAATCCGCCGAGCAGCACAACCGCTCGCTCAACCAGGCCAGCCTGTTCGGCGAGGATACGGCGGGGGACTCCGCCGAGAACCTGGTGGAAGTCCCGCGCTGGAGCGAGTCCGAGCGGCTGCTGAATGAAAAGAAAAGCCTGGGCTTCTATTTCAGCGGCCACCCCTACGACAGCTACCGCATGGAGCTCTCAACTTTCATCCGCACCAAGCTGGCCGACCTCGCACCGCAGCAGCAGCCGGTCTGCATGGCAGGCATCATCTATGCCATCCGCACCCAGATGACGCGGCGCGGCAAGATGGCTTTCATCACCCTCGACGATGGCAGCGGACGCCAGGATGTATCGGTATTCAGCGAGCTGTTCGACGGCAACCGCGAGCTGCTGAAGGAAGACCAGCTGCTGATCGTAGAGGGCAAGGTGAGCAAGGACGATTACGCAGGCGGATTCAGGGTGGTAGCCGAGAAACTGCTTGGCCTGGCCGGTGCGCGAACGCGCTTCGCCAAGGCCATGCTGCTCAAGTGCAATGGCGGCAGCGATGCGGGCAGGCTAAGGGACTTGCTCACCCCCTACCGCAATGGCGGCTGCCCGGTGCGCATCGCCTACCGCAACGCGGGGGCCGTCTGCGAACTGCAGCTGGGCGAGGCGTGGCGCGTCAGCCTGCACGATGACCTGCTGAGCTCGCTGCACGAGCAGCTGCAGAAGGAAAACGTGCAGATTGTTTATTGAGTTCCCGGCGCATGAGCCTCCCAGGCAACCAGGCGCCTCGCCCCTGCTTGACCAGCCTCTCCCCGGTTGCAGAAATCCGTAGCTGGCGCGAAATGCCAGCCACCCGACAAAAAGTCTTGCACAGAAAATTATTATATTAGATAATACTTATTAACACGGAAACGCTCATATCCCCTTTTGAGATTTTTGTGTTGTCTCCTCCATCCTCCTTTTTTGGTGGATTTTAAACGCGGTTCGTGTGAACCGCGTTTTTTTTGCCTTTATTTCCGCCGTTCGCCGTCAGCTTTTCCCGATCAGCCAGCAGTAGTGGATTTTCTTGTTGCGGAAATCCTCGGGCACGGTCTGGGCGGAAATATCCTTGACCTGGGTGGAGGCCAGTGCAGCACTGTCGAGCTTGAAGCTGCGCAGGTTGGTGGAGAAGAACAGCTCGCCTCCTGGAGCAAGCAGCTCAAGGCAGGCATTGATCAGGCGGGGGTGGTCGCGCTGCACGTCGAGCACGCCCTGCATTTTCTTGGAATTGGAGAAACTGGGCGGGTCCATCACGATCAGGTCGAATTTTTCGCCTGAAGCGCGCGCCTGTTCAAGATAGGCAAACACGTCGGCACGCACCAGCTTGTGGCGCTTCAGATCCATGCCATTGAGCTCGAAATTGCGCAGCGACCAGTCCTGATAGGTGTTGCTCATGTCCACCGTCACCGAGCTGGCGGCACCGCCCGCCGCGGCATAGACGGTAAAGCTGCCGGTGTAGGCGAAGAGATTGAGGAAGCGCTTGCCCGCCGCGCGCTCCTGCACCATGTGCCGCGTGATGCGGTGATCGAGAAACAGCCCGGTATCGAGGTACGCCGCCAGGTTGACGACAAAGCGGTGGCCGCCCTCTTCCACCACGAAATCCTCGCCTGACGAGCCGGTTTTCTCGTACTGGCTTTCGCCGCGCTGGCGCGCACGCAGCTTGTAGGTGATATGCTGCAGCGGCAGTTCGAGCGCTTGCGCAGCGTTTTCGCGCACCGCTTCAACCCACTGCGCATGCGCCTCGTCGGGCATCTGCCAGCCGGTGTCGAATTCCTGCAGATGAGCCTGGTCCTGGTAAACATCGACCGCAAGAGGGAATTCCGGGATATCGCGGTCATACACCCGGTAGCAGGAAATGCCCTGGCGGCGCGCCCATTTGCCCCAGTGGCGGGCGTTCTTGCGCAGACGGTTGGAAAAGGCGGAGAAGTCGGACATTAAGGGAAAAAAGACAGGATTTGCGGGATTGACAGGACAGGCCCGGCATCCTGGGCCATCCTGCTCATCCTGTCAAACGGAGGGGCTTTGCGTCAGTGCTTCATGCCGCCATGATCATGATCCATCGGCATCGGCGCTGGCATTGCCGCCTGGGGCTTGCGCACCGGGGCATCGAATTTCTTGCTGCTGCCATCCTCGAAGGTGATGCTGATAGCCACATTCTCACCTTCCTTCAAGGGCTGTTTGAGATCGATCAGCATGATATGCAGACCACCGGGCTTGAGCGCAGTTTCGCCCTTGGCCTTGATTTCAATGTCCTTGACCGGGCGCATCTTCATCATGCCCCCTTCCATGACATGGGTGTGCAATTCGGTGACCTTGGACGCCGGGTTGTCGGCCTTGACCACCTTGTGGTCCTTGTCGTCATTGTTTTTCAACAAGACAAAAGCGCCCGTGACCATCTGACCCGGAGGAGCGAGACGCACGTATGGATCGCTGGCCGTCACATTGTCGGCTGCGCTGCCGGCAGCGAAGGAAGGAATGGCGGAGGTCAGTGCCGCAGCAGACGCAAGAGCCAATAAAGACAGTTTCATGAACAACTCCTTAGCTTGAGTGAAAAAAGACATGCTTGTCGATGGTAAAACGCCAGGGCAGAGGCGAGAATGCGGCAAAATGCCGCACTGCAAGGAAACTTCCTTAATTTGCCTCTTTTGCCCAGGTATCCTTGAGCGTCACTGTGCGGTTGAACACCAGTTTTTCTCCTGGGCGATGCTCGTGGCGATCCGTGCAGAAATAGCCCAGACGCTCGAACTGGTAGCGCGTTTCCGGCGCCGCAGCGCGCACGCAGGGCTCGACCCAGCCCTGCACCACGGCGAGCGAACCGGGGTTGATGAACTCATGGAAATCGCGCGCCTTGTCGCCATCCGGACGGGCCACGGTAAACAGCCGGTCATACAGGCGGATTTCCGCGGCCAGCGCATGCTCGGCCGAAACCCAGTGAATCACCCCCTTGACCTTGCGCCCCTGCGGGTTCTTGCCCAGGGTCTCGGCATCCAGCGAGCAGCGCAGCTCGGCTACATTTCCGGCGGCATCCCTGATCACCTCATCGCATTTGATGACGTAGCTGTAGCGCAGCCGCACCTCGCCGCCCGGCACCAGGCGCTGCCAGCCGGGGGGCGGCGTTTCGCTGAAATCATCGGCCTCGATCCAGATCTCGCGCGCAATCGGCACCTCACGGCTGCCGAACTCGGGGTGATTGGGGTGGAAACCCGCCTCGCGCGACTGGGTTTCGCCCGCCACGAAATTGCTCAGCACCACCTTGAGCGGCTTCACCACCGCCATCACGCGCGGCACGCTGGTTTCCATGTCCTCGCGGATGCAGCCTTCCAGCACTGCCATGTCGATCACGTTGTCGCTCTTGGAAATGCCGATGCGGCGCGCGAATTCCCGGATTCCCGCCGGGGTGTAGCCGCGCCGCCGCATGCCGGCGATGGTCGGCATGCGCGGGTCGTCCCAGCCGGACACGCGCTTTTCGCTCACCAGCTGGTTGAGCTTGCGCTTGCTGGTGATGGTGTACTGCAGTTCGAGGCGCGAAAACTCGTACTGGCGCGGGTGGCAGGGGATGGTGATGTTGTCCAGCACCCAGTCGTAGAGCGGGCGGTGGTCCTCGAATTCCAGCGTGCACAGCGAATGGGTGATGCCTTCCAGCGCGTCGGAGATGCAGTGCGTGTAGTCGTACATCGGGTAGATGCACCACTTGTCGCCGGTGCGGATGTGGTGGGCGCGGCGGATGCGGTAGATGGCCGGGTCGCGCAGGTTGATGTTGGGCGAGGCCATGTCGATCCTGGCGCGCAGCACCTTGCTGCCGTCTGGAAATTCGCCCTCCTTCATGCGGGCGAACAGGTCGAGGTTTTCCGCCACGGAACGCTCGCGGTAAGGGCTGTTCCTGCCGGGCTCGGTGAGCGTGCCGCGATAGGCGCGCATCTCGTCCGGCGTCAGGTCGCACACGTARGCCTTGCCGGCCCGGATCAGTTCCACCGCRTAGCCRTACAGCGCRTCRAAATAGTCCGACGCCCAGCGCACYTCGCCGTCCCACTGGAARCCCAGCCAGCGCACGTCTTCCTGGATGGAGWKGGCGTAYTCCTCGCTTTCCTTCTCCGGATTGGTATCGTCGAAGCGCAGGTTGCATTTGCCCCTGAAATCCAGCGCCAAGCCAAAATTCAGGCAGATCGACTTGGCATGGCCGACGTGCAGATAGCCGTTGGGCTCGGGCGGAAAGCGGGTGACGATGGATTGATGCCTGCCGCTTTTCAGGTCGTCTTCGATGATGCTGCGGATGAAATGGGGAACGGGTTCGCGCTCGCTGCTCATGACGGTGGCTTTGGCTGATAAATTGATCGCCGATTTTACCCGAAAAACCCCTCCGGTCGCGCACTGTTCTGTGCGCCGGTCAGCGCATTGCCACTTGACAGACCTCCCCGGCAATGCGCAAATTGTCGGTTATTCAGTCATTTATGGCATATGACCCCCATGAAGCATATCTTTCTGCCCGCTCTTGCGGCCATTTTTCTTGCCGCCTGCGACAAGTCCACGCCGCCGCCCCTCCCGCCCCCCGTGGTAAAAACCCTGACGGTCAGCCAGAGTTCTGCGGACGCCGGGCGCGCCCATAGCGGCGAGATCCGCGCCCGCTACGAAACGCCCCTGGCCTTCCGCATCGGCGGCAAGATGCTGGAACGCAGGGTGGATACAGGTGCTGCAGTCAAGACGGGTCAGTTGCTGGCGCGCCTCGACCCCGCCGATGTCCGGCTGGCAGTTGATCAGGCCGAAGCCCAGCGTGCCCTCGCCCTGGCCGAGGCCAAGCGCTACCGCAATCTCCATGCCAGGAATTTCGTCAGCGCCGCCGCCCTGGATGCCAGGGAAACAACGCTGGCAACCGCCAAAGCCCAGGCCGCCATGGCTCGCAACCAGGCTGCCTATGCAGACCTCAACGCCGATCATGACGGTGTCGTCGCCGCCGTGCTGGCAGAGCCCGGCCAGGTGGTGAGCGCCGGACAGCCGGTGCTGCGCATCGCGCGGGATGGGGAGCGGGAAGCCGCCATCGCCGTGCCCGAAGCCGCCGTGACTGGCCTCAAGCCGGGCATGGCGGCGGAGATCAGCCTGTGGAGCGGCGGGCAGACTTACCAGGGGAGGCTGCGGGAGATCTCGCCTGCGGCCGACCCGGCGACCCGCACCTACGCGGCCCGGGTTTCCATTCTGGATGCCGATGCCGGCCTGGCCCTGGGCATGACGGCCAGTGTCCGCTTCGCCACCAGGTCCAGCCCCGCCCCCGTGGTGCCCCTTGCCGCCCTGTTCCAGCAAGGACAGGGATTCGCCGTCTGGGCGGTAGGCAGCGATTCAACCGTCAGCCTCAAGCCCGTGACGGTGGCGGGCTACACCGATGCCGGCGCGAGGATTGCCGCCGGCCTCCAGCCGGGCGACCGCATCGTCGCCGCGGGGGTGCACAAGCTGACCGCAGGACAGAAAGTGCGGATCGCGCCATGAACCTCTCCGAGTGGTCCCTGAAACACCCGTCCATTGTGCTCTACCTGATGGTCGTGCTCATGGCGGCGGGCGTCATGTCCTATTTCAAGCTGGGCCGCGCCGAGGACCCGGACTTCACCTTCAAGGTCATGGTGGTGCGCACGCTCTGGCCCGGCGCCGAGGCGCGCGAGGTGGAGCTGGAACTGACGGAACGCATCGAGAAGGAACTGTCCGGGACGCCCTGGGTGGATGTGCTGAACTCGGCCTCCAAGCCCGGCGAGTCCCTGGTGTTCGTGATCCTCAAGGACTACACGCCCAAGCCAGAAGTGCCGGAAGCCTGGCGCCAGGTAAGGAAGAAACTGGACGACATCCGCAACACGCTTCCCGCCGGCGTGCAGGGGCCGTTTCCCAACGACGAGTTCGGCGATGTGCAGGTCAATATCTTCGCGCTCACCGGCGACGGCTTCGACCTCGCCGCCCTGCGCCGGGAAGCGGACCGCCTGGCGCGGGAGCTGAGGCACGTGCCCGACGTGAAGAAGGTGGAACTGATCGGCGTCCAGCAGGAAAAAATCTATGTGGAAACGACTCCGGCGCGCCTGGCCGCCCTGGGGCTGACGCCGAACCAGGTTTTCGATGCGCTCCAGCGCCAGAACGCGGTGGCCGCCGCCGGCTTCATCGAGACCGCAACGGACCGGGTGCGCCTGCGGGTCAGCGGCCCCTTCGACTCCGTGGACAGCATCCGCGGCATGGACCTGGCCGTTGCCGGCCAGCACTTCACCTTAAGCGACATCGCCGAGGTAAGGCGCGGCTTCGCCGATCCGGCAAGCCCGGGCATGCGGGTGGGCGGCAAAGATGCCATCGGCATCGGCGTGGTGATGGACAAGGGCGGCGATGTCATCCACCTGGGCGAGTATCTCAAGGCAGCCATGAGCAGGCTGGCGGCCGACCTGCCGGCGGGCATCGAAGTGCATACGGTGGCCAGCCAGCCCGAGATCGTGCAGATGTCGATCCGGCTTTTTGTCCAGTCACTGGCCGAGGCCATCGTCATCGTCCTGGCGGTGAGCTTTCTGTTCCTGGGCTGGCGCACCGGCACGGTGGTGGCGCTGTCGATTCCCCTGGTGCTGGCGGTGACCTTCTTCCTGATGAAGATTTTCGGCATCGACCTGCAGCGCATCTCGCTGGGCGCCCTGGTCATCGCCCTGGGCCTGCTGGTGGACGATGCCATCATCGCCGCCGAAATGATGGTAGTGAAAATGGAACAGGGCTGGGACAAGTTCAAGGCGGCCACCTTCGCCTATACCTCCACCGCCTTCCCCATGCTCACCGGCACGCTGATCACCGCGGCGGGCTTCACGCCCGTAGGCTTCGCCAGGTCGGCAGCGGGCGAATATACCTTCTCGATCTTCGCCGTGGTCACCATCGCCCTGCTGGTGTCGTGGGTCGTGGCCGTGGTGTTTACTCCTTACCTGGGCTACAGGCTGCTCGACGCGGAGAAACTGGCCGGAATCGGCCGCAAGCACGGCGGCGACATCTACGGCTCGCCCTTCTACCGGCGCTTCCGCGACCTCGTGGTGTGGTGCCTGCGCCACCGCAAGACGGTCATCCTCGCCACAGCGCTCATCTTCATGGCTTCCATCGCCACCTTCGGCACAGTGGTGAAAAAGCAGTTTTTCCCCTCCTCCTCCCGCCCCGAACTGCTGATCGAGCTGTGGCTGCCCCAGGGCGCTTCCCTCAAGGCCACCGGGGCCGAGGTGCGGCGCGTGGAAAAACTCCTGGCGGGCGATCCGGCCATCGCCTCACAGTCCGCCTATGTGGGCAATGGAGCGCCGCGCTTCTACCTGCCCCTGGACCAGCAACTATTCAACGACAACTTTGCCCAGTTCGTGGCGGTAACCAAGGGGCTGAAGGAACGCGAAGACCTGAAGCAGCGCCTGGAACAACGTTTTTCCGGTGATGATGGCGCCTGGTCCGGCTTGCGGGCGCGCGTCCTGCGCCTGGAAAACGGCCCTCCCGTGGGTTTCCCGGTCCAGTTCCGGGTCATGGGCGAGAATCTGGAACAGTTGCGGGCCATTGCCGGGCAGGTGGCGGCGATCATGCGTGCCGACCCCAACCTCCAGAACGTCCACCTCGACTGGAACGAGAAGGTGAAGAGCGTGCAGGTCGCCATCGACCAGGACCGGGCACGCCTCCTGGGCGTTGCCAGCCAGGACGTGGCGCTGACCCTGCAGGCCTGGCTCAAGGGCGCCGCCATCACCCAGTTCCGCGAAGGCGACCAGTTGATCGACGTAGTCTGGCGCGGCAGCGGCGCCAACCGTGATTCCCTCGATGGCCTGCCTGAACTGGACATCGCCACCGCCAGCGGCCGCCATGTGCCGCTGGCCCAGGTGGCCAGACTGGAGCCGGTGCTGGAGGAAGGCATCGTGTGGCGGCGCGACCGGCTGCCGACCATCACGGTACGCGCCGATCTCGCGGGCAAAACGACGGGCCCGGCGGTGTCGGCCCTCCTCAATCCACGGCTCGATCCGATACGCGCCCAGTTGCCGCCGGGATTCCGCATCGAGATGGGCGGCACGGTGGAGGAATCGGCCAAGGGCGAGAAATCCATCCAGGCGGTGATGCCGCTCATGGTAATCGGCGTGATCACCCTGCTGATGATCCAGCTCCAGAGCATGCGCCGCACCATCATGGTGCTGCTGACTGCGCCCCTCGGCCTGATCGGCGTCACCCTGTCGCTGCTGGCGTTCCAGGTGCCGTTCGGCTTTGTCGCCCAGCTCGGCGTCATCGCCCTGATGGGCATGATCCTGCGCAACTCGGTAATCCTGGTGGACCAGATCGACCAGGACGAGAAGGCCGGCAAAAGCACCTGGGAAGCCATCGTCGGCTCCACCGTGCGGCGCTTCAGGCCCATCACCCTGACGGCGGCGGCAGCGGTGCTGGCCATGATCCCCCTGACGCGCCAGATCTTCTGGGGTCCCATGGCCGTGGCGATCATGGGCGGACTGGTCATCGCCACTGCCCTCACCTGCCTGTTCCTGCCTGCCCTCTATGCCGCCTGGTACCGGGTAAGGGAGGAATAGGACAGCAGCATTCCATGCATCCATGAGAATGGTGTAAAACATCAGTTCTTGCTAGAATCCCGGCGTTATCCGTTCAATAGAGATTCATCGATGCGCCGTTCCCGCATGCTGCCATTTTTCTCCATCCTTGCCGCAGCGCTGCTGCTCGCCGTCACCCCCGCCCGTGCCGACGAGGCGCAGGAAATCAGCCGCCTGCTCAAGCAGGGCCAGCAGGAAAAAGCGCTGGAACGCGCCAACAGCTATCTTGCCACCCATCCCAAAGATGCCCAGGTACGCTTCATCAAGGGGCTGATCCTGACCGAGCAGAACAAGACCGGCGATGCGATCAAGGTCTTCACCAGCATCACCGACGATTACCCGGAACTGCCCGAGCCCTACAACAACCTGGCCGTGCTGTACGCATCCCAGGGGCAGTACGAGAAAGCCAAGACGGCGCTGGAAATGGCGATCAACACCCACCCCAGCTATGCCACGGCGCATGAAAATCTCGGCGACATTTATGCCAAGATGGCGAGCCAGGCCTACGACAAGGCGCTGCAACTGGACAAGGGCAATGCCAATGCCCAGTCCAAGCTGGCGCTGATCAAGGACATTTTCTCCAGACAGGGCAGCCGCGCACCCGCCAAGCCTGCAGTTGCCGCCAGCGCAGCGCCCGCCGCGGCACCTGTTGCCGTCCCGGCAAAAGTGGCCACCCAAACCGAATCCGCCAAGCCCGCCCCTGCAGCAGCCGCACCCCCCCCATCGGCAAAACCCAACATGGAAGCGGCAAAACCGGCCCCAGAGAAATCCGCCCCTGAAGCCAAGAGCGGCGACAATGCGGCGGTGCTGGCCAGCGTCGAAGCCTGGGCCCGGGCCTGGTCGTCCAAGGATGTGGCGGCCTATCTGAAGTTCTATGCTCCGGATCTTGTGCTCGCCAAGGGCGAAAGCCGCAGGAACTGGGAGCAGACACGGCAGGAACGCATCAGCAAGCCCAAGTCGATTTCGGTATCCATCGCTTCGCCCGAGGTCAAGCTGCTCGATGCCAGCCACGCCAAAGTCACTTTCAAACAGCACTATCGCGCCTCCAGCTTCAACAGCGAGACCTGGAAAACCCTGGTGATGGTCAAGTCGGACGGGAAATGGCTGATCCATGAAGAGCGTATCGGACGTTGATTAAAGGCAGACCAAAGCACTTCACGCGCGCTTTCCTGCTGTTGATGCTGGGGCTGGCAACAGCGCCCGCAGGCGGGATGGGGGATCTGTTGCCGCCGCTGCAATATGCGCGCAGCCACAGCAAGGACCCGGAAGCATTGCTGGTCAACATTCTCCTCAAGATCCGGCACAACCAGCTCGATACCGCCCTGCGCGACGTCGATGCCTTGCTCGACATCAAACCCAATTTCAAGCTCGCGCACCTGATCCGCGGCGACCTGCTCATGGCACGGGCAAAACCCCTGACGGCATTTGGCGGCGCGGATGGCGCAGAAGCCGAAAAGGTGGCGGATTTCCGGGATGAAGCGCGCGTGCGCCTGCAGCGTTACCTCGATCAGCCGCCAGCGGGCAAAATTCCCAAATACCTGCTGCAGATGCAGCCGGAACAGCGCCATGCCATCGTGGTGGACACCAGCCGGTCACGCCTCTATCTGTTTGAAAACAACAATGGCGAACCGCGCTATGTCAGCGACTACTACATCACCCAGGGCAAGGCCGGCGCCGAAAAGGCGCGCGAGGGCGACCAGAGAACTCCGCTTGGCGTCTATTTCGTCACTTCCAGCCTGCCGGTCGAGAAACTCACCGACTTCTATGGCGTGGGCGCCTTCCCCCTGAACTACCCCAACGAATGGGACAGGCGGCTGGGCAAGAGCGGCCACGGCATCTGGCTGCATGGCGTGCCCAGGGATACCTACAGCCGCGCGCCAAGGGCGAGCAACGGCTGCGTGGTGCTCAGCAATCCCGACATGGCTGACATAGGCAAATCGCTGCAGGCAGGGCTCACGCCGGTCGTCATCAGCGACAAGGTGGAATGGGTCGCCCCGGAGGAGTGGCGCAGCCAGCGCGAGCGTTTCAAGGGCGAACTGGAAGCCTGGCGCAGGGACTGGGAAAGCCTGGACAGCGAACGCTATCTCAGCCACTACTCGGGCAAATTCTTTGCCAACGGCCAGGATTTCAATGCCTTCAGCACCCATAAGCGCCAGGCCCGCGCGGGCAAATCGGCGTTGCGGGTAAAAGTGTCCGATGTCAGCCTGTTCCAGTATCCTGGCAAGGAAAATATCATCGTGGTGACTTTCACCCAGGATTATCAGAGCAGCAACCTCAACAATGTCATGAAAAAACGCCAGTACTGGCAGCTGGAAAACGGCCAGTGGCGCATCATGTACGAAGGCGCGGCATAGCCGCCTGTTTCTTACCCGAGGAGAGTCCGCCATGTCCCATTTCCGCTCCCTGTTTGCTCTTGCGGCCCTGCTGGCCAGTCTTGGCGCCCAGGCCGCAGCCAACCCGCAGGTCATGATCAAAACCAGCGCCGGCGACATGCTGGTCGAGCTCTACCCGCAGAAAGCGCCGAAAACGGTGGAGAATTTCCTCAACTACGTTCAGGGCGGTTTTTACAACGGCACTGTTTTCCATCGTGTGATCGACAATTTCATGATCCAGGGTGGCGGCTTCACCCCTGCGCTGGAGCAGAAGCCGACCCTGGCACCCATCACCAACGAAGCCGGCAACGGCCTCAAGAACGAGCCGGGCACGCTGGCCATGGCACGCGGCTATGACCCCAATTCCGCCACCGCGCAGTTTTTCATCAATCTGAACAACAACCTGCACCTCAATCACTACAAGCCCGAACCCGACTATTACGGCTACTGCGTCTTCGGCAAGGTCGTCAAGGGTATGGATGTGGCGAAAAAAATCGGCGCCACTCCCACCACGGCCAGCGGGCCTTTCAAGGAAGAAGTGCCGGTCGAAAGGATTGTGATCGAGGAAATCAGCCCCATTTCCCCGGCAGAAACGAAGCAGGCTGAAACAGCGCCGGCCGTAAAGAAAAAACCCACCAAGCAACCCTCTTCCAGAAAAAAGGACGTAAAACATGGTTAAGCTGCAAACCAACTTTGGTGCCATCACCCTCGATCTCGACGCCGAAAAGGCTCCGGAGACTGTTGCCAACTTTCTCCAGTACGTGAACGACGGCTTTTACAATGGCACCATCTTTCACCGCGTGATTGACGGCTTCATGATCCAGGGCGGCGGCTTCATGCCCGACATGATGCAGAAAGCCACGCGCGACACGATCAAGAACGAAGCCAACAACGGCCTCAAGAACGACATCTACACCATCGCCATGGCGCGCACGCCCAACCCGCACTCCGCCTCCTCCCAGTTTTTCATCAATGCGGCGGATAACGGCTTTCTCAACTTCACCTCGGAAACTTCCCAGGGCTGGGGCTACTGCGTATTCGGCAAGGTAGTGGAAGGTCAGGACGTGATCGACAAGATCAAGAAAGTCCGCACCGGCAACAAGGCCGGCCATCAGGACGTGCCGGTGGAGCCGGTCATCATCGAGAGCGCTGAGGTCGTTTAAGTGGTAACGGGTGATGGGTGAGTAATGGGGAAACCGGCATATCCCCTCACCCCTCACCCCTCACCCGAATGCCTCACAGCCTCTTCATCTCCGATCTGCATCTGAGCGCGGATCGCCCGGAAAGCGCTTCCGCTTTCTCAGAATTCCTTTCAAGTACCGCGCCACACGCTGAAGCCCTGTACATTCTGGGCGACCTGTTCGAATACTGGGCGGGTGATGACGATCTGGATGACCCTTTCAATCGCCAGGTCGTTTCAGCGCTGGCAAATCTGCATGCCGGCGGCACAGCCCTGTACCTGATGCACGGCAACCGCGATTTCCTCATGGGCGAAATCCTGGCTGGCGCCTGCGGCGCCCGCCTGCTGCCCGACCCCAGCCTGGTCAGGATTCACGGCACCCCGACCCTGCTCATGCATGGCGACATCCTGTGCACTGACGACACGGATTACATGGCATTCCGCGCCCAGGTCCGCGCCCCGGAGTGGCAGGCGAATTTCCTGGCCCAGCCGCTGGCACAGCGCAAAGCGCAGATCGAGCGCCTGCGCGCGCAAAGCAAACAGGCGCAAAGCCGGAAAGCTGCGGAAATCATGGACGTCAACGCCGGATCTGTTATAAATACGCTCAGGAACTACGGCTATCCGCGCCTGATTCATGGCCACACCCACCGGCCGGCGCGGCATGAGCATGTAGTTGACCAGCATCGCTGCGAGCGCTGGGTGCTGCCCGACTGGTACGAACAGGGCGGCTATCTGCACTGCGATAAAACCGGCTGCGAAGCAATGAAAACAGGAGCATCAAAATGATACTGATCCTCGCCCAGGACATCTCCACCGAAAGCCCGGAATTCCGGCAGCTGATGGACCATCTCAACGCCCTGCCCAATATCCGCACCCGGGTCCACCGCGAACAGGGCGCCCAGCAGACGCTCACCGAAATCTACCTGATC
>PQAG01000160.1 GCA_003104895.1 Nitrosomonadales bacterium
GACTGGGTGGCGAAAATGGTGGATTCCTTCGGGCGCGGCCTGTCCTTGCCGATGGCGTGCATGTCCTTGTAGAACTCGTGGAAGGTGGCGTGCGGCAGCCACGCCTCGTCGAAGTGCAGGGTGTCGATCCTGCCGTCCAGCATGCCCTTGATGGTTTCCACGTTGTAGATCACGCCGTCATAGGTGCTCTGGGTGATGGTGAGCACGCGCGGCAGGCCCTTGGCTTCGCGCGCGAACGGGTTGGCGGCGATTTTCTTCTGGATGTTTTCCCACTTGAATTCCTCCAGCGGGATCGGGCCGATGATGCCGTAATGGTTGCGCGTCGGGGTCAGGAACACGGGGATCGCGCCGGTCATGATGATGGCGTGCAAAATGGACTTGTGGCAGTTGCGGTCGACCACCACCACGTCGCCCGGCGCCACGGTGGAATGCCACACCATCTTGTTGGAGGTGGAGGTGCCGTTGGTGACGAAGAACATGTGGTCGGCGTTGAAAATGCGCGCCGCATTGCGCTCCGAAGCCGCCACCGGGCCGGTGTGGTCGAGCAGCTGGCCGAGTTCGTCCACGGCGTTGCACACGTCGGCGCGCAGCATGTTCTCGCCGAAAAACTGGTGGAACATCTGCCCCACCGGGCTCTTGAGGAAAGCCACGCCGCCGGAATGGCCGGGGCAGTGCCAGGAATAGGAGCCGTCCGCGGCGTAATGGGTCAGGGCGCGGAAAAAGGGCGGCGGCAGCGAATCCAGGTAGGCCTTGGCCTCGCGCACCACGTAGCGGGCGATGAACTCCGGGGTGTCCTCGAACATGTGGATGAAGCCGTGCAGTTCCTTCAGCACRTCGTTGGGGATGTGGCGCGAGGTGCGCGTTTCGCCATACAGGAAAATCGGGATGTCGGCGTTGCGGCGGCGGATCTCCTCGACGAAGGCGCGCACCTGTTCGACCGCGTGCGCGGCGAGATCGGCGGTGGAGAATTCCTCGTCGTCGATCGACAGGATGAAGGCCGAGGCGCGGCTCTGCTGCTGGGCGAAGGAGGTCAGGTCGCCGTAGCTGGTGGCGCCCAGGATCTCCATGCCTTCGTCCTCGATGGCCTTGGCAAGCACGCGGATGCCGATGCCGCTCGCATTTTCCGAGCGGAAATCTTCGTCAATGATGACGACGGGGAAACGGAATCTCACAATATCTCCTCGGGGGAAAACAGGGTTAACGCAAACTTGCGTTGCTTGATGACAGGGGAGCGAGCCAGTTTTTCGCCATCGCGGTCCCCAGCCGTTTGGCCACGCGCTCGGCAAAGCCTTCCTGCGGCGTGTAATCCATCATCTCCTCGGCCTTGATGACTTCGCGCGCGACATACTCGGCGCTGCCTAGCCCATCTGCCAGGCCGAGCTGGATGCTCTTTTCGCCGCTCCAGACCAGGCCGCTGAACATTTCTGGCGTTTCCTTGAGGCGCTTGCCGCGGCCCTGGCGCACGACCTGGATGAACTGGTTGTGGATTTCGCCCAGCATTTCCTTTGCATATTCCTCGTGCCTGGGGTTGGCTGGCGAGAAGGGGTCAAGGAAACCCTTGTTTTCTCCTGCCGTCAGCATGCGGCGCTCGACCCCCAGTTTTTCCATGGTGCCGGTAAAGCCGAAGCTGTCCATGATCACGCCGATCGAACCGACGATGCTCGCCTTGTCGACGAAAATCTTGTCCGTGGCTGCCGCAACGTAATACCCGCCGGAAGCGCAGATGTCCTCCACCACGGCATACAGCGGGGTGTTGGGGTACTTGGCGCGCAGGCGGCGGATCTCGTCATTGATATAGCCGGCCTGCACCGGACTGCCGCCCGGGCTGTTGATGCGCAGAATGACGCCYTGGGTCTTCTTGTCCTTGAAGGCGGCCTGCAAGCCGTTGATCACCCGTTCGGCATTGGTGTCGGCGCCGATGCCGATGACGCCGTGCAGGTCCACGACGGCGGTATGCTTGCCGGTGCTGGGCATTTCGCCGTGATCCATCCAGCCCATGGCGAGAACCAGCAGCACCAGCAGGTAGATGAAGGTCAGCAGCTTGAAGAAAATGCCCCAGTGGCGCGCGCGGCGTTGCTCCTGCAGCGCGGAAAAGGCCAGTTTCTCCAGAGTTTTGCGTTCCCAGTTTTCGGGATCGGACATGGTTGTCGGCTTCTTTAGGTAAGGATTTTGAAGGGGAGATATTTTACCCGAATTGGCTCATGATGCAGCCTTAATATGTCAATCAGGCGTTTTCACGCAGCCACTGATGCAGTTCGCCAAAAGTTTCGGCGCAGGCCAGGGGGGCGAATCCCAGCAGACCCTCCCTGGGGTGGGCGCCATAAGCCGCGCCCAGGGAAGGCACGCCGGCATTGGCGGCCATCTGCAGGTCGTGGCTGGTGTCGCCGATCATGAGGGTTTTGTCAGGCGTGGCGCCCAATCGTTCCATCAGCTCCAGCAACATCTGGGGGTGGGGCTTGGAAAAACTCTCGTCGGCGCAACGGGTGGCATGGAAATAGGGCCTCAGACCGGTATGGTCGAGCACCCGGTCGAGGCCGCGGCGGCCCTTGCCGGTGGCGACGGCAAGCAGGAAGCCTTCGGCGTGAAGTTCCCGGATCGCTTCTTCCGCGCCCGCGAAGAGGGGGATTCCGGCGTCCTGGGCCATGAAATGGACGCGGTAGCGCTCGGCCAGGCGGCTGTAATCCGCAGCTTCCATGTCCGGAAACAGGGCGGCAATCGCCTCGTTCAGGCCCAGGCCGATGATATGGCGCGCCGCCGCTTCGCTGGGCTCGTCCGCGCCGATGTCGCGGCTGGCTGCCTGGATCGAGGCCACGATGGTGGCGGCCGAGTCCATCAGGGTGCCATCCCAGTCCCAAACCAGCAGTTCAAATTGTTTCGGCATCTTCGGGCTTTTCCAGTGAGCGCAAGAATTTTTCCAGCTCCGGCGGCAGCGGCGCTTCCAGGATGAGTTGCTCGCCGCTCAAGGGGTGCCGGATTACCGCCTTATGTGCGTGCAGGAACATGCGTTTCAAGCCCTGGCGCTGCAATTCCTTGTTCATGGGGAAGTCGCCGTATTTGTCGTCGCCGGCGATGGGAAAGCCGAGATGGGCGAGATGCACCCGAATCTGGTGCGTGCGCCCGGTCTTGAGTTCGGCCTCGAGCAGGCTGAAGTCCTGCCATTTCTTTTTCAGGCTGAAAATGGTGTGCGAGGCCTGGCCATCTTCACGCACGCAGACACGGCGCTCGCCTTCCGTCGTCAGGTACTTGAACAAGGGAAGTTTCACGTGGCGGCGTGCGTCAGGCCAGGCGCCCTTGACCAGGGCGTAGTAAAACTTGTCCATTCCCCCCTCGCGCATGGCTTCGTGCAGCTTGACCAGGGCGCTGCGCTTTTTTGCCAGCAGCAGCACTCCGGAAGTTTCCCGGTCGAGGCGGTGGGCCAGTTCGAGAAACTTGAGTTCGGGGCGCTCCAGCCGCAGCTGTTCGATGACGCCGCGGCTGATGCCGCTGCCGCCATGCACCGCCATGCCTGAGGGCTTGTTGACCACCAGCAGGGCGCTGTCCTCGAAAATGACGCAGGAKGCCAGCCTGGCGCTGACCGGCTGGGGACTGGCGGGCTCGCGCCGTGCCACCTGCACCGGYGGAATGCGCAGCACATCGCCCAGSGCCAGGCGATAGGTGGCGTCGACGCGCTTCTTGTTGGCGCGCACTTCGCCCTTGCGCAGAATCCGGTAAACATGGCTTTTGGGGACGCCCTTGAGCCGCTTCAGCAGGTAGTTGTCGATGCGCTGACCTTCGCCGTCTTCGCCTATGGTGACCATGGCGACGGAATTTTTGCCCAATTCATTCATTTTGCTTATACTAGCCGGGTTGTGCCGGGATGGGAACTCATATGATCCGGCCACAGCACGGTTTCAGTAACAAAACAGCCGGCGTTTCAAATGCTTGTGAATGCTGGCTGGTCTGGTTAATTTCGCTCACCATGTGAAGTAGCGATGGTAGTCATTGCGCGCTCTAAACAGGCGATATTTTCAAGTTTTGCCCGAACGATACGCCCCGCATAAGACGCTCCTCCTGGCCGGTTTTTGAGCCTGAGCGCGGTGGGGATGAGCCCCGGTTTGGTTCCGGTGCCTTCTAAATGTATTTGGGTTGTAGCATGGCATTTGAATGCGTTGAGAATGATGCATCGTGCCCATGCACAGGTTCTGGTGCCGAACGAAAAAATTTCTGGAAACAACCCGGTCTTGAAGTTGGTTGAAAATCATAACCTAATGATTCAACAGAAATAACTTTCCGGTCTTGCGGATCTTCACGGTCCGTGAGGCGGGTTGTTTTGCCCCGTGGAGAGCGCGGGGGAAAAATGTAATGAAACGCATGCTGTTCAACGCAACCCAGGCTGAGGAGTTGCGCGTCGCGATTGTCGACGGTCAGAAACTGATCGACCTCGATATCGAATCAGCCGGAAAAGAGCAACGCAAGAGCAATATCTACAAGGGTGTCATCACCCGCATCGAACCTTCCCTGGAAGCCGCCTTCATCGACTACGGCACGGACCGTCACGGCTTCCTGCCATTCAAGGAAGTTGCGCGCAGCTTTTTCAAGCTGCCCGAAGGCGTGGAAGTCTCCAAGGCGCGCATCCAGGATGCGCTGAAGGAAGGCCAGGAGCTCATCGTTCAGGTCGAGAAGGACGAGCGCGGCAACAAGGGCGCAGCGCTGACCACCTTCATCAGCCTGGCCGGGCGCTACCTGGTCCTGATGCCCAACAACCCGCGCGGCGGCGGCGTGTCGCGCCGCATCGAGGGCGAGGATCGCGACGAACTGCGCGAAACCATGTCGCAGCTGGAAGTGCCCGCCGGCATGAGCATCATTGCCCGCACCGCCGGCATCGGCCGCTCCCTAGAGGAACTGCAGTGGGACATGAACTACCTGCTCCAGCTGTGGCGCGCCATCGAAGGGGCATCCACCATCCAGAGCGGCGCCTTCCTGATTTACCAGGAAGGCAGCCTGGTGATCCGCGCCATCCGCGACTATTTCCAGCCGGACATCGGCGAGATCCTGATCGACACCGCTGATGTGCACGAGCAGGCGGTGCAGTTNNCTGGCGCAAGATAAACATCAAACAATACAAGGACAAGAAGCCGATATTCGCCTGTCATAACATCGAGGGCCAGATCGCCAAGATACACGAACGCTTTGTGTACCTGCCGTCACGCGGGTACATCGTCATAGACAAGACCGAGGCCCTGACCNNGTGCACGAGCAGGCGGTGCAGTTCATGAGCCACGTCATGCCCAACAACGTGGGCAAGGTAAAGTTTTACACCGACGACGTGCCGCTGTTCTCGCGCTTCCAGATCGAACACCAGATCGAAACTGCTTTCTCGCGCTCGGTTTCCCTGCCATCCGGCGGCGCCATCGTGATCGACCACACCGAGGCGCTGGTCTCCGTGGACGTCAACTCCGCCCGCGCCACGCGCGGTTCGGACATCGAGCAGACCGCGTTCAACACCAACCTCGAGGCGGCGGACGAGATCGGCCGCCAGCTGCGCCTGCGCGACCTGGGCGGCCTGGTTGTGATCGATTTCATCGACATGGAAAGCCAGAAAAACCAGCGCGAAGTCGAAAACCGCCTGCGCGATGCGCTGCGCCACGACCGSGCGCGGGTGCAGATGGGCAAGATATCCCGTTTCGGCCTGCTCGAACTGTCACGCCAGCGCCTGCAGCCCTCCCTGGGCGAGACCAGCCACATACCCTGCCCGCGCTGCCACGGCACCGGCCATATCCGCGGCACCGAGTCGTCAGCATTGCACATCCTGCGCATCCTGCAGGAAGAGGCAATGAAGGAAAACAGCTCCGCCATCCACGCCCAGGTGCCGGTGGACGTTGCAACTTTCCTGCTCAACGAGAAACGCGCCGACATCTATGGCATCGAATCGCGCCACAAGGTCAACGTGGTGCTGATACCCAATACCCACCTCGAAACGCCGCATTATTCCATCGTGCGCCTGCGTCATGAGGAAGTTGCCGAAGGCGCGCCTCCCAGCTACCAGATGGTCGAGTTGCCCTCGGAGGCAGAATCCGCGGCTCCATCCCAGGAAGCCAAGCCGCCGCGCCAGCAGGCTGCCGTGCGCGGGATCACTCCGGCCCAGCCAGCTCCGACACGGCCCGAGCCGGTCGTCGAGACGCCTTCCATTTTCGGCAAGATCAAGGGATGGCTGCAGAAGCTGGGCCAGCCCAAGGAAGAAGCGCCGGTCGAGAAACCCAAAGCGCAGCCCCAGCGCGAGCGCCGGCCGGAGCGCGGCCCCCGCGAGCCGCGTCAGGGTCAGGAACAGGGAGGCCGCGGCCAGCGCCGTGGCGGCGGTGAAGGCCGCGGCGAACGTGCTGAACGCGGCGAACGTCCGGAGCGCGCCGAGCGCGGAGAAAGCCGTGACCGTGCAGAACGTGGCGAGGGGCGTGGCGATCTGAGGAAGGAACTGGCTGCCAAAGCCGAGCGCGCCGAACGCGCCGCCCCCCAGGCGTCTCCTGCCGTTGAAAAAGGGCCTCAACCGGCTGCCGGCGAGGCTGCCAGCGAGGG
>PQAG01000161.1 GCA_003104895.1 Nitrosomonadales bacterium
GCCGAGAAACAGCGCAGGCTGGGCTGGGAAGTCACGATTACAGGCCTGGATGGGCACAAGCAGGGGAGCCGCCCAGCCGTTTCGGTGACTGCGCATGATGCCAATGCACAGCCCTTGCAGGGTGCCAAGGTCAGGGTGGCCATCGCCCGGCCGGGGCTGGCGCAGGCGGAACAGCTTGCCGAACTGGTTGAAACGGACCCCGGCGTTTACCGCGGGCAGCTGGAGCTGACATTGCCCGGCGTGTGGGTGGCGGCGGTTCAGTTACAGCGCGGCGACGACCGCTTCGAGCTGCAGCAGCATATTGAGGTCTCTGCCGCGCCCCTCTCTCCAGCTCTCCCCCAAAAGGGGGGGGAGCGATTGTCCCCTCTCCCTCGGGGAGAGGGTTAGGGTGAGGGCTGGCGGCGAAACCGCATGTTTCCATTGCGGCCTGCCCGTGCCGCATGCCGGCGAATACCCTGTTGAAATAGAGGGTGAAACATGCCAAATGTGCTGCCGGGGCTGCCAGGCGGTAGCGCAGGCCATTGCCGAGAATGGCCTGCAGGAGTATTACCGTCACCGGACTGCGATGCCTTCGAGCGGGCATGAGCTGATCCCTGCCGAGCTGTCCAGACTCGCGCTCTACGATCATCCCGAAATCCAGAAAAGCTTTGTCATCGAGAGCGACCAGCACATCAAGCAGGCATCGCTGATCCTCGAGGGCATTACCTGCGCGGCCTGTGTCTGGCTCAATGAGCGCCATCTTCAGCAGCTTCCAGGTGTCAAGGCCGTTCAGGTGAATTACGCCAACCATCGCGCCCGCATCAGCTGGGACGAGAGGGAAATCCAGCTCTCCCGGATTCTCAAGGAAATCCAGCTGCTGGGCTACAACGCCCATCCCTACAACGCCCTGCAGCAGGAAGAGCTGCGGCGCAAGGGGCGCAGCCGGGATATCCGGCGCATTGCGGTCACCGGGCTGTCGGCAGCCCAGGTCATGATGCTTGCCGTGGCCCTGTATGCCGGCGCCGCACTGGGCATGGAGACGGGCACCGCCCAGCTGCTGCGCTACGTCAGCCTAGTGCTCACGCTGCCGGTATTCCTGTATACCGCGGTGCCGTTTTATGTCAGCGCCTGGCGTGCCATGAAATCCCGCCGCCTCAACATGGATTTCCCGGTGAGCCTGGCGATCATCACCGCCTTTGTTGGCAGCGTGTGGGTCACGCTGCGCGGAGAAGGCGTGGTGTACTACGACGCCATCACCATGTTTACCCTGTTCCTGCTTTCCACCCGCTTTCTGGAGCGCAATGCGCGAGAAAAATCGGTCGAGGCCACCGAGAACCTGCTCAAGCTGGTTCCGGCCATGTCGCTGCGCCTGCGGGATGGCCGGCAGGAAGCGGTAGCGGTGCTGGATCTGGCCGTGGGCGACATCATTCTGGTCAAGCCGGGCGAAGCGGTCGCCGCCGATGGCGAAGTGGCCGCAGGCATCAGCAGCGTCGACGAGGCTTTGCTGACCGGAGAAAGCCGTGCCGTTCCCAAGGAGATTGGTGATGCCGTCATCGCCGGCAGCATCAATCTCGAAGGCCCGCTTGAAGTGCGCGTCACCGGCACGGGGGAGAACACGGTGCTGGCCGGGATCGTGCGGCTGCTGGACCGGGCGGTGGCAGAGAAGCCGCGCCTGGCGCAGCTGGCGGACCAGGTGGCGGGCCGCTTTACCTATGTGCTGCTGGCCCTGACCCTGGTTGTCGCGCTGGCATGGTGGTGGCACGATCCTGACAAGGTGCTGGAAATTGCGCTCGCGGTGCTGGTCGTCACCTGTCCCTGCGCGCTCTCGATCGCCGCCCCGGCGGCCTTTGCGGCATCCGGCTCGCATCTGCTCAGGCAGGGCATATTGCTGACCCGGGGCCATGCGCTGGAAACCCTGGCCAAGGTCACGCACGTCGTATTCGACAAAACAGGCACCCTGACTTATGGCAAACCGAAACTGCATCAGGTGCTGCCCTTCGGCGGTATGGATACGCATGCCTGCATGTGCGTGGCCGCCAGCCTGGAGCAGGCCTCGGAACACCCTCTGGCGCAAAGCTTCCTGGAACGGATAGGCAAAAATGAGCTTCACTTGGTAACAGAAGCACAGAATTTTCCGGGCAAGGGCGTGACGGGAGTGATCGATGGGCGCCGCTATACCCTGGGCAACCGCATGCTGTCGCCCCTGACCAGGGCGCAGGCGGAGTCCGCCATGGAAGTGGCCGGCGGGGCAACCGTGGTCTGGCTTTGCGACGAGAGCCGGGTTCTGGCGGCGTTTGAACTCTCGGATGAATTGCGCCCGGACGCCGTGGCCCTGATCCAGGAGTTAAAGGCCCAGGGCATGGGCGTTTCCATTCTGAGCGGCGACTCGGATGCGGCGGTGCGGCATTTTGCAGCCAGGCTGGGGATCACGGATTACCGCGGCGCACAGCACCCGGAAGACAAGCTGGCAGCCCTGAAAGCGCTGCAGGCGGGCGGAGCGGTCGTGGCGATGGTGGGCGATGGGGTCAACGACGCGCCGGTGCTGGCGGGCGCGGATGTCTCGCTGGCCATGGGCGGGGGCACCCAGGTGGCTCGCGCCAGCAGCGACATCGTGCTGCTGTCGGAAAAGCTGCCGGACATCTGGCGCGCCCTGCAGGCCGGCCGGGCGGCCATGACCGTCATGCAGCAGAATTTTGCCTGGGCGGCAGGCTATAATTTTCTGGCCCTGCCTTTCGCCGCCTTGGGTTATATTCCACCCTGGCTGGCGGCGCTCGGCATGTCGGTCAGTTCCCTGGTGGTGGTGCTGAATGCGCTGCGTTTGCGGCAAGTTTGAGGCGATGAAACAATGAATTCTATCCTGATATTTCTGCTGGGCCTGGCCGGATTCATGGTCATTGTGGCCGGGATTGGCATTTTCTGGGCCATCCGCAGCGGGCAGTTCGAGGACATGGAAGGCCCCGCCCAGCGCATCCTGATGGACGATGATGATCCCAGGATTCCGCGCAGGACATTGAGAGAAAACGAAAAATGAATTAATATTGCGAAAAATCAACCGGAGAAAATGCAATGGCAAACCTGTTTACCAAAGAAAACCTGCCTCTGACGGTGGTGGTCACCCTGATCGCCTGGTCCTGGATCAGCTTCCTTTCTGTCGTTCTGGCCTGACCCGGAGCATAAGGGCAAAAAAAAGGCGCTGGAAAAAGCGCCTTTTTTATTTATGCGGCTACTGAATCAGTTTTCCCCGATCAGCACCTTCATCTTCTGCATCGCCTTCTGCTCGATCTGGCGGATGCGTTCGGCAGACACCCCATATTCCGCTGCCAGCTCATGCAGGGTCGCGCCGCCATCTTCCTGCAGCCAGCGCGCCTCGATGATGCGTCTGCTGCGCTCGTCCAGACTGGAAAGCGCGGCACTCAGGCCTTCGCTGTGGCGCCGTGCGCTGTCTTCCTGCTCAAGCCGGGTGGCGGGTTCGGCGTTGGGATCAACCAGGTAGGCGATCGGGCTGAAACTGTCTTCCTCGTCCGAATTATTGCCTTCCAGGGCGATATCCTGGCCCGTAAGACGGGTTTCCATCTCCACCACTTCTTCCGGCTTGACGCCAAGCTGGCGTGCCATGGTCTGCACTTCATCATGGTTCAGCGTGCCCAGGCTCTGCTTCAGGCTGCGCAGATTGAAGAACAGCTTGCGCTGCGCCTTGGTGGTGGCGATCTTGACCAGGCGCCAGTTGCGCAGGATGAACTCGTGAATTTCGGCCTTGATCCAGTGCACGGCAAAAGAAACCAGGCGCACGCCGCGATCCGGATCAAAGCGCTTGACGGCCTTCATCAGGCCGATATTGCCTTCCTGGATTAGATCCGCCTGCGGCAGGCCATAGCCGAGATAGCCGCGGGCGATGCTGACGACCACGCGCAGGTGCGACATCACCAGCATGCGCGCGGCTTCCACGTCGTTGTCAAGCTTCAGGCGCGTGGCGTAATCGTGCTCCTCTTCTGGCGTCAGCAGCGGCAGCGCCTTGACGGACTGGATATAGCTTTCCAGGCTGCCCACCGAGCTTGGAACTGGGAAAGTAAGCGCATTTGTCATCAATTCATTTCTCCTTGCGGCGATATCTTAGCACTCGAAGCGTGAGAGTGATAGTACAGTAAAAAGTTCAAGTATTAAAGCGGTCGACGAAATTCAGTGCCAGTAATTAGTGGTGGGAAATGCGGAAATGCCGCAGGAAATGGCTGACGGCAAGGTAGGCGCCAATCCAGCCCAGGAAGGCGGATGATCCCAGCAATGCAGCCGCATCGCCCAGAGCCAGCCCCTCCAGCTGGAAGGCGGAGCCATAGAGCGTGGCAAGCCGGCTGACGTTGAGATTCAATAACTGGGCGCTGACGGCAATGATGGCCCATGCGGCCAGGCCGCCAAGCAGTCCCTGCAGCGCGCCGTGGTAGAGGAAAGGCAGGCGGATGAAGCGGTCTGTTGCGCCGATCAGCTTGCTGACCTCGATTTCATCCTGCCGCGTAAGAATCTGCAGCCGGATGATATTGCCCATCCCCGCAATCAGGCCGAAGGCCAACAAGGCGGCAAGGATGAAAGTCAGCTGCAGGCCGAGATCGAGCATGGCATTCAGGCGTTTTGCCCAGGCCGAATCGAGTTCCGCAGTTTCCACCCCCTGCCACTGGGAAACTTCGAGGCGCAGCTTGTCCATCTGGGCTACATCATTTTCCCTGGCGGTGATGATGTAGGCGTCGGGGAGCGGGTTGTTCGGCAAGCCGGCGGCGAGGTCGCCGAGGCCGTTGCCGGCGGAGAGTTCCTTCAATGCCTGATCGCGCCCGACAAAGCGAAAAGTTTTGATCGCGGCGTGGCTCCTGAGTTGCTTCTCGATCTGGCGCTGAGCATCCTTGCCTGCATCGGGCTTGAGGAACAGGCTGATCTGCGGCTGGACTTCCAGCCCATTGCTGGCCTGGCCGAGGTTGGCAAGGAGCAGGTAGAGCCCGGCTGGCAGGCTGAGTGCGATGCCGATGACGCTGACCGTCACCAGCGTGGCCAGCGGTGTGCTGGCGAGGCGCCGCAGGGCGCCCGACAGGGTGCGCCAGTGGCGGCCCATCATGCCAGGATTCCATGCTGCAGGTGCAGGGTGCGTGCGCCAAAGCGCTCGATCAGGCGCTCGTCATGGGTGACGATGAGCACGGTGACCCCGACTTGGTTGAAGGACTTGAACATTTCCAGTATTTCACCGGCATAGGCGCTGTCGAGGTTGCCGGTGGGCTCATCCGCCAGCAGGATGGAGGGGCGGTGGACGATGGCGCGGGCGATGCACAGGCGCTGCTGCTCGCCGCCGGAAAGGGCGATGGGCATGGTTTTCTCGCGCTCCAGCAGCCCGACCTTGTCAAGCGCGGCGCGCGTGCGCTTGGCGGCCTCGCTGCGTTCGAAGCCGGTGATCTCGAGCGGCAGCATGACATTGTCGAAAACGTTGCGGTCATAGAGCAGCTTGTGATCCTGGAAAATCAGGCCGAAATTGCGCCGAAGGAAGGGCACGGCCGCGGGGCGCAACTGGGCCAGGTTCTGCCCGTTGATGATGATGCTGCCGCTGCTGGGAGGCTCGATGGCGGCGATCAGGTTGAGCAGGGTGCTCTTGCCCGCGCCGGAATGGCCGCTGACGAACACCATCTCTCCTTTTTCGATGGAAAAGCTGATGTCCTTCAGCGCTTCGAAACCGCCGGGATAGCGTTTGCTGACCTGGCTCAGGCTGATCATCTTTCTTCCGCGCCCAGCCCGCCCAGCGCTAGTTCGGCGGCGCGCAGCACGGCGCGCGCCTTGTTGCGGGTTTCTTCCCATTCGCTCTGCGGCACGGAATCGGCCACCACGCCCGCGCCGGCCTGGACGAACAGGGTGCCGTCCTTGATCACGGCGGTGCGGATGGCAATCGCCAGGTCCATGTCGCCGTTGTAGCCGAGGTAGCCAACCGCGCCGCCATAGATGCCGCGCTTGGTAGGCTCCAGCTCATCGATGATTTCCATGGCGCGAACTTTCGGGGCGCCGGACAGCGTGCCTGCCGGGAAGGTGGCGCGCAGCACGTCCAGCGCCGAAATCCCCGGTTTGCGCCGGCCCTCGACGTTGGAAACGATGTGCATCACGTGCGAGTAGCGCTCGATGACCATTTTTTCCGATACCTGTACTGAGCCGGTCTCCGCCACACGGCCCACGTCGTTGCGCCCCAGGTCCATCAGCATCAGGTGCTCGGCCAGCTCCTTGGGGTCGTTCAGCAGGTCGGCCGCCAGCGCTTCATCCTCTTCGCGCGACTTGCCGCGCGGGCGGGTGCCGGCGATCGGGCGCACGGTCACGGTGTCGGCCTGGAGCTGCACCAGGATTTCCGGCGAGGCGCCGACCACATGATGGTCGCCCATGTCGTAGTAGAACATGTAGGGGGAGGGGTTGAGGGTGCGCAGCGCGCGGTACAGGGACAGCGGCGAGGCGGCATAGGGCTGGCTCATGCGCTGGGACAGCACCACCTGCATGATGTCGCCGTCAAAGATGTAGCGCTTGGCCTTTTCCACCGCGGCCTTGAACGCATCCTCGCCGAATTCGGAAGCAGCCTGCTGCGGGCCGGAAACCGGAGATTCCGGGATTTCCACCGGGCGGCGCAGCATGCCGCGCAGTTCCGCCAGCCGCTGCTGCGCCCGGGCAAAGGCATCGGGCTGGCCCGGGTCGGCATAGACGATGAGATAAATCTTGCCGGACAGGTTGTCCATCACCGCCAGCTCGTCGGACAGCAGCAGCAGGATGTCCGGTGCGCCGATGACGTCGGGCTTGGCCACATTGGCGAGCTTTTTCTCGACATAGCGGATGGTGTCATAGCCGAAGTAGCCGGCCAGGCCGCCGGAAAAGCGCGGCTGGCCGGGGCGCGCGGCGACCTTGAGGCGGGCCATGTAGGACTGGATGAACTGCAGCGGGTCGGCGTTTTCCACGCTTTCAAGAATGGCGTGATCGCTCTCAACGGTAACCTGCCTGCCG
>PQAG01000162.1 GCA_003104895.1 Nitrosomonadales bacterium
CGCCGCGCCGTTATTGCCACCCAGCGGCGTGGCGCTGAATACCACCTGCCTGGCGCGGTAGGGCTGCCCGGTGGAACTGGTGGCGCTGTCGGCATTGGCCAGGTTGCTGGCCACCACGTTGAGGCGCTGCGACTGCGCCGTCATGGCGGAACCGGAAATATCAAACAGGTTGAACAGGGACATGCTTATTGACCTCTCAAGGCGAGTTCAAGCGTCTTGAATTTGCTGCTGATGCGGTCCAGGGCAAACTGGTAGCGGATGGCGTTGTCGATGAACTGGGTGCGCTCCACATCCATGTCCACGGTGTTGCCGTCAATGCTGGGCTGCACCGGCTGGCGGTACAGGGCTTGCGCGCCGAGGGGATTGGCGCCTTTGGGCTGCAGATGACCGGGCGCCGTCGTATTCAATCCCGCAGGCTGACTGGGCCCGATGGCCGCCTTCAATGCACGCGAAAAATCGACATCCACCGCCTTGTATCCGGGCGTATCGGCATTGGCGATGTTGCCGGCCAGCAACTGTTGCCGGTGCGCATGCAGATTGAGCGCCTTGCTCATGAATCCGATTTCGTCGTCTATCCTGCCGGTCATCGTCGCCAACCTCAATATTTCTGTCAGTGGTAACAGTTAAGCACGGAGTGTGCCAGGTTGGCAGGAGTGAGGGGTGAGGGGTGAGGTCGCTGCGCTGTGAAATGCAAAAGGCCCGCCTTCCCCATTTCACAGCCATGCAAAAGCGGCAAAAATTGCCGCAACGGCAAAAAACTCAGGCGGCCGGCATCACCCGGTTGCGGCCGGCTTCCTTGGCCTGATAGAGCGCCTTGTCGGCACGGGAGATCATGGATTCGGCGCCCTCGCCCTCGCCTCTCAGCGCCACGCCGGCGCTGAAGGTGATCAAGAGGCGCTGGTTGTCGTGCATGAAGAAATTCTTGGTGAGCTGGCGCTGCACCCGGGTCATCACCTTGACCCCTTCGTCCATGCCGGTGTCCGGCAGAATGATCACGAACTCCTCGCCGCCGAAACGGGCGATCACGTCGGAGGGACGCAGCGCTTCCTTGGTCACCCGCACAAGGTGAACCAGGGCCTCATCTCCGGCATCGTGGCCGTAGGTATCGTTCAGGCGCTTGAAGTGGTCGATATCCAGCAGGGAAACGCACAGCGGCGTCTTCAGCCGGTCAGCGCGCGACAGCTCGCGCCCGAAGGCATCCGCCATGCCGCGCCGGTTGAGCGTGCCAGTCAAATGGTCTTCATGCACCAGCTCGCTCACCTGATCCAGTTCCGTTTCGAGCTGGAGAATCTTTTCTTCCGCTTCCTTGACCTGTCTGTGCGCCTGCTCCAGCTCATCGCGGGAACGCATCATGTCGAGCTGCATTCCCCGCGTATCCTTCATCAGATCGCCAAGAATCCGGTTGAGCTGGTTTATGTCCTCGGTCTTGCTGATCGCCGCGGCATAGGATTCAATCTTGCTGTGATATTCACCGGTACTGGCCGACATTTCGGACATGCGGCCGATAAACGTCGCCATCATGTTCTTGATGGTGGTTCTGGCTTCCATCAGGCTATGCTTCAGATTGCTCTGCTTGAAAATCACTTCCTTGAAGCTGCGCTCTGCGTCATACAGCACGCGGCTGTCCAGAGGCTGGGAAATAATATCCTGCACCACGGCAATCTGGCCATTCAGCCATTTGTCATCCAGCAGCAATTCGCCGATATTGTCGACCAGGAGCCTGAGCAGCCGCACCAGGCCATCCAGCACCTGGGCATCGGAATCGTTGCGCAGCTCCAGCTTGATCCAGAACTGCTTGAGTTTCTTCGCAACCCCCTGGATTGCCAGGGAGTCGCAAGCGTCACGCGCCTGCTGGGCAAGCAGGATGGCTTCATCGCGCAGATCGGGAAACTGGGACAGACGCGGCGCCACGCCAGTCTGTATCGTTAGCGCCAGCATTTCCCGCAAAGCACCGGGAACATCGGCCAGCGAAATCTCCACGCTGGCCACCGTTTCCGGCATTGCAGCGGCCGGGCTGCCCTGCGACCCCTCTTCAGATCCGAGTCCTTCCACCGGCACCCCCGTCTGGGCAACCGGATTCTCCCTCCATGAACCCACCAGCGCCTGCAATTTGGTGAACAGCACGGCAGGGTCCTTGGCAAAATTGCTCAACACCCGCCCCAGCCCCTCTTTCTTGCGCGCCGCCGTCATGCCGCTCTGCTTGAGGTCCCACTGGCGGATCAGTTCACGGACCAGTTCGGCCCAGTTGGCCTCACTCCCGCCGCCAGGCTTTGGCGGCACCTGGTCATCTTCGCAACGGCGTGCGGCTGGCGGCCGGACCCCGGCAATTTCGTTATAGATGGCCTGGTAATTTTCCGGGTCCGGAGCAATCCGCCGCGCCGCCAGGGTTTTCAGGGTTTCACGGGCGATATCGGTGGGATTGGTAAAGGCGGGCATGTCGGTTCAGGCCAAAGGGGTAATTGCCGGAGCAGTATAGCACCCCCGGTTTTTCAGTTACAATCGAGCCATGGCGACGCGTTTTCCCCCTATTTTTCTGTTTCTGCTCATGGCCTTTCCTGCGCTCGCCGGCACCCAGTGGCAGGATCTCGAAGCCCTGCGCAAAGGCGCCATCCAGTTCGCCCAGCAACAAGGCGCAGCACAGCCCGGCACGGTCACCGTCAATGCGGTGCCGCTCGACCCCCGCCTGCGTCTGCCTGCCTGCCAGTCTATTGATTTCTTCATACCCACCGGCAACCGCCTGTGGGGCAACAGCAATCTCGGCGCCCGCTGCAACGCGCCTTCATCCTGGACCGTGTACATTCCGCTCACTGTCAGCATCACCAGTGAGGTGGTGTTCGCCGCCCGCCCTCTCGGCACCGGCCAGAAAATCACCGAAGCGGACATTCTGCTGAAAAGCGAAGACATCACCCAGTTCGCCTCCGGCGTCATCACCGACCCCCGGCAGGCGCTGGGAAAAACAGCCACCATCAGCGTGGCGGCCGGATACCCTTTGCGGCTCGACATGCTGCGCGCGCCCTACGTGATTCAGCAGGGACAGAGCGTGAAAATCCTTGCGCGGGGCCAGGGCTTCCAGGTCAACGCCGAAGGCAAGGCGCTGACCAACGCTGCGGCGGGCCAGATCGTTTCGGTACGCAGCGGGTCGGGGCAGATCATCAAGGGCACAGCGCGCGAGGGCGGCATCGTGGAAGTCCCGTTCTGATTGATGCATCTTTGCTATACTGAAGCGAAGAAATTTCCCCGGAAACGGCTAAAGTTTCACCCGCGCATGCCGCTACAACATTTGACAGGATTGCCCTGAAACGATCAGGAACGGCATAAAAGGAAATATCGTGAAAATTGACAGCTCAATCAGCAAGACCGTTGCCACGCCAAGCGGCGAGAGCAAGGTCGTGCGCAACAAACCAGCAAGCGCGCAGGGAAGTGCAACCGAGGTCAGGCTGACCTCCTCCAGCCAGCTCCAGGCACTGAGCGGCGGCGAGAGCCAGCCGATGGACAGCGCAAAAGTGGAAGCCATCAAGCAGGCCATCGCCGAGGGACGCTTCAAAATCAACCCGGAAAAAATTGCTGACGGCCTGCTGAGCTCGGTCAAAGAGTTGCTGATGAATCAAAAGGCCTGATTTGAACCAGGACGCAGACGCCGTTTTCGCCGCATTGATCAGGGCGGAGTTTGACGGCTTTCAGGAATTCCTCCAGCTGCTGCAACAGGAACAGGGGGCCCTGATCAAGGGCAACGCGGACCAGCTGTTGCAGCTTGCTGCCCGCAAATCCGGACTGACCGAAAAACTGACCGGGCTCAGCGCCCAGCGCATCAGCTGCATAACTGCGGCCGGCTGTGAAAACAGCGCCTCCGGCATCGCGGCCTATCTTGGCGCCATCAAGGCACAAGCCGCGACACGCGAACTATGGGGCAAGCTGCTGGATCTGGCCCGTGAAGCCGACCGGATCAACCGCAGCAATGGAATTCTGATTGATACCCGCCTGCGCCACAACCAGCAAACACTTTCCGTGCTCCAGAGCGCGGCCAACCCCGCCGCCAGCCTATATGGCCCGGACGGCCAGATCAGCGGCACGGCAAGCGGCCGCCGCCTGGATAAAGCCTGATTACTGCAGCACCGTCGTGGGCGCCTTGCCGTCCGGTTCGATCATGACAGTCACGCGCCGGTTGCGCGTCCTGCTGGCAATCGTGTCATTGGGCTCCACCGGGCGCTGGTCGGCATAGCCAATCGCGGTCAGGCGTGCCGGATCGACGCCATTTTCGATAAACAGCCGCACCACGCTGCTGGCGCGCGCGGTCGAGAGCTCCCAGTTGGAAGGATAAGCCTGGGTGGCAATCGGGATGTTGTCCGTATGCCCTTCGATCTGCACCGCATTGGGCACCGTCGCCACCACCTGCGCCACCGCGCTCAGCACCTGTATGGACTTCCTCTCCAGAATTGCCTGGCCAGGCGAAAAAAGCACGCTGGCATTGATTTCGATCGACACGCCGAGCGGACTCTGGGTGACGCGCACCTGACCTTCCTTCACCAGCGGTTCCATGACTTTGAGAATGTCGCTGGCAATCCCTTTCATCTTCTCCTCCTGCTTCTTGCGTCTGGCCTCCTGCGCCGGGTCGCTTCTGAGCGGGATTTTCTGAATGATCACGTTGGGCTTTCCGGTTGGAGACAGTGCGGGAGACTCCGTTTTCAGGCGCACCACATCCTTGCTGGTGGGCGCATGCTTGAAAGCGTCAATGAGTGAATCGCTGAGGACGCGATATTTCCCCTCATTGAGCGAGGAGATGGCATACATCACGACAAAAAAGGCAAACAGCAGGGTAATGAAATCGGCGTAGGAAACCAGCCAGCGCTCGTGATTTTCGTGCTCTTCAGGTTTCTTTTTGCGGGCCATGGCTGCTACACAACGTAACCCTGAAGCTTAGTCTCGATAATGCGCGGATTTTCACCATTGGCGATCGAACCCAGGCCCTCGATCAGCATTTCCCGCATCGTCACCTGATGGCCGATCAGCGCTTTGAGCTTGTTGGCAACGGGCAGGAACAGCAAATTGGCCGAGCCCACGCCGTAGATGGTGGCGACGAACGCCACAGCGATGCCTCCGCCCAGCTTGGAGGGATCGGACAGGTTTTCCATCACGTGAATCAAGCCCATCACCGCCCCCAGGATGCCGATGGTGGGCGCATAGCCGCCTGCCGACTCCCATACCTTCGCGGCCTGGCGCTGGTGTTCTTCGTAGGTATTGATTTCGACTTCCAGCGCTTCGCGAATCTTGTCCGGCTCCGCGCCGTCCACCAGCATCTGCAGGCCTTTGCGCTTGAAGGGATCGAAGATGTCATCAATCAGCGGCTCCAGCGCCAGCAGACCGCCCTTGCGGGCAATCTGGCTCCAGCCGAGAATTTCCTCGATCAGCGCKGCRGGGYGWGCCTGGGGCGGCACGAACACCCAYTTGAGCAGCCTCATYCCRTTCAGRAAAACCGGCAGCGAGCTTTGCAGCATGACCGCGCCCATGGTGCCGCCGATCACGATCAGAAATGCCGTGACCTGGAGCAGGGAGCCGATATGCCCCCCTTCCAGAATCTGCCCGCCGACGATGGCAGCCAGCGCCAGCAGCAGGCCGGCGAGGCTGATCAGATCCACGCCGCCGCGCATCAGCGGGCCAGCCAGTCCTTGAGCCGGCTGCGCAGACGCGCCACTGCCTGGCTATGGAGCTGGCTGACGCGGGATTCCGTCACTCCCAGCACTGCACCGATTTCCTTCAAATTCAGCTCCTCTTCGTAATACAGGCTCATCATCAGCTGTTCGCGCTCAGGCAGAAGCTTGATCGCCTCCACCAGCGCGGCACGAAACCCGCCATCCTCGATCTGTCCCAGCGGATCAGGCCGATCGTCAGCCGCATGGCGTTCGAAAAAATCATCATCGCCCTCGGACTGGAAATCCTCGTAGTGCACCAGCTGGTGGCCGCGCGCCTCCAGCAGCATCTGCTGGTACTCTTCCAGCGGSACTTKCAGYTCCCTGGCCAGTTCCTGYTCGCCCGGMGSCCKGCCCARYTKCTGYTCGAGCTTGCTGACYGCGGCCTCGATGGCGCGCATRYTCTTGCGYGCCGAGCGCGGCGCCCAGTCGGCCTCGCGCAACTCGTCCAGCATGGCCCCGCGAATGCGCTGGCTGGCATACGTCTCAAACTGCGCGCCCTGTATCGCATCATAGTGGCTGACCGCATCCAGCAGGCCTATCAGGCCAGCCTGGATCAGATCGTCCACCTGCACGCTGGGCGGCAGTTTTGCCGCCAGATGGTGCGCGATGCGCTTGACCAGCGGCGCATACTGCGCCACATATTGCTCGTTGCTCTGCAGCTTGCCGTCCGCCCGGTACATATTACCGCTCAAATCCGCCCCGGCACGCCAGGTTCAAGCGCCGCGGCGCGGCTGGTCTGAATCAGGCGCTGCATGAAGATTTCCAGCTGCCCCTCTTCGCCGCCGGGCGGGGGCCACTGATCCACTTCTTCCGCCAGGTCGCGAAACATCTGTGCCGCCGTGGCAGCGGGAAAAGCGTCCACGGCCGAACGCCCCAGCTGGGTGGCACGGCGCAGTTTCTCGTCGCGCGGCACGCACCCCATGTAATCCAGCGTCACCTTGAGAAAACGGTCCGCCACGCCGGCCACGTTCCTGAACACTGCCTCGCCCTCCTCAGGGCCGGACACCCGGTTCACGATAATATGAAAACTGCGCCGTGCGAAGCCCTGGTTGAGCACCTTGATCAGGGCGTAGGCATCGGTCATCGAAGCCGGCTGCGGGTCCACCACCAGCACCAGCTCCTGCGCCGCCAGGCTGAGCGGGAGGACATGGCTTGCCACCCCCGCTGCGGCATCGACCAGCACCACGTCAACCGGCTGCGAAAGCTGGCCAAAGGCGCGCACCAGCGATGCCTGCTCTTCCGCGCCCAGGGCAGCAAGGGACTGCACGCCACTGCCTGCTGGAACCACCATGATGCCTTCAGGTCCGGACAGCATGACCTGTTCCAGCGTGCGTTCCCCCCTCACGACATGGCTCAGGTCGAAATAGGGGGTGAGGCCCAGCGTGCCGGCCACGCTATGTGCGCCCTGATGCTCATCCAGCACCATCACCTGCTTGCCGCGTTTGGCCAGCGCCGCCGCCAGATTGATCAAGACCGTGGTCTTGCCCACGCCGCGCCTGCCGCTGGCAAGCGTCACGATGCGCACGAAAGCGCCGGACAGGAGGCGGCGCAATCCCTCGGCCTGATCCTGCATGACTTCAGCCACGCAGCGTTCCCGCGCCGGAAGCGCCGTCGTCGCTGGCGCCGGCCATCACCAGGGGGAACTCGCCTTCTTCCAGGCTGAACGAAGCCTGCGTCTCGGCCGGGCGGAATGCCCGATCCACCAGATAGGAGGCATTCGCCAGATGCAGGTCTTCCGGCACGCGCTGCCCGTTGGTGATGTAATGCAGGGGCAGCTGGTGGCGGATGATGACATCGAGCGCTCCGCCGAAGCTGATGGCTTCATCCACCTTGGTCAGGATGCAGCCGTCCATGCCCGAGCCCCGGTAGGCGCGCACCACATCCTCCAGCGTGCTGCCCTGGGCATTGGCGCCGATCAGCAGCAGGCGCTTGACGCTGCGGCCGCCGCTGGTCAGCAGGGCCACCTGCTCTTCCAGGCGGCGGTCGCGCTGGCTCATGCCCACGGTATCGATCAGCACCAGATGCTTGTTCTGCAGGTCGGCCAGGGTGAACTGCAGATCGGCTTCGTCCTTGACCGCATACACCGGCACGCCGAGAATTTTTCCGTAAATCCGCAACTGCTCGTGCGCGCCGATCCGGTAGCTGTCGGTCGTCAGCAGCGCCAGCTTGTTGGCGCCATGCTTGAGCCGGCAGCGCGCCGCGAGCTTGGCCACGGTGGTGGTCTTGCCGACCCCGGTGGGGCCGACCAGGGCATAGACGCCGCCTCGGTCGATTATGTCCTCGCCCTCCTTGACCACGCGCAGATTGTGCATCAGCGCTGCCTTGACCCATTTCATGCCGCGCGCAAAATCGCCGCCGGGCGGCAGCTTTTCCAGCAGCTGGCGCGACAGCGCGGGGCTGAAGCCCACGGCCAGCATGTGACGCAGCACTTCCACCTTGACCGGATCGCTGCGCTGCAGCTCGCCCCACGCCAGCCCGGCAAGCTGCCCTTCCAGCATGCCCCGCAGGGAGCGGATTTCATGCATCATTTCCTGCACCACGCCATCCATGGCATTGGGTGCGGCAGGCGGCGAGATCTGGGGCTTGGTTTTCTGCGATACAGCGGGGGAAACCGCGTCCAGCATGGCTTCCTGGCGGATGCGCTGCAGCACGCTGATATCCTCCCGGTTGACCGGCTTGGGCTCCTGGCTGGCCGCGCTCAAGCGCGGCTCCTGGACCCGCTCCTGCTGCGCCTTGCGCGGCTGGCTGATCACCGGCGCCGAAGCCAGCGCGGGGGTGGCGAGGGAAGCCACATCCATGTTGGCCACGGCCATGATTTCGATCATGCCGTCCACGGAACGGTTGGAAAGAATGATGGCATCCGCGCCCAGGGCATCCCTGACCTGGCGCAATGCCTCTCGGGTATTGGCGGCGCGGAATTTTTTCACATTCATGCTCTGGCACCCAGCACGGCAGTCACGCGGATATTTTTGGAATCCGGAATTTCAGCATGGGAAATGACCTTGAGCTGAGGCGCCACGCGGCGCAGGAAGCGCGACAGCAGCGGCCGCAGCGCAGCAGGCACCAGCAGCACCGCGGGCAGCCCCAGCTGTTCCTGCTGCTGCACCGCCTGGGCGGTCTGCTGCACCAGGTTTTCCGCCAGCCCGGGCTCAAGCCCCAAACCTTCACCCATGCCCTGGGCGGCATGCATCATGATCTGTTCGAGATCGGGTTCGAGGGTCATCACCTGCAATTCTGCGGCTCCCGGGTAGATTTGCTGCATGATAGCACGGCCCAGCGCGACGCGGACCGCCGCCGTCAGCTCGGCCGCATCCTGGCTGCGGCCGGCATGATCTGCCAGGGTATCTATGATCGTGCGCATGTCGCGGATGTGCACGCCTTCGTCGAGCAGGTTCTGCAGCACTTTCTGCACCACGCCCAGCGGCAGCAGCTTGGGCACCAGATCCTCCACCAGCTTGGGCGATTCCTTGGCGAGGTGATCCAGCAACTGCTGCGTCTCTTCGCGCCCCAGCAGTTCGGCGGCATGGGTCTGGATGATATTGGAGAGGTGGGTCGCCACCACCGTGCTGGAATCCACCACCGTATAGCCGAAGGTCTGGGCCTGGTCGCGCAGATTGGCCTCGATCCACACCGCCGGCAGGCCGAACGCCGGATCGGTGGTCTGGGTGCCCGGCAGCGTTCCCAGCACCCGTCCGGGGTTGATTGCCAGGTACATGCCGGCGTAGGCCTCGCCCTGCCCGATTTCCACTCCTTTCAGGCTGATGCGGTAGGCATTGGGGCGCAATTCGAGGTTATCGCGGATATGCACCGGCGGCACCAGGAAGCCCATGTCCTGCGCGAATTTCTTGCGGATGCCGCGAATCCGGCGCAACAGCTCCCCATCCTGCGCGCGGTCCACCAGAGGGATCAGGCGGTAGCCGACTTCCAGCCCGAGCGCGTCCACCGGCATCACGTCGTTCCAGCTCACTTCCTGCATTTCCGGCGCCTGCACGGCTTCTGCTGGCGGCGCCGCGGGCAGCTCCGGCGCCCTGGCCTTTTGCTCCAGATAATAGGCGGTACCTGCCAGAACGCCGGCCAGAGTAAAAAATGCGACATGGGGCATGTTCGGGATCACCCCCAGCAAGACCAGAATGGAAGCGGTGATGTACAGCACCGCAGGCCGGTTGAAGAGCTGGCCGATCAGCTGCTGCCCCACATCTTCATCCGTCGCCACGCGGCTCACCACCATGCCGGCGGCGGTGGAAATGATCAGGGCAGGGATCTGCGCCACCAGGCCGTCACCGATGGCAAGCAGGGTGTAGTTGTTGGCGGCGGTGGCAAAATCGAGGTTGTGCTGGAAGATGCCCACCAGCAAGCCGCCGATGACGTTGATGAACAGGATCAGGATGCCGGCCACGGCATCACCGCGCACGAACTTGCTGGCACCGTCCATGGAGCCGAAGAAATCCGCTTCCTGGGAAATCTCTGCGCGCCGCCTGCGCGCCTCTTCTTCGCCGATCAGTCCTGCATTGAGATCGGCGTCAATGGCCATCTGCTTGCCGGGCATCGCATCCAGTGTGAAGCGCGCGCTGACCTCTGCGATACGCCCGGCGCCCTTGGTGATCACCACAAAGTTGATCACCACCAGAATGATGAACACCACGATGCCGACGGTGTAGTTGCCGCCCACCAGGAAATGCCCGAAGGCCTCGATCACCTTGCCCGCGGCATCCGGCCCGGTATGCCCTTCCAGCAGCACCACCCGGGTCGAAGCCACGTTGAGCGAAAGGCGCAGCAGGGTGGTGACCAGCAGCACGGTGGGAAACACCGCGAATTCCAGCGGTTTCTGGGTGTACAGGCTGACCAGCATCACGATCATCGCGATGGAGATGTTGAAGGTGAACAGCAGGTCGAGCAGGAACGGCGGCAAGGGCAGCACCATCATCGCCAGAATCAGGATGATGAGAACCGGCCCCACCAGGCCCTTCAGGCCTCGGCGGTTGAGCAGGGGCGGGGCATCCACCCTGGCATTCATTCAGAACCTCTCAAGCTGCTTCCCTTACAAAATCCAGTTCCGGCGGCACCGGCAACTCGCGCGGCGTTTCGGGCGCGGCGCCGCCATAAGCGCGATAGCGGCGCAGCTGGTACACATAAGCCAGCACTTCCGCCACCGCAGTATACAGCTTGGCGGGGATTTCCTGCCCCAGTTCTGCATGCCGGTAGAGGGCGCGGGCCAGCGGCGGCGCCTCCAGGATCGGCACCCGGTTTTCCTCGCCCAGCTCGCGGATGCGTTGCGCCAGCAGCCCGGCGCCCTTGGCCACCACCTGCGGCGCGCCCATCCTGCCTTCCTGGTAGCGCAAGGCCACGGCGTAGCGGGTCGGGTTGGTGACGATCACGTCGGCCCTGGGAACCTCGGCCATCATGCGGCGCCGTGCCGCTTCGCGCTGGAGCTGGCGGATGCGCGCCTTGACGTGCGGATCGCCCTCGGTTTCCTTGGCTTCCTGCCGCACCTCTTCCTTGGTCATCTTGAGCTGGCGGCTGTGATTCCACAGCTGGAAGGGGACGTCGATCGCGACGATCAGCAGCATCGAYCCGGCGACGGCCATGAARTTGAARCCCACCAGGCGGGCCAGATGGGGCAGGCCGGATTCGAGCGGCTCRGCCACCAGCGACACCACGCCGTCMACRTCCTGCCACACCACCCACAGGGCAACCCCGCCAATCAGCGCGGACTTGGCCACCGCCTTGAGCATTTCCGCCATGCCTGACCAGGAAATGATGCGGGTGACCCCTTTCAGGGGATCGAGACGGGAAAAATCGGGCGCCATGGCTTGCACGGTAAAGAGCCAGCCGGAAATCACCACGGAGGAAGCCACGGTGACAACCATCATCAGGCCCAGAAAGGGCAGAATGGCCAGCAGGATATCCTGCGARTGCAGRTGCAGYTGCTGCAGCATCTSKYCKGGAYTGAAAATGACSGMGCGATCCAGCGTCAGGCTGTTSCGCATCAGGGCGCGCATRTGYTCCATCAKGCCGCCCCCCATGAAAATCAGGCTKCCGCCWGCAGCRAGCAGRATGGCGACCGTGGTCAGCTCGCGCGAGCGCGCAACCTGCCCTTTCTCCCTTGCCTGCTCTATTCGCCGGGGCGACGCAGGTTCTGTACGCTCCAGATCGCTGTCTTCAGCCATGTCCACTCTCTCCGGGGTGGAAGTTTAACATGGGGTGAGGCGGGCAAAAACAGTCAAGCCGATGAAACCGGCAGCATCACTCAGGAGCCGGGGTTTTCCCTGAAATTTTTCTGAATTTGCTCGATTTCTTCACGCTGCGTGATCAGGGCATTGACGCAGTCCCGGTCGAATGTCGTTCCCGCCATTTTCAGCAGATGATCGAAAGCATCCTGGTTGCTCCAGGCATCCTTGTAGGGGCGACGGCTGGTGAGCGCGTCAAACACGTCAGCCACTGCAACGATACGGGCTTCAATCGGGATTTCATGCTCTTTCAGCCCTTCGGGATAACCGCTGCCATTGATGGCCTCGTGGTGGTATAGCGCGATATTGCGCAGGACATCCACATGCTCCATATTCTCCAGGCCGAAGTTGTTCAGGATGCCGTCGATAATCTCGCGTCCCTTGATGGCGTGCTTCTTCATCGCCTCATACTGCTCTGGGTCCAGTTTTCCCGGCTTGTGCAGAATGCTGTCCGCGACGCCGATCTTGCCGATATCGTGCAGCGGAGAAAACAGGAAGATATGCTCGATCAGCTCGTCGTTGAGCTGATACTTGTCCGCCACTTGGTTCGCGATCAGTTGCGAATAACTGGCCATCCGGCCCAGGTGGGCGCCCGTCTCGAAATCCCGGTGATGAACGATATCGTTTGCCGTTTTGACCGAGGCCAGCAGGGTGCGAATGCTGGCAATCTCGCAGATCACGGTGAGCGACAGCAGGTGACCGAACAGATCCAGATAGTGGATCGCCTGCTCGGTAAAAACGTCCTTGCGGTAGGAATTGAAGAAAATGAAGCCGAAGAAATTGCCGTTCGAGTACATCGGCATGGTATAGCTTGAGCCGAAACCGCTCTCCTGGATACGCCGGGTATGGAGGTTTGATCCTGCACTGAAAATATCCAGATCGTTGACCACCCGTGGCCGGCCTTTTTCAAGGATTTCAAGCAGGGATGAAGCGCTGCTCAGCTTGCTTTCATAATGCACCAGCGTCGGTTCGTTGTTGCTGTTGCTGTAAATGAAAGTTTTCAAAGTATCCGACTTCTCCTCATGCAAGGCGATAGCAATGCGGTCGATGAAGTCAAATTTCTTGCGCAGGAAAGCGTGCAGAAAGCTCAGCTTATCGGAGATGGGGGTATTCCGGTTGAGCGCATCCAGGGCGTCTTGGTGATCGAACATTGCGCCTCAGCGAGGTACCTTGATGCGCTCAATCATAGTTATATCAGGCAGCTTCGTCTATCCATGCCATCTGGATAGCTTCGAGAATCTTCTCGCTGGAGCGGTTGGGATCGTCGCTGAATCCGTCCAGTTGCGTCACCCACCGGTGCAGGTCGGTGAAGCGCACGTACTGGGGGTCGGTATCGGGATAGTTGTCATACAGCGCCACAGCGATCTGGTGAACGTCGGTCCATTTCATGTCAATGAGCTCCTTTCAATGATGCCCTTCCTTGACCATGTTGATGGTGTACTTGGGGATCTCTATCACCAGATCCTGGTCGTCCACGATGGCCTGGCAGGAGAGGCGGGAATTGGGTTCCAGACCCCAGGCCTTGTCGAGCATGTCCTCTTCCAGTTCCTCGGCCTCATTGAGGGATTCCAGCCCCTCGCGCACGATCACGTGGCAGGTGGTGCAGGCGCAGGATTTCTCGCAGGCGTGCTCGATTTCGATGCCGTTTTCCAGCAGCGCGTCGCAGATGGACACACCTTTTTTGGCTTCGAGCACCGCGCCCTCGGGGCACAGTTCGACATGGGGCAATACGATCAGTTGGGGCATATGACTTAACTCTCCAGTTCTTCCAGCTTGTGCCCTGCCAGGGCCTTGTTGACGCTGGCGTCCATGCGCCGCGCGGCGAAGGATTCGGTGGCGTGGTTCAGGATTTCCACTGCCTGGGTCACGCGGCGATGGTCGTCGCCGGCGATGGCCACACGCAATTCCTCTATTTTCGCGGCGATTTTTCCACCCTCGCCTTCATTCAGCAGATGGCCGTCTTCCTGCAGGGCCGCTTCCACCGCCTCGATCAGGCGGCCGCCTTCGACCCGCGCTTCCTGCAGCGCGCGCGCCAGCATGTCGTCCCTGGCATATTCTTGCGAGGCTTGCAGCATCTGGGTGATCTGTTCGTCGCTCAAGCCGTATGACGGCTTGACCGTCACCGAGGATTCCACCCCGGTGCTCTGCTCGCGCGCCGTGACCGAAAGCAGGCCGTCGGCATCGACCTGAAAGGTCACGCGGATGCGCGCCGCGCCGGCCACCATGGGCGGAATGCCGCGCAGCTCGAACTTCGCCAGGGAGCGGCAGTCGCTCACCAGCTCGCGCTCGCCCTGCACCACGTGGATGCTCATGGCGGTCTGGCCGTCCTTGTAGGTGGTGAACTCCTGCGCGCGCGCCACGGGGATGGTGGAATTGCGCGTCACCACTTTCTCCACCAGGCCGCCCATGGTTTCCAGGCCCAGCGACAGGGGAATCACATCCAGCAGCAGCCAGTCGTCCTCGCTGCGGTTGCCGGCCAGCACGTTGGCCTGGATCGCGGCGCCCAGCGCCACCACCTTGTCCGGGTCGAGGTTGTTGAGCGGCTCCTGGCCAAAAAACTCGCCCACCGCGCGCTGGATGACCGGCATGCGGGTGGAGCCGCCGACCATGACCACGCCCTTGACCTCCTCGACCGTCAGTCCGGCATCGCGCAGCGCCTTGCGGGTCGGCGCCAGGGTCTTGCTGACCAGGCTTTTGGTGATGCTGGCAAAGGCTTCCGTGGTCAAGGTCAGGTTCACCATTTCACCCGTGGAAAGCACGGCGGTGACCGGCGCGTCCTCATGTTCGGTCAGGGTTTCCTTGGCGGCGCGGGCATGGGTCTGCAGCAGGCGCGCATCCTGGTGGTTCAGGCCGGAAAGCCCGGCCTGTTCGAGTATCCAGCAATAGATGCGGTGGTCGAAATCATCCCCGCCCAGCGCGGAATCGCCGTTGGTGGCCAGCACCTCGAACACCCCGCGCGACAGCTTGAGGATGGAAATATCAAAGGTGCCGCCGCCCAGGTCGAACACCGCGTACACCCCCTCCGCGCCATTGTCGAGGCCATAGGCCACGGCGGCGGCGGTAGGTTCGTTGAGCAGGCGCAGCACGTTGAGGCCCGCCAGCCGCGCGGCGTCCTTGGTGGCCTGGCGCTGGGCGTCGTCGAAATAGGCCGGCACGGTGATGACTGCGCCCACCAGTTCGCCGCCGAGGGATTTTTCTGCGCGCTGGCGCAGCACCCTGAGAATTTCCGCCGAGACTTCCACCGGGCTTTTCACCCCGGCGACCGTGCTGATCTGCACCATGCCCGGCTCGTCCACGAAGCGGTAAGGCAGGTGCGCGGCATCGGCGATGTCGGACAGGCCGCGCCCCATGAAGCGCTTCACCGAAGCAATGGTGTTCTGCGGGTCCATCGCCTGCGCCTGCATGGCGTGGCAGCCGACCTCCACGCCATCGGCGCGGTAGCGCACCACCGATGGCAGCAGGGAGCGTCCATTTTCATCGTTCAGCACCACGGCCAGCGCGCTGCGCACCGTGGCCACCAGCGAATTGGTGGTGCCCAGGTCGATACCTACCGCCAGCCGGTGCTGGTGGGGGGCGGCGCTCATGCCGGGTTCGGCGATTTGCAGTAAAGCCATGAAAATCCTTTTAACCACGGGGAACACGGGGAGCACGGGGAAAGGCGAAGAAAACCTGCTCTGGTTTTGCCCCGTGCCCCCCGTGCTCCCCGTGGTTAATATTTAAGCTTCCATCAACTCCAGGGCGGCATCAATTTCCTCGCCCAGCTTTTCCATGAATTTCAGCTTGCGCACCAGTCCGGAAGCGCCCTGGTAGTCTGCCTGATCGTCCAGCAGGCGCACCAGTTCCTGGTGCTGCTCGCGCATCTCGGAACGCAGGCGGTGGTGCAGCTGTTCCATGTCAGCGACGTCCTGCGCTTCCTTCGCCTCCATGATGGCCTCGCGCCATTCCATCTGCGCCATGAGAAATTCCGCCGGCATGGCGGTATTGCTTTCCTCCTCTGTATCCACGCCCTGCAGATGGAGCAGGTAGCGGGCGCGGGAAAGCGGCTTTTTCAGGGTCTGGTAGGCCTCGTTGGCATGGGTCGCCCACTGCATCGACAGGCGTTTCTCCTGCTCGCCCAGGTGGGCGAACTTGTCAGGGTGCACCAGCGTCTGGATTTCGCGGTAAGCCTGGTCCAGGCGCTCCATGTCGATATGGAACGCGGACGGCAGGCCGAACAGCTCGAAATGGTTTTTGCTGAAATCGAAGTGCATTTAGGTCAGACGTTGAAGCTCTCGCCGCAACCGCAGGCGTTCTTGACGTTGGGGTTGTTGAACTTGAAGCCCTCGTTCAGCCCTTCGCGGGTGTAATCCAGCTCGGTGCCATCCAGGTAGGGCAGGCTCTTGGCGTCGATCAGCACCTTCACGCCGTGGCTTTCGAACTGCACGTCATCCGCGCCGATTTCGTCGGCGAATTCCAGCGTGTAGGCCATGCCGGAGCAACCCGAAGTCCTCACGCCGAGACGCAGGCCCACGCCCTTGCCGCGCTTGGTGATGAAGTTGCTGACGTGTTTGGCAGCCTGTTCGGTCATCGTAATCGCCATGATCAGCACGCTCCCTTGCAGGCGTTGGTCTCGACATTTTCGCCGTGCTTGGCCTTGTAGTCGGCCACGGCGGCCTTGATCGCGTCTTCCGCCAGGATCGAGCAGTGGATCTTCACCGGCGGCAATGCCAGTTCCTCGGCGATCTGGGTGTTCTTGATGTCCAGCGCCTGATCCAGCGTCTTGCCCTTCACCCATTCGGTCACCAGCGAACTCGAGGCGATCGCCGAACCGCAGCCGTAGGTCTTGAATTTGGCATCCTCGATCACGCCGTCCTTGTTGACGCGGATCTGCAGTTTCATCACGTCGCCGCAGGCCGGCGCGCCCACCATGCCGGTTGCCACGCCCTCCTCGTCCTTGCCGAAGGAACCGACGTTGCGCGGGTTTTCGTAGTGATCCAGTACTTTTTCGCTGTATGC
>PQAG01000163.1 GCA_003104895.1 Nitrosomonadales bacterium
CCGGAAGGCTTCGCGCTCCGGCGCGCTGCACAGCACCTGGCCTTCCCATGCCTTGGGGTCGTGCACGTCGCGGTCTTCCGGGGCGATGTTGTAATCCCCCAGCAAGGCCAGTCTCGGGTAGCGCGTCAGTTCGTCCTTGAGCCAGGCAGTCAGCGCCACCAGCCATTGCAGCTTGTACTGGTACTTGCCGGAATCCACGCTCTGGCCGTTGGGAATATAGATGCAGACCAGGCGCACGCCGTCGAGCGTCGCCGCCAGCACACGTTTCTGTTCGTCCTCATAGCCCGGGATGCCGGCACACACATCCTGCAGCGGCAGCTTGCTGAGGATGGCCACGCCGTTATAGGTTTTCTGCCCGGAGAAAATTGCGCGATAGCCTGCCGCCTCGATCTCTGCCTGGGGAAAATTCTTGTCCTCCAGCTTCAGTTCCTGCAGGCACAAGGCATCCGGCTGATGCAGGCTCAGCCAGTCAAGCACCTGCGGAAGGCGCACTTTGAGGGAATTGACATTCCAGGTGGCAAGTTTCATGAATGACCCGGGGCTCTGTTTCGTTGCGGGGTATGTTGCGGCGAACAACGCGGCAAACCTCGCATTGTAAACAAAGACGGGCAGAGTGGAGCACTCCCTGGCAGAACAATTCCGCCGGCAAGATGCGGTGACAGCCCTAGCGCGCCAGCACCTTGGCTGCCGGCACAACAGCCGCAACGCGGGGCTGGCGCCCCTGCGTGCGTGAAACAGTGCCGGACTTCAGGGAAGCCCAGATATGACGAATGTCTTCCAGATGGGATGCGGCCCATTCCAGGTCATGCCCGATCAGATCCGCCTCGTCCGCCGCCCCCGGGCTTTCCAGGCGCTCGCGGATCCGCGTCAGGCCGGCCAGTGCCGAGTCTATTTGCGCCTGCATGATTTCTTGTGCTTGCATTCGATGCGTTCATTCCATTTCATGTTGAGGGCGGCATTGTAAGGCAAAGATATGTCAGCAACATGACAATTTGCTCACACCAGATGGAGCTTTACCGTGCGCGCATTTTTATCTGCATACATTCTCATGTCCGCCTGCTTGATCAGGGCTTCCGGATTATCGCCATCCGTGGGGAACATGGCGATCCCGGTGCTGGCCCGCACGCGGACCATCTGGCCGTCTATCAGAAACCCATCGGACAGTTTCTGCTGAATTTTCTGCCTCACGGCTTCCAGCGATTCTGGGTTTTCCACGCTTTTGATCAGGATAATGAATTCGTCGCCGCTCATTCTGGCCACCGTGTCGTCCACCCGGACTGTGGCGCGGAGGCGTTCAGCCACCAGTTTGAGCAGCTGGTCGCCCACTTCATGCCCATAGGTGTCATTGACCTGCTTGAAATCATCCAGATCCAGGAACATGACAGCCAAGCGCTTTTCCTGGCGCCGCATCCTTGCCAGCAATTGCTCCAGCCGGTCCATCAGCAGCAAGCGGTTGGGCAGCCCCGTCAAGGCATCATGATTGGCGAGCTGCCACAGGCGCTTCTGATTCTCGATCTGCAGGGCCCGGCCCTGCTGCTGCGCCCGCAAGTACGCCACCAGTATCAGGGAAGAAATGAGCGTCAATACGGCCATCAGCGCCAGCAACCCCAGGCTCAAATCCGACCAGCCAACCTGCCGCCTCACCATCAGGGAAAAAGGCTCTCCCATCGTTGCCAGCGATTTCTGGTAAACAAAGGCGGGGAAAAGGGCGGTTTCAGCCGGGCTGCGGGCTTTCCCCGCCATTTTCAGCAACTGGCCCCTGGGATCGTCGGGGCTGAAATCCTTGTGATAAACCAGCACCACCCCCCCATCAAAAACCGGGAATTTGGCGGGCTCGGCCAGCCTGGCCGCATCGATCACCATGTCCACCACTATTTCATCCCGGGTGCTGAGCGCCAGGGGCGGGTCATTGTGCTGAAAGTTCTGGAGGATCGGACAAAAAACGACATAGGCCAGATTGCCCTCCACCAGCCTGAACGGATGGCTGGCCACTGGCGCCCGGCGCTGGAGAGATTCAGTCAGGGCCCGCCGCAGGAACGGCACGCTTTCGACGTCCAGCCCAAGGACATCTTCGGAGCCCGACGGCATCGGCTCCATGAATACGACCGGGTAATAGAAGGGCTTCTCTTTCAGCGCCTGCCATTTCCGGCCGGAATCATAGGAAAAGGATCTGACGGTGAAATTCGGGGCGCCGTCACGCCTCTTGCTGTCAACAAATTTCACCAGCCGGCTTTTGGCTACCGCCTGCACGATTTCAAGCGCAAAGATGTGGGGATTGGCCTCAACGACCTGCCTGACATAGCGGGAGGCCTTGACCGGGTCCGGGCCGCCAACGGCACCAAACAGGGCCGCAAACCCTTTCAGGATGGTTTCGCTGCTGACCATCTCCTTGTCGAGGTGATCCGAATAGGCATCACCATACTGGGTCAGGTTTTTTTCCGCATCGCGGATGTTCAGCTCGATCACGATGGCCGCCGCGCCAAAACACAGGGACAGCCACAGCGCAAGGCTAACGGTGTAAGTCCAGACAGAGAGTGGCTTCATCGATGGCAGCCCCTTGCAAGAATCTGCCCGGGTACGGATCGCGCCCCTTCAAACGCCGCGTGCGGTTTCGCGCAAACCAGACCAGGAAAATTTGAAGCAAAAGCAGCACGTTACCGCATAAGGCATCATCCTGCCATCAGGGTTTCCCCTATATTTTCCAGGCTTATCGCCCCCCGGCCCAGGGATGCATTGGGGCGGGTCTGGCTGGCGAGGCTTCGTTCTTTGCCGGGCCATCAGCCGGTGAGACCGGCGCTTTCTTCACCAGCGCGTTCCTGGGGTAACCCGCCGCATCCAGCGCAGCATCCCAGGCGCCCTTTTCGTAGCCCTTGCTGACCGTGCTGCCCACCACCAGCACCGGAACATAGGCCGCGCCGACCAGTTTCGTGAGGGCTTCGGCATCGGCAGGCGTGGTCTGAGGATTCTTGCTGGCAAACGGAATGCCGCGCTGAGCAAGATGATTGCGCGCCTGCGTGCAGGGTTCGCCACAATCGTTGGCGTAAAGGGTGACCGGCGACTTCTTGACCGCCTGCTGGGTCGCATAAGGCAGCTGCGAAGTGTCGATGGTGCTGCCGCTCAGCTTTTTCTCCTCCACCTTCCTGGCGCTCGCGGGCGGCGGCTGATCGGTGTAATGCACCCTGCCTTCAGCATCGACCCAGCGGAACAGCTCGCCAGCCTGCGCCAGGCCGGCCACCGCGCAGAAAAGTATAACCACCATGAATTTCATCGTCCTACTCCTCATTACAGGTATTCGGCATCAGTTCCCGAGCCATTCCACCAGATAATACAGCCTGACTGACGCCATGCCTTCAGGAAGCCTTGTTCTTCGGCAGGCTCTTCAGCTTGGCCTCGATCTGGCCACACAGGGTTTTCAGCACCTTGATCCGGGCAAAATTCTTGTCGTTGGCCTCGACCAGCGTCCAGGGCGCAGCCTCGGTGCTGGCGCGGTCCACCATGTCGCAGACCGCATGCTCGTAGGCATCCCATTTTTCACGGTTGCGCCAGTCCTCTTCGGTAATCTTGTAGCGCTTGAAACCGGTTTTCTCGCGTTCCTCGAAACGCCTGAGCTGCTCGTCCTTGCTGATGGCCAGCCAGAACTTCGCCACCACGATATTGTGGCGCGTCAGCTGCGCCTCGAAATCGTTGATTTCGCCGTAGGCGCGCATCCAGTCGGCTTCCGAACAGAAACCCTCGACCCGCTCCACCAGCACCCGGCCATACCAGGAGCGGTCAAAAATCGCCACCCGTCCGCGCCGCGGCACATGGCGCCAGAAGCGCCACTGGTAGGGCTGGGCGCGCTCTTCCTCGGTCGGCGCGGCAATCGGCACGACCTGGTAAATGCGCGCATCCAGCGCGCTGGTGATGCGCCGGATGCTGCCCCCCTTGCCGGCCGCATCGTTGCCCTCGAACACCGCGACCACGGTGATTTCCCTGAAGCGGGGGTCGCGCGTCAGCAGAGCGAGCTTGCCCTGGTATTTTTCCAGCTCCTGCTCGTATTTCTTCTTGTCCAGCTTCTGCGAGAGGTCGAGGGTCTTGAGGATATGCAGCTGGTCGATCGACGGCAGCAAAGGCGGGGCATTGATGCCGGCGGGCTTCACGTCACTGGAATCGAGGCGCTTGCGGATCGCTTCGTGAATCATTTTGCCGACCGTCAGGCTGCGGTAGCGCGGGTCTTCCCCCTCGATGATGAACCACGGCGCCTCGGCGGTGCTGGTGTGGCGGATCACGCTCTCGTGCACGGTGCGGAACTTGTCATAGAGCTTGAAATGCTCCCAGTCACGAGGGGTCACGCGCCAGCGCGTCTTGGGGTCCTTTTCCAGCACCCTGAGGCGTTTTTCCTGCTTGTCCCTGGACAAATGCAGCCAGAACTTGATGATCAGCGCGCCTTCATCGGTGAGCATTTTCTCCAGGCACCTGGCGCGCTCCAGGCTCTGGTCGAGATCGGCGGTCTTGGTGACGCCTTTCACCCGGTTGAGGATCGGCCAGGTATACCAGGAGCCGAGAAAGACCCCGATCTTGCCCTTGGGCGGGAGGGCGCGCCAGAAGCGCCACATCATGGGACGGTCGAGCTCCTCGTCGGAGGGGTCGCCCATGCCGTGGGTCTGGACGTGGCGCGGATCCATCCATTCGTTCAGCAGGTTGACGGTTTCGCCGCGCCCCGCGCCATCCACCCCGCCCAGGAGAACGATGACCGGAAACCTGGCGCTCTGGGCCAGGTCGAGCTGCGCATCCAGCAGCGCTTCGCGCAAGAGCGGCACCTCCTTGTCGTAAGCCGCCTTGTCGATCTTGTGGCCTAGTTCTGCCGATTCAAACACGTTTTTTTCCCTGATTAGGCGTGTAAGGCACTATCTCACACCCCTTTGCTGCAAATTTCAATAGATTTGCAGCGAAACCCCTCGGCTCTTCTGTCATGTTTCTGTCACACAGGCGCATTAGCATCCATTTTCCCCGCATTGCGAACACTACATCATGCACATGTCTCTGACTGCACCCCATCCAGTTTCATCCATACCGTGCGCCTGCCACGAGGTTGACCGCAGTAGCCACGAAGATCACGCCGCATTGCTGGATGCCATCCTGACACAACGCAGCCTGACGGCTTTCTTTCAGCCCATTATCGAATTTTCCGGCGGCCGCATTTTCGGCTATGAGGGCCTCATTCGCGGACCCGCAGATACCCCCCTGCATGCGCCGATCCATCTTTTCAAGGCGGCGGAGGCGCTCGGCCGCCTGGCGGAACTGGAACGCCTGTGCCGCCATGTGGTCGTGGAAAGTTTTGCCGCGCAACAGCTGCCCGGCCGCCTGTTCCTCAACATCAGTCCTGAATGCCTGTTGCAGCGCGATTTCCGCGAGGGGGAAACACTGCGCCTGCTTCGCCGGCTGGAACTCAACCCCTCCCGGGTCATTATCGAACTGACGGAAAGCAAACCCATCTACGATTACAAGCTGCTGCGCGAGGCGGCGCGGCACTATCGCGGCATGGGCTTCGAGATCGCCATCGACGACCTGGGCGAAGGTTTTTCCAGCCTGCGCCTGTGGTCCGAGCTGCGCCCGGAATTCGTCAAGATCGACATGCACTTCATCCAGGGCATCAACCACGATCCCGTCAAGCTGCAGTTCGTGCGCTCGATCCAGGTCATCGCCGAATGCATGGGCGCGCGCGTGATCGCGGAAGGCATCGAGACGCCGGCGGAGCTTAACGTGCTCAAGACTATCGGTCTGGCGCTGGGCCAGGGCTTTCACATCGCCCGGCCCAATCAGGCTCCACCGCTGCAAGCGCCGGAAAAAGTGGTGGCAGCGCTCGGACAGAGCGGGATTGCGGTATACCCCATGGGCCTGGCATCGAACAAGACCGTCACGGCAAGAAAACTGCTGAAATCCGTTCCTGTCATCAGCCCGCTGATGACAGCCAACGAAGTTTTCAGCATTTTCTCCCAGGATGCCGATTTGAATGTTTTGCCGGTAGTGAGCCATGGCGCTCCGCTGGGCCTCATCAACCGCTACCGTTTCGTGGATCATTACGCCCGCCCTTACCAGCGCGAGCTGCATGGCAGCAAACCCTGCACCCGCTTCATGGATCATCACCCGCTGATAGTGGAGCAATCCATGAGCCTGGCGCAGCTCAGCCGCCTGATCGCCGATGGCTCGCAACGCCATGTCGCGGATGGATTCATCATCACCGGTCAGGGATACTATCTCGGCATCGGCAACAGCCAGGACCTGATCCGCGAAATCACGGAGCAGCAGATTCTGTCAGCGCGCCACGCCAACCCCCTGACCCTGCTGCCGGGCAATGTGCCGATCAACGAGCATATCGAACGCCTGCTCCACAGCCGCAGCCGTTTTGTCACATGCTACTTCGATCTCGACCACTTCAAGCCTTTCAATGACCGTTACGGCTTCCGGCGGGGAGACGACATCATTCTGCTTACGGCCAGGATCCTTTCGGAAGCAAGCGACCCGGAGCGCGATTTCCTCGGCCACATTGGCGGAGACGATTTTGTGCTGCTGTTTCAGAGCGAGGACTGGGAGCGGCGCTGCCGCCTGGCGCTGGCGCGCTTCGATCAGGAGATTGAGACGCTCTTCGATGCGCAAGACCTCAAGGCACGCGGCTTCGAGGGCGAGGACCGGCAGGGAAACATGCTTTTTTTCCCCCTCACCAGCCTGTCCGCTGGCGCGGTCCCGGTTGCGCCGGACGCATACCGTTCCCATTACGAGGTTGCAGCAGCCGCCGGCGAGGCCAAGAAGCAGGCCAAAATCCTTTCCGGCAGCACGCTGTTCATCGAGCGCCGCCATCCCGATGCTGGAAAACTGCATCCGCCCGTTTTTCCCATGCTGAGTTCGGGAGAAATCAATTGAAAATCCTGATGATTTCGGACGTCTATTTTCCGCGCATCAATGGCGTCTCCACGTCCATCGCCACATTCCGCGAAGCGCTTGATAAACAGGGCCATGAAACATGCCTCATCGCGCCTGATTACGACGGCATCGGCACGCACAACGAGGATGGCATCCGCCGCATTCCGTCGCGCCACCTGCCTTTCGATCCGGAGGACCGCCTGCTCAAGGCAGGCGCCGCCATGGCCGCGCGGGGAAAGCTGCGCACCGCCGATTTCGACCTGATTCACATCCAGACGCCCTTTGCCGCCCATTATCTGGGTGTGAAGCTGGCCCGCGAACTGGGCATCCCGCGCATGGAAACCTACCACACCTATTTCGAGGAATATCTCTACCACTATCTGCCTTTCATGCCCAAAGGCGCGGCACGCTACCTGGCGCGCAGCCTGTCGCGGCGCCAGTGCAACGATCTCGACGCGCTGGTGGTGCCTTCCCGGGGCATGCTGGAAGTGCTGCGCGGCTATGGCATCCGGACCCGTGCGGAAATCATCCCTACCGGGCTGCCCGCAGAGAACTTCACGCCAGGCAATGGCGCGGCGTTCCGCGCCCGCCACGGCATTCCGCCGCAGCGCCCGGTCATGCTCTATGTGGGGAGGGTGGCTTTCGAGAAAAACATCGGCTTCCTGCTTCAGGTCACGGCGCGCATCCGCCAGGACATGCCAGGCGTGCTGCTGCTCATCGCGGGCGAGGGCCCGGCACTGGGCCAGCTCAAATCCCAGGCAGAGCAGCTGGGACTCAGCGGCAACGTCCTGTTTGTCGGCTACCTCGACCGCAAAAGCGAACTGCCTGACTGCTACTGCGCGGCTAATGTGTTCGTGTTCTCTTCCCGTACCGAAACCCAGGGCCTGGTGCTGCTGGAAGCCATGGCACAGGCAACGCCAGTGGTCGCCCTGGCCGAGCTGGGCACCCGCGATGTGCTGCAGGAAGGGGAAGGGGCGCTGATCGCCGCCCACGAGATCGAGGATTTCGCCGCCAAGTCCATGACCCTGCTGCAAAGGGCAGATGCCGCCGGGCAATTGGGCGCGCGCGGGCGTGAATATGCAGAAAGCTGGTCAGCCGGGGCGCTGGCGGAAAGGATGCTGGATTTCTACCAGCGCACGATTGAACGTCAGTTTGAAGTCTCCACCCGTTCGCAACTCTGTGAGCCAAGCGCCTGTCTGAACGAGGATTGAGGGTTGAGGAGGGGAGCGGGTGCTTGGGGGTAAGCAGCGTCCGGCATGGGCTCCACCGCTCCGGCGGCCACCGGCAGCGTCACTGCGCCCCAGGCAACCAGTTCCATCCTGCCATCCATGTGCTCGATGATGGCCGTGCAGCTGTCTACCCAGTCGCCGCAGTTGAGATAAACCAGGTCTCCGACATCCTTTTTCACCGGCCAGTGGATATGGCCGCAAATCACGCCATCCAGCCCGCGCTCGCGCACGTTATGGATCACCGAATCCTCAAAGTCAAAGATGAAATTGACCGCCGTTTTCACCTTGCGCTTGGCATAGCCTGCCAGCGACCAGTAGCCGGGGCGGCGCAGCGTGCGGCGCAGCCAGGATAGCCAGCCGTTGAGCCGGACCAGCAGGCTGTAAGCCATGTCGCCCAGGATGGCCACCCACTTGTGGTGGCGCGTCACCTGATCGTAGGCGTCGCCATGCGCAAGCAGGTAGCGCCGGCCATCGGCGGCAGTGTGGATATATTCACCTTCGATGCGGATATCGCCAAAGGAAGTGCCGATGTATTCGCGCAGCGCTTCATCGTGATTGCCGGGAATGAAGATCACCTTTTCGCCATGCCGCGCACGGCGCAGCAGTTTTTGCACGATGGTGTTCTGCTCGCGCGACCAATAGATTTTCCCGCGGCTCATGGCCCAGAAATCGACGATATCGCCGATCATGAAAAGATGCTCGGACTGGTATTCGCGCAGGAAATCGACCAGCCGGGCGGCCTGGCAGGCTGCGGTTCCCAGGTGAACGTCGGAGATGAAAATGGCGCGAACCTGGGGCATTTCAGGGCTCTCCAGATTGCTTATCCTGTTCCGCCCATAAAAAAACCAGCTCCCCGAGGCGATCCTTGGTTCTGGTATAGCGGTCGAGACGCCAGCTCTTCATGATGGCCATGGACAGCTCGAAATCGTCGTAGGACAACTCGTACAATCCTGCCAGGTCAAGCTTTTCCTTGTTGCACAGCGACTGGACAAGGTTCCTGAAAATTGCGTTGTCCGGATCGGAAGGCTTGCTGATCAGGCGCTGCTCAAGCTGTTTCAGAATGTTCATGCAATTCTCAAAATGGGGTGTTTGTCACTCCAGCAGAGTATGTCAGCAAAATATGATGGAAATATGACTCGCGCCGGCATCCCGGTCAGAACCTGCCGTCCTTACAAATGCGGCGCAAACGCCAACCGGGCTTTTCTGTCATGGCAGTGCTCCCACTGTTGCACGGTGTTTGAAATGAGCAACTCAAAGCGCTCATGCACCCGGTTCCAGTCGATTTTCTCCGCCGTGAGCCGGGCATTGCGCCCCATACGCCTGGCGTCATCCACACTGGCAGCGAGCCGCTGCGCCTGCGAAATGAAGGCGTGCGCGTCGTCGAAAGCCGCGCGCAGACCATTCTCGCCATGGCGGATATGCTCCCGCGCGGCAGCGCAATCGTAAGCCACCACCGGCAGGCCGCTGGCCATGGCTTCGAGCACCACATTGCCAAAGGTTTCGGTGATGCTGGGAAAAATGAACAGGTCGGCAGAAGCATAATGTTCCGCAAGATCCTCGCCCGTGCGCATGCCAGCAAAGATGACGTCCGGATGCATGGCCTGCAGTTTCGCGCGTTCCGGCCCATCGCCCACCATCACCAGTTTCATCCCCGGGCGTGCGGCCTGCATGTGACGAAAGGCCTCGATCAGCAGGGGCAGGTTCTTCTCCGGCGCGATACGGCCGGCATAAAGCGCCACCAGGCTATGGTCACGCGCCCCCCATGACTGGCGCAGCAGCTTGTTCCAGCGCGAGGGCTGGAATAGCTGCGTATCCACCCCCCGCGACAGCACCTGGAGGTTCCTGAACCCCATTTCGGCCAGTTCGTGGCGCATCGCCTCGGTCGGCACCAGCGTGCAGTGCGCGCGATTGTGCAGCCAGCGCAGATACACGCCAATGGCCTTGCCCATCAGGGGAGCGCCGTAATATTTGCTGTAGGTATGGAAATTGGTATGAAAATCGGAAATCACCGGCAAGTGCAGTTGTTTCGCCGCCGAGATGGCGGACCAGCCCAGCGGGCCCTCCGTCACCACCTGCACCAGATGCGGGCGGCGCCGCTTCCACAGCGCAAGCAGTTCCGCCTTGGCCGGCAAGCCCATCCTGAGATCGCGATAGCGCGGCACCGGCACGCTGCGCACCAGCACCTCATCAAAGGACGCGGAGGATTCGGCCTGCTCCTGGCCCTGCCGCGGCCGGATCAGCTGAACCTGGTGATAGCGGCTGATCAGCCCCTGCACCATGCGCTGCGCCGTCATCGCCACGCCATTCACCTCGGGCGGATAGGTTTCGGTCACCACCGCCACGCGCAGCGCGGGGTCTGCCTGATGAGGATTAAACAATAAATCGGGAATATCTTTCATGCCGGAATCCTGAAGCACTATTCCGGTACTGTGCTCCAGCAAGAAGAAAATTGGATGACCGGAACGTGAATCTCCGGTGACAGCGTCACCCCGCCAGCACCAGCCCCCACACCATCACGACGTTGATGAGGCCCAGCAGCACGGCCGCGCTGCCGATATCCTTGGCGCGCTTGGCGAGCTTGTGGTTTTCCAGCGAAATGCGGTCCACAGTGGCTTCGATGGCGGAATTCACCAGCTCGATGATCAGCACCAGCAGGACGCTCGCCACCATCAGCGCCTTGCCGGCGCCAGCGACGGGGAGAAACAGCGCCAGCGGGACCAGCAGCAGGGCAATGGCGACTTCCTGGCGGAAGGCATCCTCATGGCGGTAGGCGGCCTTCAGGCCGGCAAAGGAATAATGCATGGCATTCCACACCCGGCGCAGGCCGGTTTTTCCCTTGAAGGGGCTTTCTTGCATTTTTTATCCTTGCGGCAATGGGTGATGAGGAATGGGTAATGAAAGCCGCCGGCCACCGCTCATCCCCCATTGCTCATGACTCATAACGCCTTCACTTCCAGAACGGCCGGTGCCGGTAATATTTCTGCCACGCCGCATCCATGCGGGCCAGATGCATGGTCACGCCGCGCGCGCACCAGCCCGAAACGGTGCTGAGTGCTGCCGTATCGGGCACGGCCAGGTGTTGCAGCAGGATGCCGGTGGTCGCCGCATCGTTCAGCACGCCAAGTTCATCCTGCAGTGCCGCCAGCGCCTGGATATAGCTGCGCGTGGCTTTGTCCGGAAACAGCGCGGCAAAAAATTCGGTAGCGTAGCGGAGTTTCTTTACAGCAATGCGAACCTCGTGCCGTTCTTCAGTGGGCATGGCCAATAGTGCCGGGCCGTGCTGATGCACGGTTTTGTGGCAGGCAGTCAGCACCCGCTGCGCCAGTTCAAGAACCGGCGCATCCAAACGCTGTTTCTGTTCGCCGCTGACATGGTCATGCCAGCCATCCGCCATCAGCCAGGTGCCCAGGCTGAGCAGCATGCGGTCATAGCGCTGCGAGCGCAAAGCCATGTGCGCATCGTTTCTTGCCGCCGCCTGGGCCCTGCCGGCTTCCCGGAACAGGCCTTTCAGGCCCTGATCGGCGGGAAACTGCTTGAGAATGGGCGGCAAGGTCTGGGTGACGAACACGTCCCAGTTGCGCGCCGGGCCCAGGGCATTGGCCAGCCACTTCAGCTCGTCCGCAATGGCAGCATAACTTTCGCGGGGAATGGCCGATTTGAACTGGGGCAGGAGCGAGCGCAGGCGGCGCAGCGCGACCCGGATCTGGTGAATGTTTTCCGGGTTGCTGCCCAGCAGCGCACCCTCCTGGTTGGCCGTCCAGTGGCTGATGCAGTTCCAGGCGATGGCCTGGAAAGCATCTTTCACGCTCATTTCCGGCTTGAGGTCGAGCGCCGCGGCCTTGACCACCGGAGGCGCCGCCGTCAGGCTGAGGCGATAGCCGCGGTCGGCCTTGTTCACGTTTTCCAGCCGCAGCGGGATGGTCTGCTGCAGTTCCAGCGCCGCCTGGAACAGGCGCGCCGGATTGCCCTGTTTCAGCTCAAGCTCGATTTCACACAGCGGCGCACTCTTGTCACCGCTTTTCACCGCGCCCTGATCGAGCGCCAGCTCCAGCACATCGCCGTTATCCCACTGCAAAGCCCAGGTGGTGCGCCTGAATTCCGTGGTAAAAACCGCCTGCAGCCTGTCCCGCACCGCGGCGGATGAAAACAGTTTGCGCAGGGCTGGGTCGGTGATCTTGGTAAGATCGGGACGATCCTGCGCCACCACGTCCTCCCACTCGCCGCGCTGGTGCAGGCCCGCACGCACGCCGCCACCGCCTTTCACTGTCTGCACCCACTTCGTGCCCACGCGGCGCACGCGCAGGGCAACGCGCTGCTGGTGCAGGCTCAGGTCCGGCGTATCGAAGTAGATGCTGTGCAGGTCGYGGGACCGCGCCCTGCCCGCAGCATGGGCCTTGAGCAGGGGATGACGGCGCAGCCGGGGAATATCAGCCGGGTTGATGAGAAGCTTGAGCTCGATTTCGGTCGCCATGCCCGGGCCTATGTATCAGTGCGCCGCAATCCATTCGAGCAACGCTTGCCACTGCTCCACATCACGCGCGGCGCGGGAGGGCGGTAAATCGAACAGGCTGACGCCCTCATTGGCGCACTGGACATACAGTTGGGCATCGCGCAAATAGGTCAGCACAGGAAATTCCACCGCCAGCAGGAATTCAGCCAGTTCCGCCGCGGACCGGGTGCGCGGGTCCACCCGCATGCCCACCATCGCGACCTGGCTTTTTTCCTTGCGCACCGCCTTTTCCTCGCGCAGCACGCGCAGAAAATCGCCGGTGGCCAGCATGTCGAAGGCCGAGGGCTGCACCGGCACGATCACCAGCTCTGCCAGCTTCACTGCTGCCGTGAGTTTGTCGCCATGCAGGCCGGCGGGGGAATCGATCACCATCCAGTCGGGTTTGACTGATTTCTTGCTTGCGAGGTGGCTATGGATGGTCGGCAACTGCGGCGGGCGGCGCTTGAGCCAGCCCGCAGCCGACTGCTGCCGGTCCAGGTCGGCCAGCACCACCTGCCGCCCCAGGCTGGCGAGATAGCCGGCCAGATGGGTTGCGAGGGTGGTTTTGCCGCTGCCTCCCTTGGGGTTGGCAACCAGGATGGATCTCATTTCAGAGGCGTGGCCATGGCGGTGAGCAGGGTCTGCTGTGCCGATACGGGTTTGGCGCGGCGCGAGGCCTTGCGGATGTAACTGCCGTCAGAGCTCATCTCCCAGGTCTGGACATTGTCCTTGAGGTAAGGCTCCAGTCCTTCCTTGATCACGCGCTTCTTGAGGCGGGGATCGAGAACGGGAAAGGCCACCTCGATGCGCCGGAACAGGTTGCGGCTCATCCAGTCGGCGCTGGCCAGGTAGACATCCTGTGCGCCATTGTTGCGGAAGTAGAAAATCCGGGTGTGCTCGAGAAAACGCCCGATCACCGAACGCACGCGGATGTTTTCCGACACGCCGGGTACGCCGGGCCTGAGGGCGCACACGCCGCGCACGATGAGGTCGATCTTCACCCCGGCGCAGGACGCTTCATACAGGGCCTGGATCACTTCCGGTTCGAGCAGGGAATTCATCTTTGCGATAATCGCCGCCGGCTGGCCTGCCTTGGCATGGCCGATCTCGGCGCGAATCGCCCTGAGCAGATGGGAGTGCATGGTGAAGGGCGACTGCCACAGAAAGGTGTGCCTGGCCGCTTTGCCGAGGCCGGTCAGTTGCGCGAAAATATCGGACACGTCGCTGCAGATATCGTCATTGCAGGTAAACAGGCCGAAATCGGTATACAGCTTGGCCGTGCGCGGATGGTAATTGCCCGTCCCGAGATGTGCGTAGCGGCGCAGCCCATTTTCCTCGCGCCGCACCACCAGCAGCATTTTGGCATGGGTCTTATAGCCCACCACGCCGTACACCACGTGGGCGCCCGCCTCTTCCAGGCGCGCAGCCCAGTTGATGTTGGCCTCCTCGTCGAAGCGCGCCAGCAGCTCCACCACCACGGTCACTTCCTTGCCGTTCTTGGCCGCATTGATGAGCGCATCCATCAGCACCGACTCCGAACCGGTGCGATAGACCGTCTGCTTGATGGCCAGCACATCGGGGTCGTCCGCTGCCTGCTGGAGGAAATCGAGCACCGGGGTGAAGGACTGGAACGGCTGGTGCAGCAGCACGTCGCCGTTGCGGATGGTCTGGAACATGTCCGGCTGCTTCTCGTCCAGGCAGGCAGGCAAACCGGGAATGAAAGGCGGATACTTGAGATCGGGGCGATCCACCCGGTCCGGGATCTGGATCAGGCGCACCAGGTTCACCAGGCCGTTGACCTGGTACAGATCATCCGGCCCGAGGTCGAACTGGCTCAGCAGGAATTCCGCCATTTGCGGCGAGCAGTTGTCCGCCACCTCGAGCCGCACCGCATTGCCGTAATGGCGATGGGATAGTTCGCCCTGCAGGGCCTGGCGCAGGTTGGTGACCTCCTCCTCGTCCACGAACAGGTTGGAATTGCGCGTGACGCGGAACTGGTAGCAGCCGTTGACGTGCATGCCGGAAAAAAGTTCGCCTACATGGGCATGAAGAATGGAGGAGAGAAAGACGAAGCCGTACTCATGGCCAGCAATCTCCCTGGGCAGCTGGATGACCCGCGGCAGTACCCGCGGCGCCTGCACAATGGCCGCTCCGGAACTGCGTCCAAAGGCGTCCTTGCCTTCCAGCTCCACGGCGAAATTGAGACTCTTGTTCACAACGCGCGGGAAGGGGTGAGCGGGGTCGAGGCCGATCGGCGTCAGCACCGGCATGACTTCGCGGAAGAAATACGCCTTGATCCACTCGCTCTGCTCCGTGCTCCAGTGGGTGCGGCGCAGGAAGCGGATATCCTGGCGCGCCATGGCGGGCAGGATCACCTCGTTGAGCAGCTTGTATTGCTGCTCGACCAGAATGTGAGCCTCGCGGCTCACCTGCTCGAAAACCTGGCGCGGCGACATTTTCTCCGGCCCGGTGACGACGCTCTTGAACTTGATCTGCTCCTTGAGGCCGGCAACGCGGATCTCGAAAAACTCATCCATGTTGCTGCTGACAATGCACAGGAATTTCAGCCGCTCCAGCAGGGGATTGGACTCATCCGCCGCCTGCTCCAGCACGCGCCGGTTGAAGGCCAGCTGGGACAGTTCACGGTTGATGAAATATTCCGGTGCGTTGAACCTGGATGTCATGTTGCCTCGCTGAATTACTTGCCGGGTGGTACGTAGCCCTGCGCCTTGTCCGCGCCCGCGCCGAAGAAATGCGCTTCGGTCTGTTCGGCCAGGTACTTGCGCGCCTTGGGGTCCGCCAGATTGAGGCGGTTTTCGTTCACCAGCATGGTCTGCTGTCTGACCCACGCCGCCCAGGCCTCCTTGGAAACATTCTCGAACAGGCGCTTGCCCAGCTCGCCGGGGTAGGGGGGGAAATCCAGTCCTTCTGCCTCGCGTCCCAGCTTGATGCATTTAACCGTTCTAGCCATTCCTAATGCTCCTTTTCAATTCAACTCTTGATAATAACGAAAAAGCCCCGTGCAAACTACCGCGCAAGGCCACAATCTCTGAACTTCAGGCCGGATATGCGATAATTCAAGCTAACGGGCATGGTAATTCACCATGCCCGTTTCCCTCACCCCTGCCCTCTCCCGCTTCCGGGAGAGGGGGAAAGGGAATCGCAAGGCGATTTTTTACGATATGCAATGGTTTTTCCGACAATTCGCGCGCCTGCCGCTGTCATGGCTGCATGCGCTTGGCATCGCCACCGGCTGGCTGGTGTACTGGTCTTCATCCAGCTATGCGGCGCGCATGCGCGAAAACATCTCCCGCAGCGGCCTGTGCGCCTCACCGGCCGCATGCCGCCAGCTGCTGCATCAGGCAATCGCCGAAGCGGGCAAGAGCGTGCTGGAATTGCCGGCGGTATGGCTGCGCCCCTACGAGGGCGTGCTGAAGCTGGTGCGCAAGGTGGAAGGCTGGGACAAGGTGGGAGCGCTGGCGCGCGAGGGACGCGGCATCCTTTTTCTCACCCCGCATCTCGGCTGCTTCGAGATTTCCAGCCTGTTCATCGCCAGCCACATGCCGATCACCATCCTCTACCGCCCGCCCAAGCTGCGCTGGACCGAGCCGCCCATGCTGGCGGGTCGCGGGCGCGGCCAGGTGAGCATGGCGCCGACCGATCTCAAGGGCGTCAAGGCACTGCTCAAGGCGCTGAAGCACAACCAGTCCGCCGGCATCCTGCCCGATCAGGTGCCGGGCAAGGGCGATGGCGTGTGGGCGGATTTCTTCGGCCGGCCCGCCTATACCATGACCCTGGTGCAGCGCCTGCAGCAGTCCACCGGCGCGGCCCTGGTGCTGGTATTCGCGGAGCGCCTGCCCGGGGGCCGGGGCTACGACCTGTGGTTCGAGCCGCTGCCGGAAGCATTGCCGCAGGATGCCACACAAGCAGCGCGCGCCCTCAATGCGGCGGTCGAAGACCTGGCGAGGCGCAATCCGGCACAGTACCTGTGGAGCTACAACCGCTACAAGGCGCCAAAAGGTTCCCGCGAAGAAATGGAAACGGCATGATCCGCCTCGGCATTTTCGTCTTCTGGCTGTTGCATTTCCTCCCCCTCCCGATCCTTGCCCCCATCGGCAGGGGCATGGGCATGCTGCTCTACCGGCTGGGGCGCGAGCGGCGGCGTGTGGCGCGCATCAACCTGCGCCTGTGCTTTCCCGGAATGACCGATGCGCAGCGCGAGCAGCTGGTGCGCGCCCACTTCCGCGCCTTCGGCCAGAGCCTGCTTGACCGCGGCATCCTGTTGTGGTCTTCGGAAAAGCGGCTGCGGCGCCTGGTCAGCATCGAAGGGCTGGAACACTGGCAGGCGGTGCAGGGCCAGCCCGTCATCTGTCTCGCGCCGCACTTCGTCGGCCTCGACATGGGCGGCGTGCGCCTGAGCGCCGATCACCCCATGGTTTCCATGTACAGCCGGCAAAAGAACAGGGCAATTGATGAATTGCTGCTGCATGCCAGGACCCGCTTCAACCCCTGCGTCATGGTGTCGCGCCAGGAAGGACTGAAACCGGTCATCAAATCGATGAAGCGGGGCCTGCCGTTCTACTACCTGCCGGACATGGATTTCGGCGCGCGCGACGCCGAATTCGTGCCTTTCTTCGGCGTCCCCGCCGCCACCGTCACCGCCCTGCCTCGCCTCGCCAGGCTCACCGGCGCGGTGGTGGTGCCAGTGGTGACGCGCCAGCTGCCCGGCGGAAGGGGATACGTGGCGCGTTTCTACCCGGCCTGGGACAGTTACCCGAGCGGCGGCAGCCATGCCGACACCCGGCGCATGAACCAGTTCATCGAGGAGCGGGTAAAGGAAATGCCGGAACAGTATTACTGGCTGCACAAGCGCTTCAAGACCCGCCCGCCGGGCGAGGGTAACTTTTACGCCAGATGAAGTGAATGACGGCCCCAAAAACGTCACGGCCGCATTTTCCCGCCTGCAAATCCCTGCCCATTGGCAGCCACTTCATGTCCGCCCGCTCAAAAATCCGCCGGGGAACCCTCGGCCACCTTGCGCATCAATAAATTTAATAGCATCATAATCGCCACGAATGTTTCTGGCTTAACACCATTAGCCCAACCACCAAGGAACCTCATATGAAATCCTGTTGCACCCATAATGAAACCACGGACACCGGAACCACTCGCCGCTCCTTCCTGCAATTGGCGGCGCTGGGCGCCGGCGCCAGCTTGATGGCCGCCGTACTGCCGGCGTCCAAAGCCCTGGCCGCCGGCCATACTGATGCCCTGTTGCTGAGCTGCATGGATTTCCGCCTGATGGACGATGTCGAGCGCTACATGTCCGGCAGGGGGCTCGCCGGCAAGTACGACCACATCGTCCTTGCTGGCGCCTCACTGGGTGCGATCACCAGGAAATTCCCGGCCTGGAACAAGACATTCTGGGAACATCTCGACATCGCGATCAAGCTGCACAGCATCCACAAGGTGATCGTTATGGATCACCGGGACTGCGGCGCCTACAAAGTGGTTCTCGGCGAGGATTTTGCCAAGGACCCGGAGAAAGAGACTGCTGCCCACACCACTCAGCTCAAGAACCTGGGCGCCTTGATCAAGAAGAAATACCCCAAGCTGGAAATAGAGTTGCTGCTGATGGCACTCGACGGCAAGGTGGAAACCATCGCCTGACCAGCAGCCGACAGACAGGGCTCGCCTGTACTGGACGCCATCCAGGCGAGCCCCCCTGAGAAAGCAATAAATCACTCAAAACCCGGGCGATGGTGGGATAATGGCGCCATGAACGAACAGCACCCCATTTCCCCCCGCCAGCGCCTGCAAGCGCTTCTGGCCATTCCGGAACGCCAGCGAACCGATGCCGAGTGGGACGAACTCAACGAACTGGAGATTGCCCTGGCTTCCGTGAACCGGACGGAAGCCCGCGATCCGGCCCCTCGCCGGAACGCCCCTCCCCCCTCCAGCCAGCCCAAACCCGGCAGTGGCACAGCAGGCAAAAAGCCGGCCAGGAAATTCCAGAGGCGCCCGCCCAAGGGAAACACGCCCTGAGACGGAAGCGCCGGAAGCAGAATGGAGTGAAGGGTAATTAGGTAAGGGGGAATGTGTGATGATCGTGGATCTTCATTACCCATTCCTCATCACCCATTACCCTATCTTATTTTCAACTCCGGATCCTTGCCGGATTTCGACCTCACTGCGCATGCCGCCCCACACAATGAACTCCAGGACATGAACAACATATCGAATCTTCATGCCACCCTCCAGAAGGACGGCATCGTTGCGGCCACCCATTCGGGCTCCTTCCACGCGGACGCCCGGATACCCAGACGAAATGGCATGTCCACACCGTACCGGACCAGGCCGGCAGCTTCGCAACCGGAAATCCCTGCCTGCGGCCTGGGCGGGGCTGGATGGGGAAGAACTGGACCAGTCCACCGGCATCCATGGCTGCGTGTTTTGCCACCGGGGGCGCTTTGTTGCCGGGCACGGGACGAAGGAAGGGGCGCTGGAAATGGCGCGGCTGGCGCTGCGGGATTAAGACATCCCAGCTATTTTCCCTTCGCCTCCGCGCGCCCAAAAATTAGGCGCCCGCGCCTCATTCTGTTATGATGCCGGCCTGCGGCATTTGTCTCCAGTCCTCGCGCCGCWGCCCTTCCGGCTTTAKCARAACCCCYTTCGYCCTATGACTGGCGCTCAGCAKGAGCGACAGGCCGAATAYTRTTTTCAGGAATTCCATGTCTTTTTCTTCTCTCGGACTGTSCGATGAAATCGTCCGTGCCGTTACCGAACACGGTTACACCGTTCCCACGCCGATCCAGTTGCAGGCCATTCCCGCCGTGCTCTCGGGCGGCGACCTTTTGGCCGGCGCGCAGACCGGCACCGGCAAGACTGCCGGCTTTACCCTGCCAATCCTGCAACGCCTCTCCCAGCAGGGCTTGAAAACCTCGTCCGGCGGCCATGCTCCCGGCCATTATCCAATCCGGGCGCTGATGCTCACCCCGACGCGCGAGCTGGCGGCGCAGGTGGAGGAGAGCGTGCGCACCTATGGCAAATACACCAAGCTCAAGTCCATGGTGATGTTCGGCGGCGTCAACATCAACCCGCAGATCCAGCATCTGCGCGGCCGCATCGA
>PQAG01000164.1 GCA_003104895.1 Nitrosomonadales bacterium
AAGGTGGGCCACCTGGTCACCAAGGCCTACGTGTTCGAGGGCATCCATCCCAGGGTGGTGGCCATTCCCACGGCATTCGGGCACTGGGCCTACGGCCGTCTGGCGCAGCTCAAGCTGAAGAGCGAGAAGGGCGGCGCCTGGGGGGCGCAGGACGACCCAGACCTGAACAACGTGTGGTGGGAGGACAAGGGCGTGCATCCCAACCAGATCATCCCGGTGGTGGCCGACCCGATCGGCGGTTCGCAAGGCTGGTTCGATACCGTGGTGAAGGTGGCCAAGGCCGGGCCGAACGACAAGTACGGCGACGTCCAGGCTTCGTGGGACAAGCACGTGGAAGCCTTCAAGGAAACCATGCGCTACGCCTACACCGGCGACCTGCACCGCAAGATGCACCCGGAAATGGCCGCCTGGGGCGGGCCGGAGAGCGTCAAGCACAAGGAGGGCGGCGGACATTAGAGGGGTGAGGGGTAAAAATCCTGCTGTGCTGCTCTTGATCTCACGCCCCACGCCTAAGCCCTCACGAGGAATGCCGTTTTGGGTTCGAGTTCCCCCCCCCTGTGCAAGCGGAGTGTCCCGGTCATGAATTACTTCCCTTTTCCATGACCGGGTTTTTTTGAGAGGATTGCCATGCAGAATCAGAATGCAGCACTCATTGAAGCCATGGAAGACAGATTATCCCCGCTGGAATTGCGCGCCCGCGCCGGCTTTTACCAGCTGCTGGCAGGTGCGTTCGTCGAAGAGCCTGGGCGCGACTACCTGGCCGCGCTGCGCGCACCGGCAGCCCTGGCTGCGCTGGCCGAACTGGGTGTGCGGCTCGATGCCGATTTTACCGACATTTCCCTGGACGAACTTGAGGAAGCATTGGCTTGCGAATATGCCACGCTCTTCACCTCCCCCGGCGGCTGCCCGCCGGTGGAGTCTTCGCGCCTCACCGGGCGTTTCCAGCAGGAACCCTTTCATGAGGTCAAGGCCCTTTACCAGCGTTGCGGATTTGAGCTGCAACAAGGAAAATTTGCCGTTTTTGAAGATCAGCTTGGCGCCGAGCTGTCCTTCGTGGCGGCATTGCTGGAGAGCCAGGCGCAGGCGCTGGAAAAAAGTGACGCGGCGGCCGCCGCCAGGCTGGAAAAGGAAATCAAGCGCTTCTGGGCGCTTCATCTGGGGCGCTGGGTGCGCGGCTACGCGACATTGCTGGAACGGGTGACGGAACATTCCTTCTACCGCGAGACGGCCCGCCTGCTTCAGGGCTTCGCCGGGGAAGAACTGGCGCTGCTCGGCGTGCGGGTGGATGATGTTGACGGCGGACGCGAGGTGGTGCCGAAGAGTGAAATCCCGCTGCTGTTCAATCCCGGCGAACCGGTGTGCGGCGGCTGCGATCATGGCAAGGAACAAAACAGGGTGCTGGCATGAGCCATGAATTTGCCTGGGCTGAACTGGAGCTGCTGTGGAACAGTAACAATTTCGGCGCCGTCCACGACTGGCTGGGCGAGCGCTGGAATCACCTGATTCAGACCCGGCCCGGCGGTCATGACGACCCGGATGCCCAATTCCTGCAAGGACTGGCATTCGCGGCGCTGGCCTTTCACTTTACCCAGAACCATAACCAGGATGGCGCGGCGCTGCTGGCCGAGGACGCCATCGCCAAATTAACAGGTTTTCTCCCCTCTTACCGGGGAGTGGAGGTGAAGCCGGTGCTGGAAACCCTCGATATCTTGCTGCCGCTGTTGGGGGGCTTGGAGCATGACGCCGACTGCCCCATGCAGCCTTTCGTTTTCAATAAGCTCACATATCAGGTGATGAATTGATGAGTGAATCCATGCCGGAAATCACGTTGTGCCGCTGGGCCAATGCGGAAGATGGACCCTTTCCGGAACCGGTTTTCGTCCTTGACGGAAACAACCTGCCACAGGATTTGAGCCATGCTTCGATCGTCCTGCGCCATGCTGGCGGGGAACGGGCGTGCGAGCTGGTCGCCCGTGGCGCCGAGCGGGTGCTGATCGGCGAAGCGGCCTTGCTGGATAGCAGCTTGATCGAAACCCTGGTCAAGGCGCTTGGCGCCGAAAAAGTGGGGGTATGGGTGCCCGCCCGGCGCATGGAGGTCAACTGGTCGCTCGATCTGTACTCCAACGCCGATTTCAAGTGCATCACGCCTTCACATGTCAAACCCGCCTGGGAGATATTGAAAAGCGATGGCAGCCGTAGCGGGACCGATGCCGCCTGGTGGCTGGGGCAAATGCTGGGGCGCGGCGCATCCCTGGCGCTGCTCGGGGTGGATATCGCAGACGATACCGACCTCAATCTCTGTGCCGAACTGGAGGAGCAATTCGGTTCCCAGCTCTGGCTGACCCCGCTGGCTGTTGCAGAGGCGGATTTGCTGCCCTGGATCGTGTTCGGCCTGGCGCGGAACCTGGTGATTCCCGGCCTTGAACGGTATGACGAAGCCGCGATGCTGGCCTTGCGCGAGGCGCTGAATGCCCAAGTGGAGGCAGCGGCATGAAATGGAAATGGTTGCTCATGTTGTCGTGGGCATTGTATTCGCCGGCATGGGCCGCCACAGCGGCGCTGCTGGACGGCAATCATCTCAGGGAAGTGCTGAAGAAGAACCAGCCCTGCTGCGTAATCGACGCACGCGGTGAAGGAGCGCGCAAACAGCAGCCCATCCCTTTCGCCGTGATCTACAAGGAAGGCATCAAGCCCAAGCCGGGCGGCTTCGCGCTGGTGGTGGGCGGCAACGACCGGCAGGCACTGGAAATCGCCCAGGCGGTTGCCAGAAAGAGCGGGCAGGACGTGTATGCGGTGAAGGGCGGCTATGCCGCCTGGATACAGATTCAGGCGGGCGGCGGGAAATCCGCCGCACCGGAAACCCTGATGCCGCAAAATTTCACCATTCCCAGCAATACCTGCGAACAGGGGCAGGCGCTGCATGAGTACAAGTAGCCCGGCAAGGGGCCAACCATGCTGAGCCAGCCGGAATATCGCGTCAGCCGTTGCACCCGTTACCGTTACCGCTACAGCGAGTGCAGCCGCTGCGCCGATGCTTGCCCACACGATGCGCTGGAGTTGAGCGACGAAGGCATCAGGGTCAGCGCATCGGCATGCCGCAATTGTTCGCTGTGTGCCGCCGCCTGTCCCACTGAAGCTTTGCTGGCGGACAACCTGCCGCGCATCGACGTATTGAAGCGCGCTGTCAAACAGCCTGAGGTGACCTTCGCCTGCGCCCCGTCCGAGCTTCAGGGTGATGAAATCGTGCCCTGCCTGGGTGGGCTGGATGCGGCGATGCTGGCCTATCTCTCCAGCCGCGGCGTCGCCGTCATCCTTGCCGGCACCCAGCATTGCGCCGAATGTCTCCATGGCATGCGGGGAGAGGAAAGGCTGGGCCTCCACCTGGACGCGGTCGAAGCGCTACGGGGTATCCTCGGCAGCGAAAGATGGGCCGGAACCAGCGTGCCCGAGGAGATCGCAATGGAGCCGGGCAAGGCCAGGCACAATCCTTCCCGGCGCCACCTGTTTCGCCGCTTCGCCGGACGTGCCAGCGACCAGTTGACGCGCCCCGTTTCTCCCGCCGAGGCGCAGCCCGTTCCGCTCAAGGCGATCCGCTTCGCAGCGCCATTCTCCACAGCCGGGCGGGAACTGCTGCAAATACTGTTCGAAACCAGGCAGGAAGAACACCCGGTCTCGCCGTCCCATGCAGCGTTAAACGCCGCCCAGATTGGCATCCTGCCCGGGTGTACAGCCTGCGAGGCCTGTGCACGTGCCTGCCCCACCGGCGCGATGCAGATAAGGGAAAGCAGCACGACCTGGAGCCTGGGTTTCCAGTTTTCCCGATGCGTCGGCTGCGGCGTGTGCATCGAGGTTTGCCAGCCAGGTGTCCTGCATTTCGCGCCGGAAATGAAGAACCTTGCGAAGACAGCGGCGCCTGAGACCTTGCATGCTCTGGGTAAACAACGTTGTACCCGCTGCGACCGCTTCTTCATCTCGGCCGCCCCAGCGGAAATTTGTCCGGTCTGTGAAGGCGACGACGCGGATTTCGCATCGCTTTTTGGCTAATGGAGAAACAAATATTAGAAACAATAAAGGCTTACAAGATTATTTGTAAGCCTTTGTTTTATATGGCGCCCCGAAGACGAATCGAACGTCCGGCCTACCCCTTAGGAGTTTTCGATTTCCGGCTTTTGCCTGTGTTCGCAATACTTAATAATCCTTTACAAAACCTAATGTTAGGCATAAATTTATATTAACGGGGCTGCACGAAATTTACTGATAATTCACCTATTTTGTAATCCCGGCGTAACCCCAGAAGGATGCCGCGGAAAACAAAATCAGCTTTACCAAGGCCAGTATCGAGGCGCTGGAGTTGCCATCTGCCGGGCAGCGCGTTACCTATCATGATACGAAAACAGCGGGGCTTCAGCTTCGCATCACTTCCAGCGGCATCAAGACATTTTCCGTGTGCCGGCGTATCAAGGGCGAGCAGCCCGAGCGGGTGACGCTGGGGCGTTATCCTGACCTGTCCATCGAGCAGGCCCGGCGCAAGGCCGCAGAAGTCAACGCGGCCATAGCCGAGGGGAAAAATCCGGCGGACTTTGCGCGGGCGGCGAAGCAGGAAATGACGCTGGATGACTTGCACAACGAATACATGAGCCGGTGCGCGGCATTCAACCGGAGACCGGACAAGCCCAGGGCTAATTACCGGCTTTACCTTTCAGGGTGGGGGAAACGCAAACTCTCCACAATCAAGCATGAAGAGGTTGACCGGCTGCACAAGAAAATCGGGCGCGTTAACGGCACCGTGACTGCCAATATCATGTTGGAGCTCTTGCATGTCATGTTCAACAAGGCCATCAACGAATGGCGTATCTGGTCGGGCGAGAATCCCGCCCACGGCATCAAGAAATTTCCCGAGCAATCGCGCGACCGCTTCTTGCAGTCTGACGAATTGCCGCGATTCTTCGAGGCCGTAGCGGAAGAGGCGAATGAAACCATCCGGGATTATGCGCTGATTTCCCTGCTGACCGGTGCCCGCCGCACCAACGTGCTCGAAATGCGCTGGCAGGACGTGAGCTTCGAACGGGCAGAGTGGCGCGTTGGCATGACCAAGAACGGCACTCCGCAAACCGTCACTCTTTCGCCGGAAGCTCTGGAAGTATTACGCAACAGGAAGCCCCAGGAAGAGGCCGTTTTCGTTTTTCCCGGCACGGGCAAATGTGGGCACCTGGCCGAGCCCAAGAAGGGCTGGACGCGCATTCTGGAACGGGCGGGCATTGCCGATCTGCGCATCCATGACCTGCGCCGCACGCTCGGCAGCTGGCAGGCCAAAACGGGTGCATCCCTGGCGATCATCGGCAAGAGCCTGAACCACAAGAACCAAAGCACCACGGCCATTTATGCGCGCCTCGACCTTGACCCGGTGCGGCAGTCGGTCAATACTACCACCAGCGCAATGATGGCGGCAGCCGGGGTAAAACAAACTGCGGAAGTGTTACAGATGAGCAATAACAAGGCGGCATGACTGGGTGGCGGACAAGCCGCTGCATGTGGTCATCGCGGAGGATGCCGAAGCGGAAACCAGCATCATCATTACGGTCTATGAACCCGACCCAGCCATCTGGGATGAGGATTTTGAAAGGAAGAAATCATGAAATGCCCGATCTGCAAGCACGGCAGCACCCACCCCGGCTATGCTAGCATCACCCTGGAGCGCGATGATGCAACCCTGGTGTTCAAGCACGTGCCCGCCGAGGTTTGCGACAACTGCGGCGAGGAATTCGTCAGCGAGGAAGTGACCGGCAGCCTGCTGGAACGGGCCAGCATTGCCGCCGCAGAGGGGGTTCGGGTGGACGTGCGGGAATACCGGGTGGCTTGAAAAGGGCGTCATGACCACGAAGGAACGGATGTTGATTGCAGGTTGCCGCGCCGTGCCCGTCGATACCGCAATGGTCAAACCGGCCATGACCATCGCAGAAAAGCAGGCGATTTCCCACTGGGACGCGCTGATTGCGGCCTCGGCTCAGCTGGCAGGGTGCGATACCCTCTGGCACAAGCTAACCAAAAACAAAAGTAACAAAACCCCAAATAATTTTATTGTGGCTTCTTGATGTTTCGAAAGCGCCCATGAGAAAGCTATAAGCGTGATTATTGCGCTCATTCCTTACAATCAATCACCAGGCAGGTGGAGGAAACCCGGCTGGTTTGTTCGAAGTAGCCGTCGAAGGTCGCGGTGATGGGCCGAAGACAGGGCTGCTCTTCGGCAAACACCTCCGAGATGGGGCGCTCCTTCCAGGTTGGATGGGGACGCTTGGCCAACTCCGTGCAGCGGGTTGCCAGCCAGACGTTCAAGTCCGCCAGGGTGTCGAAGCGCAGGATGGGGGTGAACAGCCATTCGCGCACATTGCCGACCTGATTCGCGACCTGCCCTTTGTGGCTTCGGCCGCGCTCCGCGCTTAACCTGCTATGCAGGTTAGCCTACGCCGCAACAAGCCCTGCGGGCGTGTTGTCCCAGCCGCTGGCCGGGGTGCAAGCCACCGGCTCGAACAGGTAATGGCTGGCGAGAGCCAGGAAGCGGCGATTGAACTGGCGTGCCTTGCCGCTGAAGATGGCATCCACAATGGTCCTGGGGTTGTGGTTCCGGCATAACGCGCTTCGCGCATTAGCCTTCACTGAAACTCGCGTTGCTCGTTTTCGTAAATCATCCGGACAGGCACCCCGCCTAAAGAAGGCGAAGGCGCGGTTGTGGGCGTCGAACACCATTTCCTGGGATTCGCGCGGATAGGCTGCCAGGAACATCTGGCGGCTGTGCGCAAGGCGGAAGTGGGCGAGCTTGATGACCTGGTGCACGCCGCCGAGAATGACGTGCTCATGGCTCCAGTCGAACTGACAGGTGTCTCCAGGCAGAAACACCAATGGCACGAAGGCGTCCTGGCTTGTGCCTGGCCGTTGCGCCTTCCAGTGTTTCACGAAACGCCGCACGCTGTCGTAGGCACCGGCATAGCCTTCTCGTTGCAGGTCTTCGAACAGGTGCTTGGCGGTACGGCGTTCTCGTTTGGGGCGCTGAGTGTCTTGCTCCAGCCAGGTTTCAAGCGTCAGTTGGATCGCGCCCAGTTTGGGCGCCGGTTGGCGGGATCGCTTATACCCCGTATCGGTCTCGGTATTGATGTATTTCTTGACGGTGTTGCGGGACAGGTTGAGGTCGCGGGCAATCGAACTGATGCTCTCGCCTTTGACCTTGTGACGGCGGCGTATCTTGCCGATGGTTTCCATGCAGATCACTCCAGGTTGCTCCAGCCAAAAAGGCAGGATGATGGCACAACCGGGGTGGTCAAATTTGCACGCTGTTTACCCCGGATTCCTGGTCAGTTTTGCACGCTGATTTACAGTCTTACCAATTTTGGCAATATTGCTTTTTTTGGTAAGACTGCGGGAATCGTCGAATGCTAGTGCTAGCCTTGTCCTAGTTCGAGGCGGAACGTCTTTCCAAGAGCAGCAGCGGCACTGGCAAGCGTGGTCAGCGTAAGGCTGGTATCCGTTTCGTCCAGAAGCCGGTTTAAGGCTGCACGGCTGGTGTGCATCTTTTTTGCCAAGGTGGTCTTGGTGATTTTCTGCGCCTTCATTTCCTGCTCGATTTGCCAAGCGATGACCCGCTTCATGGCGACTGCCGTCGCTTCTTCCAGCATTGCCTCTTCCGCCAGGAAATCATCAAAGCTACTTCCGATGTGGTGATTTTTCATTTTCGTCTCCGCAACTGTTTTAACCGGTCTTTCGCGAGATCGAGGTCGGGCTTGGGAGTCTTCTGATCCTTCTTGATAAAACTGTGCAGCAGGATCATCGTCCCTTCCTCAGTCACGAAAAGCACCCGTGCGATTCTTCGGTCCAGCTTGGTACGCACTTCCCAAATATCGCCGTCCAAATGGTCAACCAGCGGCATGCCGAGCGGCCAGCCAAATTGGACCGTCTTGATGTCTTCGCCGATAGTCTTCCGATCCGGCGCAGGCAAATCACGCAACCATTCGTGTACCGGTTCGGCGCCACTTTCCGTTCTGAAAAATCGAACTTCCAAGACTGGATTCATAAGCATAGCGTATCAACATTGGTACGCTATGGCAACACCAAAAGATCAGCCCAGCTTCTTCGCCAGATCCTCGGTCACAAAACGGTGCCACTGAGAAAGGTAATAACTTGGTATGAAAACGGGAACAATATGGGAACACTCAAGAGTGTTCCGGAGTGATTTTAGCCCAAAAACAGCTTACACGCAGAAAGTTTAAATCATCAATAACACGATGTTTTATATGGTATTTATTGGCGCCCCGAAGACGAATCGAACGTCCGACCTACCCCTTAGGAGGGGGTTGCTCTATCCACTGAGCTACCGGGGCGAAGCCGTGATTTTACGCTAAAAAGCCGGCGCAGGGAAAAGCCGGATGCCGGGTTGGCTGGAAGCGAGGCAGGCAACAGGGGCGGGGGCCTCGATCTGCGTCAGTCTTTGTCATCCGGGGCGCCATGATTTGGCTGATTCCCCAGCCATTGCTCGAATTCCTCGGCGGGCATGGGGCTGGCGAAATGGAAGCCCTGCAGGCTGTCCACGCCCAGTTCGCGCAGCTTGGCGGCTGTTTCAGCAGTTTCCACACCCTCTGCAACGGTTTCCAGATTGATAGCGCGCGCCAGATTGATGATGGCCTGGGTCATGGACAGGCCGTTGGGTTCATGCAGGCGCCGTATGAAGGAAATGTCGATCTTGAGTTCGTCCACGTGCATTTCGTGGAGCTGCGAGAGCGATGAGTAGCCGGTGCCAAAGTCATCAATGGCGATGCGGAAACCTGCCTGTTTCAGTTCCTGCAGGCGATCCGCGGCATGCTCCACATCCAGCAGCGCTAAGCTTTCCGTGACTTCGAGGATGAGGCGTTCCGGTGAAAGCTGGTGTTTGGCCACCTCTTCCTGCAGGCGTTCGGTGAAGTAGGGGGTGAACAGCTGGCGCTTGGAAACATTGATCGCCAGGGTGAGGTCCAGGCCGGCTTTCTGCCATCGCTGGGCGGCAGCGAGGCTGGCAAGCAGGATCTGGTGTCCGAGTTCGTGGATGAGGCCAAGATTCTCCGCCATGGGGATGAAGGTGGCGGGACTGATCCAGCCCTGCTCCTCGTCATGCCAGCGCGCCAGCACCTCGACGCCGGTGCAGCKCCCACGGCCGGCGGCGATGATGGGCTGGAACCAGGCCTGGATTTGATGCGCATTGATGGCAGTGGCGAGGCGGTTCTGGATGTAGAGTTCCTTCTTGCCGATGCCCTTGGTTGTCATGTCACGGAAAAAACAGGTCTGATTGCGCCCCTGCGCCTTGGCGAAAAACATTGCACGGTCGGCCTGGGAGAACAGTGTTTCGGTGTCTTCCCCGTCGTCGGGATACAGGGCGGTACCCATGCTGAAGGTCACTACCAGTTCGGTATCTTCAACCTGCAACGGGGTTTGCACTTCTTCGCTCACTTTCAGGGCGACATCGCGTATATCCTGTTCCGAGTCCATGTCAGGCAGCAGCAGCACGAACTCGTCCCCGCCCCAGCGTGCCACGGTATCGCCCACCCGCAGCTGGCGGCGCAGGCGCTCGGCAAAGGCCAGCAGCAGTTTGTCGCCGGATTTGTGGCCGAGGGTGTCGTTGACGTTCTTGAAATGATCCAGATCGATAAAGCAGATGCCGACCTTTTTGTGTGTGCGCGATGCCTGGCGCAGTGAAATCTTGATGCGGTCTTCCAGCAGCACCCGGTTGGGCAGCCCGGTGAGGGCATCGTGCAGCGCCATGTGGGTGATCTGCTTTTCGTGCAGATAGGTCTGGGTGATGTCGCGCAGCACCCCGCGCACGCCGGCCACCTTGCCGGCTTCGTCGTGGAAGCAGACAAAGCGGCATTCCATCCATGGGACGTGGAGGCTGCTCTCAACATCAAGGCGCAGGCGCAGCACCGCATGGTTTTTTTCGCCGCTGGACAGAGCCAGGCACTGCGCCTGCAGGGCCTCGCGGTCGTCGTTGTGAATGAAATCGTAGAGGCGTTTGCCGATGGCGTTATCGCAGTGGGAGAGCTTGCTCCAGCCCGGGCTGGCACGCACGATGACGCCATCGCATGATATTTCAAGCACGGCTTCCTCGAGCATTGAGAGCGTGTCCAGATAGGCCTTTTGTTCGAGGTTGCGGCTTTCGGCCTCACGCATGAGTATTTCCATGGCTATGGCCAGGTCGGAGATTTCGTCCGGCTGGCTCCCTGCTGCGTGGAGCTGTTCTCTGGCGCGCGACACCATGCCGAGCCGGGTGTAATCGTTGGTGGCCGTTTCCAGGTTTTCGACGCGCCTGACGGTGCGTGTCAGCCAGCGCCCCAGGCCGAGCCAGATCAGGGTGGTGATGATCAATATGACGGCGAGAGGGCGCAGCAGGAACTCTTTCATCGGGTAGGTCTCATGCAGTTCCCGCTGCACGATAAGGGTTGGCTGAATGCCGCTGCCGGGCCAGGGCATGTCGGTCTGAATCAGCGGCAGCCCTGCCGGCGTGCGTGCTTCTTTCATCCCGGGGCGGGCAGGTTCGGGATTGCCGCCATTCGAGGCGGCCAGGATCTGATCATGGAAATAAAGCTGGAGGCGGGTTTCCGGCGCGGCAATGCTGCTCAGCGCGGCATTGTTGACGGTTTTCAGCAGCAGCAGCGTGCCTTGCCCTTCGGCGCCGAGCCAGACCGGCAGGCGATAGATGCGATACAGTTCACGGGCTTCCCCGGCATAGTGCCAGGCGGAATTGAACAGTGCCGGTGAGCTTTGCATCTTGTGCATTTCAGGGCCATAGTGAAAAAGAATCTGGCCCGAGCGCAGTATCAGCAGATTGGCGAAGTGGGTGAATTCTGATTGGGCGTTGAGGAAAGCATTGAATTTCTGCCAGCGCACTTCGCCCCCTTCCTCCAGGATGCGAGAAAACTCGATGCGCGCCCTCATCTGGTCGGCCTCGCCTTGCCAGCGATCTTCAACCCGCGGCAGCTCTTTTTCATAGAGCTGCCTGATAATTGCACGCTTCAGGATAACTTCGCGCTCGCGCTGGGTGTAGTAATTGTTGGCGGCTACCATGCTGATGGCCACCGCCGCAAACAGGGCAACCAGCATCAGGCGCGCCAGTGCCTGCCAGCGCAGGGTGCCGCGGCCGTGCAGCAGGGTGGAGATGTGCCTGGAAATCAGCTGGACTATGGCTTGACTCCCGCGATATGGCTGGCTATCAGCTTGTTGAGGTCGAAGCTGTCGTCAGTGAGGACGCCTGCGGCACGCATGAACTGCGCTGTGGCCTCGACTTGGCGGCGCGAGAAGCGGACGTCGCTGGCAAACATGCCGCGATGGTGGGTCAGAACGTCGATCAGTTCAAGTTTTTCGTCCTTGTCCTGGAGGTCGAGGCGATCGGCAATTTCCCTGGCGTCCGCCTTGGCCATCCACTCCAGGGACAGCTTCAGCATGCGCACCATGGTTTCGGCGTTTTGCGCGTCATTTACCAGATTTTCTGCGGAAGTGGTGAGCGCGGCGCGCAAATGCTCTGCGCCGGGAATTTTGGCCATTACCCTGGGATCGCTGAAATCGCTGAGCACAAAACCGGCTTTTTTCCGCGTCAGTCCGCTCATGAAAGGTTCCTCGCAGAACACGGCATCGACAGAGCCGCTGCTGAGCGCGCCAAACTGTCCCTCCCAGTTCTGTGCCGTGGGCACCCAGCGCACCTCGCTGGGTTTGATGCCATTGGCGCTCAGGAAGACTTCCGCCACCTGCTGCAGGTAGGTCTTGCTGGTGACGTTTCCGACAGAAACGCCAATGGAGCGGCCCTTGAGATCGATGACGCTTCTGATCTGTTTGCGCAACTCGCTTGCCACCACGATGCCGTAAGGGGGAACCTGGCCGCTCAAGGGGGCCAGGGCCTGGACTTTTTTGCCCTTGACCTGAAAGGCATGCAGCACCGTGAAGCCCTGGGCGGAGAAGTGGGCGTTGCCGGCCAGCATGTCTTCCAGCGCACGCACGCCGCTGGGGAAGTAACGGATGATCAATTGCGCCCCCATGCTGCGGTCTATGCCCAGAATGGGGATCAGTTCAATTGGAAGAAAAGGCAGAGAATGGGGGCCGGGAATGTTGATGCGTATCGGCTTCAGCGCCGCATCAGCTGTTGCCGTTCCGCTGAGCGCAGCCAGAGGCAGGGCGGAGAGCGCTTTCAGGACTTTTCTGCGCGAAGGGTTCATGGTCACCTCACTTTGTCCAGGCCGCCGGCGGCGAAATGAATGGCTGCTGCCATGTTAAACTCTTGGCTAATGGAATGACAATAGATAAAAGCGTCTCGGAATTAAAAGGAAAAGATCATGGCACTCTCTGCAGAACAGCAAAAACAGCTTGAACTGGCGCTGAAAACGCGTTATCAGCAATTGATCAATGAAGTACGTCAGGAACTCGGGCAGGAAGGTGAGCAGCACTTTGCCGATTTCGCCGAGGCGGGAGGCTCTGACGAGGGCGAYGAATCGGTCGCCGATGCGCTGGCGGACATTGCAGCGGCACGGGTGGATCGCCAGGTCAATGAAATGCGCGATATCGAGGCGGCGAGAAAGCGCATGAAGCAGGGCGAGTATGGCACCTGCGGGGATTGCGGYGAGGATATCCGCTTCGAGCGCCTGCTGGCTTACCCGGCAGCCAAGCGTTGCGTCAATTGCCAGCAGCTGCATGAAAAAACCCATGCCAGCGAAAGCGCCCCTTCTCTGTAATATGCCACTGATCCAGTTAGATAAAATTTCCCTCGCCTTCGGCCATGTGCCCCTGCTTGACCACGCCGACCTGGTGCTGGAGCCCGGAGAGCGCGTCGGCCTGATCGGCCGCAACGGCACCGGCAAATCCAGCCTGCTCCGGGTTATCGCGGGCGAACTTGCACTCGACGGCGGTGAACTCCGCCGCCGGGACGGCCTGCGCATCGCCGTCGTCGAGCAGGAGCCGGCGCTGCCGCCCGCGGCGACGCTGCGCGAGAGCCTGGTGATCCGCGGCGGGCTCGAGCGCATCGCGGACGACCGCGCCCGCTGGCAGGCCGAATCGCGGCTGGTCGAGTTCCTGCACCGCTTCGGGCTCGACGAAAGACTGCAACCCGGCGTGGCATCGGGCGGCGAGTGCAAGCGTGCAACGCTGGCGCTCGCGCTCGCACTCGAGCCGCAGCTGCTGCTGCTCGAC
>PQAG01000165.1 GCA_003104895.1 Nitrosomonadales bacterium
TTCGCTCGACCCGGTACAGGCGTTTTTCTGCAGGATTGAAGGGGAAGACCAGAGCATTGAACAGGCGCATCGCCTTGTTGCGGTTGTTGCTGTGCATGTTGCACACAAACACATCCAGAGTGACGTAATTCTTTTCCGGCCAGGTATGAATGGAAATATGCGATTCGGCCAGCACAACCACCCCGGTTACGCCGCCCTTCCCGCCAAACTGGTGAAAGCACTCCCCTACCGCGCTGAGGCCCGCCTCCTCCACCTTGCTGAGGCAATGCTCGCGCAGACGATCCACTTCGCGCAAAAGATCTTCTGCGCCGGCGCAGCCATGCAGATTTCCCATCAAATGCAAGCCATCAAATCCGTTCATGATGATTGGATTATATACCTGCTTTATGGGTAGAATGCGATCAAAATCATAATGAAGGAGCTTGCCATGGGCCTGTTCGATTTCGTCGCCAAGCAGTTTATTGATGTCATTCACTGGACCGAACCGGAGGATGGCATTCTGGCCTACCGCTTCCCCATGTCCGGCATGGAAATCCAGAACGGCGCCTCGCTTACGGTGCGGGAATCGCAGTTGGCGTTGTTCGTGGATGAAGGCAAGGTGGCGGACCTGTTCCAGCCCGGCCGCCACACGCTCACCACCCAGACCCTGCCGGTCCTGACCTACCTGAAGAACTGGGACAAGCTGTTCGAGTCCCCCTTCAAGTCCGATGTCTATTTCTTCAGCACCCGTCTGCAACTGGACCGCAAATGGGGCACCCCCAACCCCATCACCATCCGCGACAAGGAATTCGGCGTTGTGCGGCTGCGCGCCTTCGGCATCTACTCCTACCGCGTTACCGACCCGAAGAAGTTCTACACCGAGATCAGCGGCACGCGCGAAACCTATACCGTGGATGATCTCGACGGCCAGTTGCGCAACACCCTGATCGGCTCCATGACCGACCTGTTCGCCGAATCCGGCGTGCCCTTCCTCGACATGGCGGCAAACCAGGATGAATTCGGCGCCCGCCTGAAAGAGAAAATGCTGCCCGTGTTCGAGCGCTACGGCCTCGCGCTGGACAACCTGGTGGTGCAGAACGTGTCCCTGCCGGAGGAATTGCAGAAAGTGCTGGACCAGCGCATCGGCATGAACATGGTGGGCGATCTCGGCAAATACACCCAGTATCAGACCGCCCAGGCCATCCCCGTCGCCGCCGCCAATGAAGGCGGCGTGGCCGGTGCCGGCGCCGGGCTGGGGGCCGGGATTGCCATGGGCCAGGCGATGGCCGCCGCCATGACTCAGCCGGGTGCTGCCGCTCAAGCAGCCCAGACAGCAGAGGACATCCCCGCCCTGCTGGAAAAGCTCCACGGCCTGGTAGTCAAGGGTGTCCTCAGTCAGGAAGAATTCGAGGCCAAGAAGGCTGAGTTGCTCAAGAAACTGGTTTAATATCCACTCCTAACTCAATATAATCAGAGTGAAAACAGCCAGCTGCCCCTCCTGCGGCGCTCCGGTTACCTTCTGCTCGTCAGCCTCTCTTCTGGCCGTGTGCGGCTATTGCAGGAGCACCCTGATCCGCCACGATCTGAATCTGGAAAATCTGGGCCGGATGGCGGATCTGATGGAGGATGCTTCGCCGCTGCAACTGGGCGTGGAAGGCTGTTACAAGAATAGCCACTTTGGCGTGATAGGCCGCATCCAGTTGCGCTACCAGCAGGGTCTGTGGAACGAGTGGCATCTGCTGTTCGACAACCAGAAGAGCGGCTGGCTGTCCGAAGCCAACGGCAACTACGTCCTCACCTTCTCCTCTCCCGCACCGGCCAATATTCCTGCCTTCGATGAGGCCAATGTGGGCGGCTCGCTGCAGCTGCTTGGTCAGGTTTTCCAGATCGTCAACAAGGAAACCGCCACCTGCATCGCCGGCGAAGGCGAGCTGCCGTTCAAGGTGGGCGCAGGTTATGAAGCGCCCGTCATCGACCTCTCCAACGGCCAGAACTTCGCCACCCTCGATTACAGCGAGGCGCCGCCTTTGCTGTACATCGGCGAACAGGTGGAACTCGGCGATCTGAAAATGACCGGGCTGCGCGAGCGCGCGGCCGCGTCAGGCAAGGCTAGGGTAAAATCCTTCAACTGCCCCTGTTGCGCCGCCCCCTTGCAGATACGTGCCGCCGGAACGGAAAGCGTCGCCTGTGGCAATTGCGGGTCGGTGGTGGATGCCGCCCATGAAAATCACCAGATACTGTCGCGTTTTCGCACCCAGAACACGCACACGCCGAAAATCCCTCTCGGCAGCCAGGGGCATCTGCGTGGCGCGGATTATGACGTAGTTGGCTATCTGCGCCGTCAGGCAACGGTGGAGAATGTCGATTACCCGTGGAGCGAATACCTGCTCTACAGCGAAAAGGAAGGTTTCCGCTGGCTGTCCGAATCCAACGGGCACTGGAATTTCATCAAGACCACCACCCGCATGCCCAAGGTGTGGCGCAACCTGGAAAAACCCATCGCCAGTTTTCTCGGCACGAGCTACCGGCACTTCCAGACCTCCACTGCCAAGGTCACTTATGTGCTGGGCGAGTTCAACTGGCGGGTGTCGTTCGGCGAGGAAGCGCTGGTGTCGGATTATGTAGCCCCGCCGCTGATGCTGAGCGAGGAAAAAACCGGCAAGGAAATCACCTGGTCCTTGGCGGAATATGTCGAGCCGGAGGAAATTGCCGCCGCATTCAAGCTGGAACAGCCTCTGCTCAGGCCGGTGGGGGTCGCCCCTAACCAGCCTTCGCCCCATCAGGGCAAGGTCTTGCCTTACTGGAAGGCCTTTGCGGCCTTTGCCCTTACTGCGCTGCTGATCCAGATCGCATTCATGACCGGTGCCCAGAACAAAACGGTGTACCAGAACAGCCTCGAATTCGAGCGCAACGGGGCGGCAAGTTCGCTCGCCACCGGGGTTTTTCCGGTCAGCGGCACAGGGAATCTGGTGGTGCGCAACCAGACCAGCCTGAATAATGACTGGCTTTACCTGGACATGGAACTGATCGAACGCAACAGCGGGCGCAGCTTCGCCTTCGGGCGCGACATCAGTTACTACCACGGCGTGGATGGCGGAGAATCCTGGTCCGAGGGAAATTCGCGCGACGAAGCCGTCCTCTCGGACGTGCCGGCAGGAGAATATTTGCTGCAAATCCAGGCGGAAACGCCCGCAGGCGGCGGAGCGCAGATTTCGGACCGGCTGGTGGTGGTGCGGGACGTGCCGCTATGGAGCAATTTTTTCCTGACACTCCTGGCATTGCTCATTTTCCCCCTGATTGCCTGGTTGCGCAGCCATTCCTTCGAGAGCCGGCGCTGGGCGGAAAGCGATTATGCCTCCTCCTCGGATGAGGACTCCGGCTCGGATTCCAGCGATGATTGAGGAGCAATGATGTTCAAGATTTATGTTACCTCCGGCCTCCTGGCGCTCAGCCTGTTCAGCTATGCCCAGTATCATGGCTGGAGCGTGTGGAGCGTCAGCGAAAGCAAACCCCAGCCAGGCGCGGCCCGTAGCGCCTATCACAAATAAAGGAGCATTTTCATGGAAATCTTCAACCCCGCCTATCTCGTCAATTCGCTGCTGTACTCGTTTGTCGGCGTGTTCGTGTTCTGGGTGTGCTTCATCGTCATCGACAAAATCACGCCCTACAACCTGTGGAAGGAAATCGTCGAGGAAAAGAACATGTCGCTGGCCATCGTGGTGGCTGCCATGTGCCTGGGAATCGCCGTGATCGTCGCTTCCGCGATCCATGGCTGATGAATTCCATAAATGTAGGCCGGGCTTCAGCCCGACATGCCGGGTTAAAACCCGACTTGCAATGGCGGGGGTTCATATTGGCTAAACGCCCATGAGTATCGCCCTGCTATTCTCCGTCTTTGTCGTCGCTTCCTGCGGGCTGGCCTACGAGCTGGTTGCCGGCGCGCTTTCGAGCTATCTGCTGGGCGATTCCGTCACCCAGTTTTCCACCATCATCGGCACCTATCTCTTTGCCATGGGGATCGGCTCCTACCTTTCGCGCTTTATCGTAAAAGGCCTGGTGGCGCGCTTCATCCAGGTGGAATTGCTGGTGGGGCTGGCCGGCGGTTTCTCCGCCGCCCTGCTGTTTGTGATCTTTGCCTGGGTTGCCGGGCCATTCAAACTGGTGCTGTACGGCCTGGTGCTGCTGACCGGCATTCTCGTGGGGCTGGAGATCCCGCTGGTAATGCGCATCCTCAAGCAGCACTACGGGCTCAAGGACCTGGTATCGCAGGTGCTCACCTTCGATTACCTGGGCGCGCTGGCCGTGTCGCTTGCCTTCCCCCTGCTGCTGGCGCCGCACCTGGGCCTGATCCGCACCAGTTTGCTGTTCGGGTTGATGAACGCGCTGGTGGCGGCATGGGCGCTCTGGCTGTTCCGGACGCAGCTGGCGGGGCTGAAAGCCCTGTCAGTACAGTGTTTCCTGGTTAGCGCGCTGCTGTTGGGCGGCTTGCTCGGGGCCGACAGGCTAACCAGCCTGGCGGAGGAGAATCTCTACGCCGACGAGATCATCTATACCGAAACCACGCCCTACCAGCGCATCGTCATGACGCGCTGGAAAGACGATATCCGCCTGTTCCTCAACGGCAACCTGCAATTCTCCTCGCGCGACGAATACCGTTACCACGAAGCGCTGGTCCACCCTGCCCTGCAGGCCGTCAGGCATCCGCGCCGCGTCCTGGTGCTGGGTGGCGGTGACGGCCTGGCAGTGCGCGAGATCCTCAAGTATCCAGGCGTAGAGCGCATCACACTTGTCGATCTCGACCCCAACATGACGGCCCTGTTCAAACGCCTGCCCATGCTGCGCGCATTGAACCAGGATGCGCTGCATTCCCCAAAAGTCAGCATCGTCAATGACGACGCCTTCCAGTGGCTGGACAGGAGCCATGATTTCTACGACTTCATCGTGGTGGATTTTCCCGACCCTACCAATTACATGCTGGGCAAGCTTTACACCAATACCTTCTACCGTCTGCTGGAAAAACATCTGTCTCAGCACGGGCTGGCGGTGATCCAGGCGACTTCGCCGCTATACGCCCGGAAATCGTACTGGTGCATCGACCAGACGCTGCGCAGCGTGGGCCTCAAAACGGCGCCCTACCACGCCCTGGTGCCCTCCTTTGGCGAGTGGGGCTACATCATCGCCAGCCATCAGCCCTACACGCCGCCTGAACGCTACGGAGCCAGCCTGCGCTTTGTCAGCGCCGGACTGAATCCGGTGCTGTTCCAGTTCCCCCTCGACATGGCCCCCGTGGAGACCGAAATCAACCGCCTCAACAACCAGGCGCTGGTGCACTACTACGAGTCCGAGTGGAAACATCAGGCGCCATAAAAAGTTAAATTCATGAACCGCCGCGACTTCCTGCTCTCCCTCGCCGCCTCTGCCTGTCTTTCCGGCTGCCAGCCCGCTGCCAATCCGCTCCTTCCGGCTGGCAGCATGCTGGGCCCCTCCATGGAGCGCGGCCATCGCCTGCGCGGGCGGGATTTTCCCGCTCCGTCCGAGACCCGTAAAACAGGCGTGGCGATTGTCGGGGGCGGTATTGCCGGGCTTTCCGCGGCGTGGAAGCTGAACAAATCCGGATTCGGCGATTTCCAGCTGTTCGAACTGGAAGATGCAGCGGGCGGCAATGCACGCTCAGGAAAGAACGCGGTTTCCGCCTATCCCTGGGGGGCGCATTATCTCCCTCTGCCGGGAGTGGAGGCGCGCGAAACCCGCGAACTGCTGGCCGACCTGGGGGTGCTGCAGGGCGACCCATACGCTGAAAGCCCCAGCTACGATGAGCGCTTTCTGTGCTTCGCCCCGCAGGAGCGGCTTTACCGCCATGGCTTGTGGCAGGAAGGGATGCTGCCGCAAATTGGCGCCACACGGCGCGACCAGGAACAGTACCGGCGCTTTTTCACGCTGCTGGACCAGTTCCGCCAGCGCCATGGAGCCCGCGGTCTGAGGGCATTTTCCATCCCCGCGGCGCGCTCGGCGCGGGACTCAGACCTGGTGGCGCTGGACCGTATCTCGATGCGCCATTTCCTGCAGCAGCAAAAACTCGACTCGCCGCTGCTGCACTGGTATGTGAACTATGGCTGCCGTGACGATTACGGCAGCGATTATGCGGCGGTGTCAGCCTGGGCCGGTCTGCATTATTTCGCCAGCCGCGACGGACGAGTGGGAAACGTGGATAGCGACCAGGTGCTGACCTGGCCGGAGGGCAACGGCTGGCTGGTGAAAGAGATGCAGAAAGGCTTCAGCGAGCGCATCGTGAGCGGCGCATTGGCGCAGCGCATGGCAGAAACAAGAAGCCATGTGGAATTGGATGTTTACATGCAGCGGGAAAACCGCAGCGTGCGCTGGCAGGCGGATCGCGTCATTTTCGCCGCTCCGATGTTCGTCCTGCCGCACATCTTTGAAGGGCTGGACGAGAAGCTCAAGCAGGCCTGCCAGCAGATCCGCTACGCTCCCTGGCTGGTGGCCAACCTGACTTTGAACAGCCTGCCGGAGCCCGGCCATGGCGCTCCGCTGTCCTGGGACAACGTCCTGTACGGCAGCCCGGCGCTGGGTTACGTCAACGCCACGCACCAGAATCTGCGCAGCCATGAGGGGCCGGCCGTGCTGACCTATTATTGGGCGCTGAGTGGCGAACCCGAGAAAGTTGCGCGCCAGCGGCTGTTCGATACACCCTGGCAAAACTGGTCGGAAAGCATCCTGCGCGAGTTGTCGCGTCCACACCCCGATATTCGCGACAAGGTCACGCAACTCGACATCTTCCGCTGGGGCCATGCCATGTCAAAACCCGTGCCAGGATGGATTTGGAGCGCCGAGCGAGAGCGGCTTACCGTGCCGCACGGGCGTGTCTATCTTGCCCATTCCGACCTGAGCGGTTTTTCTATTTTCGAGGAAGCGAACTACTGGGGCGTGAAGGCGGCGGAACATGTGCTGAAAAAAGCCACAGTCTGAATTGCGCGGCCACGGAAAAACAAGGCCCATGACCAATTAGCCAAGGCCTTAGTATTCGGTGGCGGAGAGGGAGGGATTCGAACCCTCGGTGAACTTGCGCCCACGCCTGATTTCGAGTCAGGTACATTCGACCACTCTGCCACCTCTCCAGTGGGCGCCATTCTACATCGGTTGGGCGGCTTATCAAAGCAGGCTGATAGACAAATATTAGAAAGTCATCCACACTTTCGCCGATGCGAAACTGGATCATGGCAATTCTACTGGTTGCCGGACTGGGCGGATGCAGCTATCCCTCTCCGCCAAAGCCTGTGCCGCCTGTGCAACAAACAGGTGAACTGGTCGTCATTACCCGCAACAGTCCAACCACCTATTATGAGGATGCAGAAGGCAACCTGGCCGGCATCGAACATGATCTGGTAGAACTGTTCGCAAAAGACCTGGGTGTAAAAGTCCGTTTTATCGTGGCAAAACAGTTCAACGAAATCCTGCCCGCGCTGCAAAACCAGCAGGCCCATCTCGCCGCGGCTGGCCTTACCATCACGCCCGAACGTCAGAAGAGTTTCAAGTTTTCCACCCCTTACCAGACCATCAAGCAGCAGGTCGTGTACAACACGAATGGTGAGAAGCCTTCCGGCCTGAAGGATTTGATCGGGCAACGCATTGAGGTCGTGGCCGGTTCCAGTTATGCCGAAATGCTGATGGAAGCAAAAAAGAAACACCCCGCGCTTTCATGGAAGGAAAATGCTTCGATGGAAAGCGAGGAATTGCTGGAGAAGCTTGCCATGAGCCAGTTGGATGCGGTGGTTGCGGATTCGAATATCGTTGACGTGGTCAAGAATTACTTGCCAACCCTTGAGACGGCATTTGATCTGAGCGAAACGCAGCATCTGGCCTGGGCTTTCCCCAGGAATGTGGATAATTTTCTGCTGGAAAAATCCAGGGATTTCTTCGCCCGCATCCAGGATAACGGCACCCTGAAGCGCCTTCTTGACCGCTATTATGGGCATGTAACCAGGCTTGGGCGGATAGACGTGGAAGGTTTCATGATCGCCACCAATGGCGTGCTGCCGAAATTCCGCCGCCATTTCCACCAAGCGCAGGAACTGACCGAACTKGACTGGCGGCTGATTGCCGCCATCGGCTATCAGGAATCGCACTGGGATCCGCTTGCCACATCGCCGACCGGYGTGCGCGGCCTGATGATGCTCACCGGAGAAACCGCAGACCGTCTGGGCGTGACGGACCGGCTTGATYCCAAACAGAGCATCCTGGCCGGGGCGCGTTACGTGAATTACCTCAAGGATACCGTGCCYGGCCGGATTCCCGAGCCGGACCGGACCTGGATTGCACTGGCTGCTTACAATATWGGCTACGGGCATCTCGAAGAYGCGCGCATTCTGGCCAAGAAAAAGAAGCTCAACCCGGACTCGTGGGCCGATCTCAAGACTATACTKCCGCTGCTGGCCAAGTCCGAATACATCGGCGAGGTCAAGCACGGTTACGCGCGCGGCGGCGAAACGGTGATATTTGTTGAGACGGTGCGCACCTATTACGATATTTTGGCCAGGTTCGAGAAGCCTTACCAGCGCCTGTTTTCCGCTGCGCAGGCAAGCAATGAGCCGCGCGGAACAGGAACCACTCTGGGGCTTAAGGCGCCAGCTTCTGCACCCCGCCCAGATAAGGCTGCAGGGCAGCAGGCACGCTAACGCTGCCATCTGCATTCTGGTAGTTCTCAAGAATCGCCACCAAAGTACGTCCCACCGCCAGGCCTGAGCCGTTCAGGGTATGCGCCAGCTCCGGCTTGCCCTTGTCGCCGCGGAAGCGTGCCTGCATGCGGCGCGCCTGGAAGGCCTCGAAATTGCTGCAGGAGGAGATTTCACGGTAGGTGTTCTGCGCCGGCAGCCACACTTCCAGGTCGTAGGTCTTGGCGGCGGAAAAGCCCATGTCGCCGCTGCACAGCGCCATTACCCGGTAGGGAAGATCGAGTTTCCTGAGAATCGTCTCGGCATGGCCGGTCAGTTCTTCCAGCGCCTGATAGGAATCCTC
>PQAG01000166.1 GCA_003104895.1 Nitrosomonadales bacterium
TCGAGACCACCGACCGCGCCGCGGTGGGCGAGCTGATCACCATGCGCGAGTTTGTAGACGTGATCGTGCCGCGCGGCGGCAAGGGCCTGATCGAGCGCCTCATCGCCGAGGCGCGCATTCCGGTGATCAAGCACCTGCACGGCGTGTGCCATGTCTACATCGACGACAAGGCGGACCTGGCCAAGGCCATCAGGATCGCCGACAACGCCAAGACCAGCCGCTACGGCACCTGCAACACCATGGAAACCCTGCTGGTGGCGGAAGGGGTGGCGAAGGATGTCCTGCCGCCGCTGTGCAATATCTACAGGGAAAAGGGCGTGGAACTGCGCGGCTGCGCGGCTTCCCGCGCCATCGTGCCGGTGATGAAGGAAGCCACCGAGGAGGACTGGCACACCGAATATCTGGCGCCCATCCTCTCGGTGAGGGTGGTGAAGGACATCGAAGCGGCGATCGGGCATATCAACACCTACAGCTCGCAGCACACCGAGTCCATCGTGACGGAGGATTACAGCCGGGCGCGGCGCTTCCTGCGCGAGGTGGATTCCAGCTCGGTGATGGTGAACGCCTCCACCCGCTTCGCCGACGGCTTCGAATACGGCCTCGGCGCGGAGATCGGCATTTCCACCGACAAGATCCACGCGCGCGGCCCGGTGGGGCTGGAAGGGCTGACTTCACAGAAATTCATCGTGCTGGGCGATGGCCACGTCAGGGGATAAAGCCGTGAGGAGTGAGGAGTGAGGAGTGAGGAGTACAGCGGAGTTTTGCCGCGTGCGCTGCCGCTCGGTGTTCTCGGCGGCACCTTTGATCCGATCCATTTCGGCCACCTGAGGCTGGCGGAGGAGCTGGCGCAGCAACTGGCGCTGTCCGAGGTGCGTTTCGTTCCATCGGGGAAGCCGTGGCATCGTGGAGCGCTTGGCGCAACGCCTGTGCAGCGGCTGGAGATGGTAAGCCGTGCCATCGCCGGCAACCCGCGCTTTGTGCTCGATGAACGGGAAGTCAGGAAGAATTCGGCTGGCTACACGGTGGAAACGCTGTCTGAATTACGCCAGGAAATGGGAGGCGAACAGTCCTTGTGCCTGCTTCTGGGCGCCGATGCTTTTCTCGGACTGCCTACATGGCATCACTGGCGCGAGCTGTTTGGGCTGGCGCATCTGGCGGTAGCGCAGCGCCCTGGTTTTTCGCTGCTGCAGGAAGGGATGGACGGCCTGCTGCGCGAGGAAATCAAGCAGCGCATGAGCGCCGATCCAGCCGATCTGCAGGGCTTGCCAGCTGGCCGTGTCATGACCTGCCCGATTACGCCCCTGGCCATTTCGGCAACCACTATCCGCGCCGGAATCGGGGCGGGGCGGAGTCCGCGCTATTTGCTCCCGGAAAGTGTTCTCGATTATATTCAGGCACAAAATTTATACCGCTAAGGAACGCCGCTATGGAACTTGAAGCAATGAAGCAGGCCGTCGTGTCGGCGCTGGAAGACATCAAGGCAAAGGACATCGCCGTGCTGAAGGTGTCGCATCTGACCAGCATGACGGACTACATGATCATCGCCACGGGTGATTCCAACCGCCAGACGCGGGCTCTGGCCAATAATGTGCAGGAAAAGCTGAAGGAACAAGGCGCCCAGGTGCTGGGGGTGGAAGGCGAGGAAAGCGGGGAGTGGGTGCTGGTGGATCTCGGCCAGGTGGTGGTCCACATCATGCAGCCCAGCACACGCGAGTACTACAATCTTGAACAGCTGTGGGGTGGAGTCGAGGCGGCGCGCCGCCATGGCCAGCCAATGGCAGGGCAGGCCTGAACTCTTGAAGCTGTGGATACTCGCCGTCGGCAACAAAATGCCGGGCTGGGTCAGCGAGGCTTTTGCCGAATACGCAAAACGCATGCCGCGGGAAGCGCGCATCGAACTGGTGGAAATCAGGCCGGAGAAGCGCGCCGGCGGAAAAACCGTTGAACAGATGCAGGAAGCCGAGATGGAGCGGATTCAGGCGGCGCTTCCCGCAGCGGCTTTACCTGTCATGCTGGATGAGCGCGGCGCGGAGATGAGCACGCTGGAATTGGCCGGAGCAATGAAATCGTGGCTTCAGGATGGGCGCGACGTGGCTTTTGTCATCGGCGGGGCCGATGGATTGCACCCTGCCCTGCGCCAGCGCGCCGGCAAATTGTGGTCGCTGTCGCGCCTCACCCTGCCCCACGGCATGGTGAGGGTCCTGCTGGCAGAGCAGTTGTACCGGGCCATGTCGGTGATTCAGGGGCATCCTTACCACAGGGAATAGGGGAATAAAGCGCGATGGCCCATTCTTACCACACCGTTTATCTTGCTTCCGCGAGCCCGCGGCGGAGGGAACTGCTGAAGCAGATCGGGGTGCGCTTCGAGGTGGTGCTGCTGCGCGCGCATCCTTCCCGCTCCGATGTCGATGAAACGCCGCATGCGGGAGAAGACCCGCGTGATTACGTGCTGCGCCTGGCAAGCACCAAGGCGGTGGCGGGCAACATGGCCTGTCGCGCCCGCCGCTTGCCGGCCTACCCGGTGCTGGCGGCGGACACCACAGTGATTCTGGACGGCGCCATCATCGGCAAACCGGCTGATCGCGCCGAAGCGGAGGCCACGCTGGCGCGTCTGGCGGGCCGCCGCCATGAGGTGCTGACCGCCGTGGCGATGGCATTTGATGACGAGGTCGAGGTGAAGCTGAGCGCCTCCAGCGTCGAGTTCGCGCCGCTCGATGCGGGCGCCATCAAACGCTACGTGGCCTGCGGCGAGTCCCATGACAAGGCCGGCGCATACGCCATCCAGGGACGGGCGGCAGCTTTTGTGAGCCGGCTTGAGGGCAGCTATTCCGGCGTGATGGGCCTGCCCCTGCATGAAACCTCTCAACTATTACGGAAATTCGGCATCGAAGTATTATCCTAGAAGCCTCAGTTGACCGCTCATCTATATGCTTAATGCAGTGATTTTAATAAATTTCTTTATGGTTCGTGGATTCACCCATCTGGTGAGTTCGCTACAGGCCGAATTGCACGGTTTTGCGGGCACATGGCGGCGTTGTAACTTCTTGGAATGGAATGACCATTCCGCGTCGTTACGCCTTGCCCTGCACCCGCAAAATCATACACTTCGGCCTGTCCAACTAAGGTTTCTAGGATTATGAGCGAAGAAATCCTGATCAACGTGACGCCCCAGGAAACCCGGGTGGCGGTTCTGCAGCAGGCGGTGGTGCAGGAACTGCACATCGAGCGCGCCAGCGCGCGCGGCCTGGTGGGGAATATTTATCTGGGGCGGGTGTGCCGGGTTTTGCCCGGCATGCAGTCCGCTTTTGTGGAAATCGGCCTGGATCGCGCTGCTTTCCTTCATGTGGCGGATATCTGGGTGTCCCCGGGCGAAGAGCCGCGCCCGATCGAGCGCCTGCTCTACGAAGGCCAGACTATCATGGTCCAGGTTTTCAAGGACCCGATCGGCACCAAGGGCGCGCGCCTTTCCACCCAGATTGGCCTGGCTGGCCGTTTCCTGGTGTACCTGCCGCAGGAAACGCACATCGGCATTTCCCAGCGCATCGAGGACGAGGCGGAGCGCGAACACCTGCGCGAGAAGCTGCAGCAGCTCCTGCCCGAGGCGGATCATGGCGGCTTCATTATCCGCACCATGGCCGAAACGGCGACCGACAAGGAGCTGCTCGATGATGTCGAGTACCTGCGCAAGGTGTGGAGCGACATTCAGGTCAATGCCAAGGGCGCCGCGGTCAAGACCAGGCTCTATCATGATCTGGACCTGCCGCTGCGCGTCCTGCGCGATTTCGTCAACGATGAAACCGACCGCATCGTGGTGGATTCACGTGAAACATTCATCCGCCTGCAGGGGTTCGCGCAGGAATACACCTCGGGTGTGGGGGAAAAGCTGACTCACTACCAGGGCGAGCGCCCGCTGTTCGATCTGCGCGGCGTGGAGGAYGARATYGAGAAGGCGCTGGCGCGGCGCGTGGATCTCAAGTCGGGCGGCTACCTGATCCTCGACCAGACCGARGCGTTGACAACCGTGGACGTGAATACCGGCGGGTTCGTAGGCGGGCGCAATTTCGACGACACCATTTTCAAGACCAACCTCGAGGCGGCACAGACCATCGCGCGCCAGCTGAGACTGCGCAATCTGGGCGGCATCATCATTGTCGATTTCATCGACATGGATAACGAGGAGCACCAGGCGGCGGTGCTGGCCGAATTCAAAAAGGCGCTCTCGAAAGACCGCGCGCGCATCACCATCAACGGCTTTTCCGCCCTCGGCCTGGTTGAAATGACGCGCAAGCGCAACCGTGAAAGCCTGGCCCACGTCCTGTGCCAGCCCTGCCCGGTGTGCCAGGGGCGGGGCGAGCTCAAGACGGCCCAGACGGTTTGCTACGAGATCCTGCGCGAACTGCTGCGCGAGGCGCGCCAGTTCGATGCGCGCGAATACCGCATCCTGGCCTCGCAGCAGGTGATCGACATGTTCCTCGACGAGGAATCGCAAAGCCTGGCCCAGCTGGGGGACTTCATCGGCAAGCCGATTTCCCTGCTGGTGGAGAGCCAGTATTCCCAGGAGCAGTACGACGTCATCCTGATGTAATGGCCGCCGCGAGCGGTCTTAGGCCGCCTTCACCGGGCAGGCAGGTGGCGGCGCGCTGATTTTGCTGCGTATCCCCTCGATCACCTCGCTCTGTCCGAGCAGGCGCTCCTGCTCCCTGAGCAGTTCATTGATCCGTTCTTCAAGCGTGTCGGTGTTGTCGTGGATCTGCTTCACGGTCGCCACGCGCTGGTCAATCTGCACCTTGTAGTCCTGGATCTGCCTGATCAGCGGGCTGAGCGAGGCGCGCAGCCACGATTCGCTTTCTGCCCGCGCCTGTGCGAAGACCTGCTGCGCGGAGGCCACCAGCCCGGCGTAAAACTTGCGGATGAGGAAGTGTTTTTCGGTCATGACATTGAGCGGATCGTCGCAGAATTCCGCGGTCTGCTGCGCCAGATTCTGCAGCCCCTGTTTGGCCCGTTCCAGTCCGAGCGGAGGCGGAAAAAGCAGCTCGAAACCATGCTGTTCATGGAAGCGCCTGTAAGCCGCATCCACCAGACCCTTGATCTGGCCGGCATGGTGGTGGATGCGTTCGAACTGCTGGGTGGCCTGGCCAAACAGGGACTGCATGCTGCGCAACAGGCCGCCGGTGGTCCAGCTGCCTTCGATGGCGGCGCGGCTTTTGGCCAGCATTTCGTCCAGCCTGTCGCGGTCCAGGCTGGCCATGAGCGCCCTGCCCTGCTGGGTAATCACGCCGCGCGTGACATTGAAGCTCTTCACCGTCTGCTCATAAAGCATTTTGTCCGCCTGAACCTTGTCCAGCAGTTTCTTGATGACCGCACGGTTCTTGCCGGTAAGTGAAGCCAGTTCCTTCAGTTCATGGCGAACAGCGGCAAGCTGGCTGTGCACGGACTTGCCGGAAGTTTCCACCATGGCGCCGATTTCCTTCAGTACCGAAGCGCGCAGAATCTCCTGCTTGGCCGGGATGATGTGCTCGGCCAGCATGGCCTCCACTGCCTGGATGCCGCTTTTCCTGAGCAGCGCTTCGTCGCCGCGCACGCGCGCCAGCAGCGCCTTCTGGGCCGAAACGGCAAGCACGTTGCCGAGCGGCAATTCCAGCAGGCGCGCGGTATCGTTGAGCTGGTGCTGGACGGAGAGCTGGATCTGCTCCCAGGGCTTCAGGTCGTCCCACAGGATGTCGACCTTGTTGAGCACGGCCAGGCGATGGGGCACGAATTTCTGGATGTATTTGTGCCAGATGTCGAGGTCGGATTTGGTGACCCCGGTGTCCATGGCGAGCAGAAACAGCGCGGCATGGGCATTGGGAATCATGGAAAGGGTCAGTTCCGGCTCGGTGCCGAGGGCATTCAGGCCCGGGGTGTCGAGGATGACCAGGCCGCTTTTCAGGAGCGGATGCGGGTAGTTGATCAGGGCATGGCGCCAGGCGGGAATATCCACCGTTCCGTCGGGATTGACCATGTCCTTGAGGCCGGGGTCATTGTCGTCCCACAGGCCCATGGCGCGCGCTTCGCTCATCGGCACCGTTTTCTTCTGCGCCACGGTGCGCATGGCTTCCTGCATTTCCTGATGCGAATCCAGATTGAGCCGTATCCTGCTCCATTCGACGGGCTGCCGCTTCAGCGCGGCAATGCTTTCCTCGCGGTAGCGGGTTTCGATGGGCAGGAGCCGGATGCAGGGCGCTTCTTCCGGGTCGTAATAGATCTCGGTGGGGCACATGGTGGTGCGGCCCACGTCAGAAGGCAGCAGGCGCTGCCTGAAATCGGAAAAGAACAGGGCGTTGATGAGCTCGGTCTTGCCGCGCGAGAATTCGGCTACAAAAGCCAGTACCAGACGGTCTTTTTTCAGGCTCTCCACCAGGTCGAACAGGCGCAGCGAAAGCTGGGCGTCCACCTCGCCCGTGCTGTCCAGCCAGGACTGGTATGCATCGATCGCGGCAATGATGCCGTCGCGCCACTGGCGGAAATGACCGACCTGCTGTTCGAGCTGAGCGCTCATGGGGGCGTTGTTTTATCTGAAAGATTAACCATGTCATCCGGCGAGCGCCGGGAGCCGTGGATTTCCACGACTTTGCGGCGGCCGCTGCTGCCCTGCCTTAATATCACCCGGCTTGACGGCACGTCAAATGCTTTTTTGAGGAAATCCAGCAACTTGGCGTTGGCCTGGCCTTCAACCGGCGGCGCCGCGATCCTGATTTTCAGCGCGCCGTCGTGGATGCCGGCAATTCCGGTGCGTTTGGCTCCGGGCTGGATATGCAGGGTCAGAATGGCGCGGTCGCCATCGATGCGGTACCAGGGAGCGGACATCAGAACAGGCGCACGGCAAGCTGTTCCAGCCACGCGATGGGCAGCATCAGGACCAGTTGCCCAAGCAGAATCAGCACCAGAGGCGATAGATCGACGTTGCCGATGGCCGGGATGGCCCTTTGCAGCGGGCGCAATAAGGGGTGCACCAGGCTGCCGGCAAGGCTGTTCAGCCAATGATAGGGCTGCACCCAGCTTAGGACGGCGCTGATAATGACGGTCCAGATCAGCAGGTTGACCCCCAATCCCAGCAGCTTGACCGTGGCCAGAAAGGCCAGTCCGCCGAGCGCCGCGGGAAAAGCCGCGGCGTGGCCGAGCAGCAGGAAAGTCACCGCGACCAGTACCAGCTGAGTTGCCCATGCCGCCACCAGCGATGCCCAGTCCAGCCCAAGAAATCCGGGCAGGATGCGGCGCAGCGGTTTGACCGCGAAATCCGTTGCCGCCAGCAGGAACTGGCCCAGGGGATTGCGGAATGGCGCGCGCATGAGCTGCATCTGGAAGCGCAGCAGGAATGCGCCTGCGGCCAGCGACAGCAGGGTATCGAGCAAAAATAGCAGGGCCTGGTTCAGCATGTTTTAACCCTCATTCTTTCCCCAGCGCGTCGCCGAGTTCGCGCGAGCGCCTGGCGGCGGCATGGATGGCCCGGATGATGGCGGTTTTTACCGCAGCTTCTTCCATTGCGCCCAGGGCGCGCTCGGTGGTGCCGCCCTTGGAGGTGACGCGCGCGCGCAGGGTGGCGGCGTCCTCCTCGCTCTGGCTGGCGAGCTTTGCCGCGCCGAGAAAGGTTTGCAGGGTCAGGGCGCGCGCCTGCCGGGGAGAAAACCCCAGCTCTGCGGCGGCGGCCTGCATGGCTTCCATGAAATAGAACACATAGGCCGGGCCGCTGCCGGAAACCGCGGTAATGGCGTCCATCTGCGCCTCTTCATCCAGCCACAGCGTCTCGCCCACCGCCTGCAGCACGGTTTCGGCCTGCTGCCGCTGTACTTGCGCGACTTCCGGCAGGGCATAGAGGCCGCTGATGCCGGCGGAAACCATGGCAGGGGTGTTGGGCATGCTGCGCACCAGCTGGCGATGGCCGCCCAGCCAGCGGCTGAGATCCCCGGCACGCACCCCGGCGGCGATCGAGATGACCAGCTGCCGGTTTAGCAAGGGAACCAGTGAGGCGGCCACCTCGCGCAGCTGTTGCGGTTTCACCGCAAGGACAATGACCTCGCTGTCCGCCACCTGTGCTTCCAGGGCGGCAAAAACCTGCACCGGGTAGCGCGCCTGCAGGGCTTCCCGGGTTTCACGTGAAACGTCCACCACGCGGATATGCGAGGGATCAAAACCTTGCGCGGTGAGCCCGCCGATCAGGGCGGAGGCCATGTTGCCGCCGCCGATGAAACTGATATTCATGGTTGTTGGGTCCGGTGCCTTAAAGATGGGGGGATTATAAAGCCATCCATGAGCGGCGAAGCGGGCTTTTTCAGTTCGCCAGGCGCTGGAAACTGCCGGCCTGTGGTAAATTTGTCAGCCTTATGCCGGCACCCGCACTCCATTTCAAACAGTTCAGCAAAGCCTACGGCAAGAGCGTTGTATTAAACGGACTGGATCTGGATGTTCAGCCCGGCGAGTTTTTTGGCCTGGTGGGCGTCAACGGAGCGGGAAAGACCACCCTGATCAAGTGCCTGATGGATTTTTCCGGGCCGGATCAGGGCGGGATCGAAATTTTTGGCGTCAGCCACCGCCAGTATCAGGCGCGCGCAGCTGGCATTCGTGCCGGAGCGTTTTACGCCCCCCTGCTATCTGACCGGCAGGGATTTTCTCCAGTACATGCTCAGGCTGCGCGGCCAGACATACCAGCCGGCTGTGGCTGAAGCCATGCTGCATGCGCTGGRTCTCGATTTGACGGCGCTTACCAAGCCAGTGCGCGCTTACTCCAAGGGCATGACCCAGAAAATCGGACTGGCGGCGGGTTTTCTCAGCGAGCGGGCGCTGTATGTGCTGGATGAGCCGATGAGCGGCCTTGATCCCAAGGCGCGGGCATTGCTCAAACGCTACCTGCAAGGCATTAAAGCGCAGGGCTGCACCCTGTTCTTCAGTTCTCACGCCTTGCCGGATGTGGAGGAAATCTGCGATCGCATGGCGATCCTGCACCAGGGATGCCTGCGTTTTATCGGCACGCCGGCCGAATGCTGCCGGCAATATTCCGCGCCAAGCCTGGAACAGGCGTTCATGAATTGCATTGCCTGACGCGCTTGTTTACAGCGCCGTCATATCGGATTAAAGTAATGCAAAATCCTGACGTTAGAGAATACAGTTAAGAAGAATATGGAGGATCAGTCATGAAAGCGAAATGGTTTATCGCCTGTTTGCTGCTTTCTTCCTCGATCGCAGTGGCGGCGCCGGCCCACAAGAAAGCCGGTCATCACAAGACTGGCAAGGCAAAAGCGGTAAAAATTTCCAAAGCCGTCAAGCCGGTTAAAATTCATGCTACAGAAGATCACCGTTTGCAGCTGGGATCCGCGGTCGCCATGATTGTCGACCAGCAGAGCGGCGAGACCCTGTTTTCCCGCAATGCCGCCAGCCAGGCGCCGATCGCTTCCATCACCAAGCTCATGACCGCGATGGTCGTGCTGGATGCCGGCCTCAGCATGGATGAGCCAATCACCATCACGGAAGCGGATGTGGACTGGCTGCGCAACTCCGGCTCCCGCCTGAGGGTGGGCACCACGCTGACGCGGGGGGAAACCCTGCAACTGGCGCTGATGTCGTCGGAGAATCGCGCTGCTGCCGCGCTGGCGCGAACCTATCCGGGCGGTATGGCGCAGTTTGTCGCCGCCATGAACCGCAAGGCGGCGGAACTGGACATGCGCCAGACCCATTTCGTGGATTCCACCGGCCTGCACAGCGAAAACGTGTCCACCGCGGAAGACCTGGTGAAAATGGTCAGGGCCGGTTACCACTACGAACGGATTCGTCAGATGTCCACCGCCGAAGGCTATGACGTTGTAAACGACAATGGCCACCGCACTGCTTACCGGAATACCAATGCGCTGGTGAAGAGCCCGTCCTGGGATATCGGCCTGTCCAAAACCGGTTTCATCAACGAAGCCGGGCGCTGCCTGGTTATGCAGGCACAGATTGCCAGCCGTCCGGTGATCATCGTGCTGCTCGATTCCTGGGGCAAATACACGCGCATTGCCGACGCCAACCGCATCAAGAAGTGGCTGGAGTCCAGCCGCACTGCCCTCGCCCGCCTCGGCTAAGCGGAAACCCGCCCTTTCCTGTGTTGACCCCATCGCAGCGGCGCAGCATGCGCCGCTTCCGCTGGTCGGCCTTTTCCCTGCTGATCCTGGCGTATGTGCTGGCGTTTTTCCATCGCATGGCGCCGGCCGCGATTGCGGGCGAACTCCAGCTTGCCTTTAATGCCAGCGGCGCCGCCCTGGGGACGCTGGCGGCAATGTATTTCTACATCTATACGCTGATGCAGATTCCCACCGGCGTGCTGGCGGATACCCTCGGGGTGCGCAAGATCGCCACTCTGGGCGGGCTGGTGGCCGGAGCCGGCTCCATCCTGTTCGCTTATGCGGCTACCCTTTCCGGGGCGTCGCTTGGACGATTGCTGGTGGGGCTGGGGGTCTCCGTGATGTTTATATCCATCATGAAGCTTAACGCGGTGTGGTTTCACGACCGTCATTTCGGCACGGTCGGCGGACTGACCATCCTGCTGGGCAATCTCGGTTCGGTGCTGGCGGCAGCGCCGCTGGTCTGGGCGCTCGATTTCACTTCATGGCGCAGCATTTTTGCTGCCCTGGGCATGTTTTCCATCGCGCTTGGCCTGCTGACCTGGTTCGTGGTGCGCAACCATCCGGGTGAAGCGGGTTTTCCTTCCATGCGCGAACTGGATGGCGAAGCGCCCCATGCGCCCCACGCCGGGCACTGGTACGACGGGCTGGTCAGCGTAGCCAGGAACCGCGCCACCTGGCCCGGTTTCTGGCCCAATTTCGGCATCGGCGGCACCCTGTTCACCTTTGCCGGCTTGTGGGCAGTGCCTTTTCTACACGATGTTTACGGCATGCCGCGCGCCCTTGCGGCAGGCCACAACTCCCTGCTGCTGGCCGGTTTTGCCGTCGGCGCGATGATCACCGGGATGATTTCGGACCGCATCGGCCGCCGCCGTCCGGTCATGGTGGCGGGCATCGTGCTGTACCTGCTGTGCTGGCTGCCCTGGCTGGCCTTGCTGCAGCTGCCCCTGGCCGCCAGCCTGGCACTGTTTTTCCTCATGGGGGCCGGGGCTTCCGGCTTCACCCTGGCGTGGGCCGTGACCAAGGAAGTGAACCCCCCCGCCCTTTCCGGCATGGCAACCAGCGTGGTCAATACCGGCAGCTTCCTGGGCGCCGGGCTGCTGCAGCCGCTGCTGGGCTGGGTGATGGACCTGGGCTGGGACGGCAGGATGTCAGAAGGGGTGCGGGCCTATACGGGGGAAAACTATCAGGCCGGGCTGCTGCTGTTGTTCCTGTGCGCAATGAGCGGTCTGGCCGGGGCGCTCAGGTCAAGGGAAACTTTTTGCCGCTATGTTTGACAAGGGCATTCGGCATGCTTGAGCAATCCGGCATCCGGGGGGAAAATATTCCGGCTGGGTAAGTTCTCGCAAATAATCGCTTCATGAATGGAGAATGACGTGGCTGCCGACGCAAACCAAAGCAGGAACACCTCCTCCGCGGCTCACAAATGGCGCTTCTTCAGGGCCGGCGGTTTCGACCAGGTGCAACTGGAAAGCGGCGCGGACCTGCTGGCGCTCGACCAGCTGGATCAGAAGCTGTGGGTTGCGCTCAGCTGCCCGGCGCGGGGCATCGAGTTCGATACCCGGACCCTGGACCTGATCGATACGGATGGCGACGGACATATCCGCGCCCCGGAAATCATCGCGGCCGCAAAATGGGCAGGCGCGCTGCTGAAAAACCCTGATCTGATGGTAAAAGGCGAGGGCTCTCTTCCTCTGGAAGCCATTCGTGACGACACCGAGGATGGCCGGCGCCTCCTTGCCTCGGCGCAGCACATCCTGAAAAACCTGGGCAAGGGCGAGGCCGGTGCGATCACGGCGGAAGATACTGCCGATACGGTGAGGATTTTTGCCCAGACGCGCTTCAACGGCGATGGCATCATTCCGCCGGGTTCGAGCGATGATTCCGCAGTGCAGCAGGTGATTTCCGGACTGATCGCCTGCCTGGGCGCGGAAACGGACCGAAGCGGCCAGGACGGCCTGTCCGAGGCCAGGGCGGCACAGTTTTTCGAGCAGGCGCGGGCATTTTCAGACTGGCATGGCATCGCCGGGCAGGATGGTGCCATCTTCCCCCTGGGACAGGAAACTGAGGAGGCGGCGGCGGCCTATGAGGCTGTGCGTGAAAAAATCACCGACTATTTCACGCGCTGCCGTCTGGCTGCCTATGATGCCCGCGCCGCTGAGGCGCTGAATGGCAGCGAGGCCGGTTACCAGGCGATCAGCGGCAAGATGTTGTCTGCGGCGAGTGAAGATATCGCGGCGTTTCCGTTGGCGCAAGCCGGCGCCGTCAGGGCGCTGCCCCTGGCAAGCGGCGTGAACCCCGCCTGGGCCGGCAAAATGGCGAAATTCAACGCAGCAGTGGTGAAGCCGCTGCTGGGTGAAAAAGCCGCCCTGACGGAGGAAGAGTGGAGCGGCATCCAGGGCCGTTTTGCCGCCTACCAGGCATGGGCCGGGGCAAAACAGGACTGGGCGGTGGAGAAAATGGGCCTGGCTCGCATCCGCGAGATTCTTGCCGGACCTTTCGAGGCCGCGTTGAACGAGCTGATTGCAAAGGACAAGGCGCTCGAAGGAGAAGCCGCCGCCATTGCCGAAGTGGACAGGCTTGTGCGCTACTGCCGCGACCTGGGCACACTGGCCAACAATTTTGTTTCCTTCCGCGATTTTTACACCCGCCGCGCCAAGGCCATATTCCAGGCCGGCACGCTGTACCTGGACGGGCGCAGCTGCGAACTKTGCGTGCAGGTCACGGATGCCGCGAAGCATGCCGCGCTGGCCACCCTGAGCAAGGTCTGCCTGGTCTATTGCGACTGCGTGCGCGGGGGTGAAACCATGCAGATAGCCGCGGCCTTTACCGCMGGYGATTCCGACCAGCTCATGGCYGGCCGCAACGGCGTTTTTTACGACCGCAAGGGCCAGGACTGGGACGCCACCATCAGCAAGATCATCGAGCACCCGATCAGCATCCGCCAGGCATTCTGGTCGCCTTACAAGCGCATCGGCAAAATGATCGGCGAGCAGGTGCAGAAAATGGCCGTTTCCCGAGCCAAGGCGGCGGAGGAGCAGGCCGCCGCTTCGATCAGCACTGCCGGCCAGAAGGCTGAAAGCGGCAAACCCGTCACCGGGCAGGCCTTCGATGTGGCCAAGTTTGCCGGTATCTTCGCTGCAATTGGCCTGGCGCTGGGAGCGATCGGCACGGCCATCGCCACCATGCTGACCGGCCTGCTCGGCCTGAAAGCGTGGCAGTTGCCGCTGGCGCTGGCGGGCTTGCTGCTCATCGTCTCCGGCCCCGCAATGGTGCTCGCCTGGCTGAAACTGCGCCAGCGCAATCTGGGCCCCATTCTCGACGCCAATGGCTGGGCCGTCAACGCCCGTGCCAGGATCAACATCCCCTTCGGCACCGCGCTGACGGGCATTGCCCGCCTGCCGGAGGGTGCGGAGCGTTCCCTTGTTGATCCCTTTGCGGAGAAGCGCCGGCCATGGAAAACCTATCTTTTCCTGGCTGCACTGGCCGTCGCTCTTGTGTGGATGTGGTGGCGCGGCGTTTTTGTCGCATGAGCTTTGCCTTCCTTCTGTTAAGTTCCTCTTAAGAATCGGGCGCTACAGTTCTCCCTACATTGTTTGTAAGGAGAACTGTAATGACCCGATCCCTCTTTCTTATTGCTGGCCTGCTGGCCTGTAGCGCGGCCCAGGCTGCGCCTCAGGAACTTCTGCAAAGCTACGCCACCCAGGCAAAGCAGGAGAACCCCCAGTTCCAGGCTTTTTCAGCCACGCGCGGCGAGCAGTTTTACCACGCCAAGCGCATGCACAGCAGCGGCAAGGCGCAGAGCTGTGCTGCCTGCCACACTGACAACCCCAAATCTGCCGGGCGCAATGAGAAAACCGGCAAGGAAGTCCTGCCTTTGGCTCCTATCGCCAATAAGGACCGTCTGACCGACCCGGCCAAGGTGGAAAAATGGTTCAAGCGCAATTGCCAGGATGTGCTGGAGCGTGCCTGCACCGCCCAGGAAAAGGGCGATTTCCTGTCCTACCTGCTTTCGGTCAAATAGGAGATAGAGATGAAACGCACACTGATGGTTTTTACTCTGCTTTTTGCCGGTTCTGCCTGGGCGGACGGCAACGAGAACCTGGCGCCTGCCGCCAGCAACCTGAAATGGAAGAACGAATGCAGCGCCTGCCATATGGCTTACCCCCCTGCCCTGCTGCCGGAGCGCTCGTGGCGCAGGATGATGGCCGGGCTGGAGCGCCACTTCGGCCAGGACGCCAGCCTGGATGCGGCTACGGCCAAGGAAATCACTGATTTTCTGGTGAAAAATAGTGCAGACCGGGCAGGAGGCAAGCGGGCAAAAAAGGTGCTGGGCTCCCTCGGCCCGAACGAGGCGCCGCTGCGCATTAGCGAAACGGCCTGGTTCGTGCACGAGCACGACGAGGTGGCGCCGCAGGTCTGGAAGCGCCCCAAAGTCGGCAGCCCGGCAAATTGCAGCGCCTGCCATCCCGGCGCTGAGCATGGCAGCTATTCCGAACATCAGATCCGAATTCCGCGCTAACGCAAAACTCGCGCAGCGAGCCCTCAGCCCCCCTCTCCCGCAAGCGGGGGAGGGCCGGGGTGGGGGAAGGAGGCAATATGAAAATCCTTGTCTGGGACATTCCCACCCGCCTATTCCACTGGCTGTTTGCCGGGGCGTTTGCGGCCGCCTGGCTGACTTCGGACTCGGATAGCTGGCTCAATGTTCATGTCTTTGCCGGCTACCTGATGCTCGGCCTGCTGGGCTTCCGCCTGTTCTGGGGCTTCGCCGGGGGGCGTTATGCGCGCTTTGCTTCCTTCCGCTTCAGCCTGAAGGAAGGCATCTCCTACCTGATGCAGGTGCTGGCTGGCACGGCCAGGCGCCATATCGGGCACAATCCGGCAGGCAGCTGGGCGGTTTACCTGTTGCTGACGCTGGGCCTGCTGGCCGGCCTGAGCGGCATGATCACGCTGGGCGGCCAGGAAGGCCAGGGGCCGCTTGCCCCATGGGTGCCTTACTGGGCCGGCGACGCCTTCAAGGAGGTGCATGAGGCCCTGGCGAGTGCAATGCTTGGCGTGGTCGTGCTGCATATCGCCGGCGTGGCGCTGGAGAGCTGGCGGCACCGCGAGAATCTGCCGCGCGCGATGGTCACCGGTCTGAAAGAAGGGGCTCCCGATGCCGCCACCCCTTCGCGCCGCCTGTTCAGCGCATTGCTGTTGCTGGTAGCAGTAGGCGCGGGCGCGGCGGGATATTTTTCCAGCGCACCCATTACTGGCGGAGAACACGACGCAGGCCACAAGATCAGCCGCTCGATTGATCCACGTGAAACACC
>PQAG01000167.1 GCA_003104895.1 Nitrosomonadales bacterium
GGGATGCGGATCTGCTCGCCTTCTGCCAGTTCCGGCCCATACACGCGCTCGATGGCTTTTTCCAGGTAGCGGTAGGTTTCGGGCACGGCCTTGAACAGGCTTTCGCGGAAATAGAACAGGCCGTTCTTGATCTCGTCGCGCACCTGCGGCTTGGTGGCGCGCACCTCGTCGGTTTTCCACAGGGTCTGGATCTGCCGCTCCAGCAGGCGGATCAGCTCCTTGCGCTGCTCCTTGCCGGTGCGCGGATCGTCCAGCTGCTCGCCGGTCAGGAAAATGTGGCGCAGATGCTCCATGATGGTGCGGCGCTTGGCTTCCGTCGGGTGCGCGGTCAGCACCGGGATATAGGCCGCCTGGTCGAGCAGGGCCTGCAACTGCGCGGCGCTGATACCCTGTTCATGAAATTCGCGCAGCGTGGCGTCAAACGAGCCTTTCCACAGCGCCCCCCCGGCGCGCACCTGGGCGCGCCGGATGTGATGCTGCCAGGATTCCTCGGCCAGGTTGACGAGGCTGAAATAGGTGCTGAACGCCCGCACCACGTGCGTCAGCGTTTGCATGTCCAGAGTGCCGGCGAGCTTCTCGAGTTGCGCACGAAGGCGCGGGTCATCATTTTTCCGCAGGCGGATATAGCCCTTGCGCAGGGCTTCTACCGCGGCCAGCACGTGTCCGTCCTCCTGGGTTTTCAACACATTGCCGAGCAGGTTTCCGAAGAGCTTTACTCGAGCGCGCAACTGGGCATCAGTAGGTAATTTCGACACTTTTATCACTTTTCCAAACCGCAAAAGGCGGCAAAACCGGGCGGAAGACGGCAACCTGCCCCATGTTGAAGATGATCTGCAAAGCCTGACATTTTAGCGTTGCAGCATGGCCGGGCAAGTATTTTACAGCACAGCCGCTCATGATTGGCAAAACAGGGGGGCGGCATATTGCATAAACACTTATCCTGCTACATGGTCAAAGTAATATACCCTTATCCAGATACGGAACTGCATCATCAAAGAAGAAAGCCGATGGAACCCTCACCGCACCCGCCCTGGCACCATCTTCCGGCAGCCGAGGCCGCTCCCCTGCTGGGCAGCGACCCCGAACACGGCCTTGATGCGGCAGAAGCAGCGCGCCGCCTGGCAAGTTTCGGCCCCAACCGGCTGACACCACTCAAGGGCCGCGGGCCGCTGCTGCGCCTGCTGCTCCAGTTCCACCAGCCGCTGATCTACCTTCTGCTGGCATCCTCCGCCATCACCGCGGCACTGCAGGAATGGGTGGATGCGAGCGTGATTCTGGGCGTGGTGCTGGTCAACGCGGCCATCGGTTTCATTCAGGAAAGCAAGGCCGAAAGCGCTATTGCCGCACTGTCAAAAATCGTGGCTACCAGCGCGCGCGTGCTGCGCGGCGGCAAAAAAACCAGCATGGCCTCGGAGCAATTGGTGCCGGGCGATGTGGTGCTGCTGGCAGAGGGGGACAAGGTCCCTGCCGACCTCCGCCTCATTCACTGCCGCGAACTGAGAATCAACGAATCCACCCTCACCGGCGAATCGCTCCCGGTCAGCAAGCATGTCACGCCACTAGCGCACAATACGCTGCTGGCCGACCGTGCCAACATGGCCTATGCCGGCTCTCTCGTCTCCAGCGGCCATGGGTCGGGCATGGTGGTGGCGACCGGCAACGCAACCGAAACCGGGCGCATTTCACGCCTGATGGAACAGGCAGACACTTTCTCCACACCGCTCACGCGCAAGATCGAATGGTTCAGCAAAATCCTCCTTTACCTCATCCTGGCGCTGGCGGCATTCACTTTCGTGATCGGGCTGGCGCGCGGTGAAAGCGCGTTCGACATGTTCATGGCGGCAGTCGCCCTGTCGGTGGGCGCCATCCCCGAAGGCCTGCCCGCCGCGGTGACCATCACGCTGGCCATCGGTGTTTCGCGCATGGCCAGGCGCCGCGCCATCATCCGCAAGCTCCCGGCGGTGGAAACCCTGGGCAGCACCACCGTCATCTGCTCCGACAAGACCGGCACCCTGACCCAGAACCAGATGACGGTGCAACGGATATTTTCAGGCGCCCAGGATTTCTCAGCGAGCGGAACGGGTTATGCACCGCACGGCGAGATCGCGCCGGCCCTCACGCCCGCTGCCAGGGAATGCCTGCTGGCCGGCTTGCTGTGCAACGATGCCGGACTGGAGCACAGGAACGGTGCCTGGCATGTCAGCGGCGATCCGACCGAAGGAGCGCTGATCGTGGCGGCAATGAAGGCCGGACTGGAACCGGAAGGCAGCCATGCCGCCCATCCCCGCCTCGACGCCGTGCCCTTTGAATCGCGCCACCAGTACATGGCCACCCTGAACGCCGGCCGCATTTACCTCAAGGGCGCGGTGGAAAAGGTGCTGGAGCGCTGCACTGCCATGTTCGGGCCGGACGGCAACCCCATGCCGCTGGACCATGCAGAAATCACGCAGGCGGCCGATCGCATGGCCGGGCAGGGGCTGCGGGTACTGGCTTTCGCCAGCAAACCCGCCACCAGCGGGCAGGATGCGCTCACCCATGGCGATCTCGCGTCCGGCATGATTTTTCTTGGCCTGCAAGGGATGATGGACCCGCCGCGTCCGGAGGCGGTGCGCGCGGTCAAGGCCTGCCAGCGTGCCGGTATCGCGGTAAAAATGATTACCGGCGACCACGCCGTCACCGCAGCCGCCATCGCCCGCCAGGTTGGTCTATTACCCCCCGGACTGCTGCACGATGCCCGGAGCGGCATCCTCACCGGGCGCGAGCTGGCTGCGCTGGACGATGCCGGCTTGGCACTGGCGGCGGGCCACACCCACGTCTTCGCCCGCGTCGAGCCGGAGCAGAAGCTGCGTCTGGTCAGGGCGCTGCAGGCCAATGGCGAGGCCGTCGCCATGACCGGCGACGGTGTCAACGACGCACCAGCGCTGAAACAGGCAGATATCGGCATCGCCATGGGCATTGCCGGCACCGAGGTCGCCAGGGAAGCTTCCGCCATGGTGCTCACCGACGACAATTTCGCCTCCATCGAAGCGGCGGTGGAGGAAGGGCGCGGGGTTTTCGACAACCTTACCAAGTTCATCGTCTGGACCCTGCCCACCAACTTTGGCGAGGGTCTGGTGATCACCGCCGCCATTGTCGCCGGGGTAGCCCTGCCCATCCTTCCGGTGCAGATATTGTGGATCAACATGACCACTGCCGTCCTGCTCGGCCTGATGCTGTCTTTCGAGCCGATCGAGAAAAACATCATGCGCCGCCCGCCGCGCGCCCCCTCGTCCCCCCTGCTCACTCCGGTCCTGATGGGGCGCATCGCCATTGTCAGCGCTCTGCTGCTGGGCGGCGCCTTCTGGCTGTTCCTGTGGGAACTCGGACACGGCGCATCCATTGAATATGCGCGCACCGTCGCCGCCAATGTGTTCGTCTTTGGCGAGATGTTTTACCTCTTCAACTGCCGTTCCATGAGCGCCTCCATGTTCACGCTCGGGGTGTTTTCCAACCGCTGGCTGGTGGCGGGCGTGGCCGCGATGACCCTCCTGCAGCTGCTGTTCACCTATCTGCCGGCCATGAACGAGTGGTTCCGCACCGCGCCGATCGGCATGGATTCATGGGGACGCATCATGGCGGTCAGCTTGGGAATTTATGTCGCCATCGGCACGGAAAAGTGGCTGCGCAGCAAGAAATAAATCCCCTCTCACCCGCGTGTCATAAGGAAATGCGGAGAAAATTAATAAACCGATATGGCAGTCCGTGATATAAATCCGGAAATCACTCACCGGAACGACATGAACGACAGCCAGACCCTGATCATCGACATTACCCAGCTGCGTCCGGGGATGCACATCCATCTCGATCTTGGCTGGATGGATCACCCCTTTCCCATGAACAGCTTCACCATCCGCTCGCAGGAACAGATCGACATCATTCGCTCCCTGGGCCTCGAGCGGGTGCGCTTTTCCCCCGCCAAGAGCGATCCCGAGATTCTGCAAACCTATAGCCAGGAGCATGCGCCGGTACAGGCCGCAATCGAGGAAGAGTCGCCGGAAATGACGGCCAGGCGCCTGCGCCGCGACCTGCTTTCAAGCCAGTGGGCCAGCCTGCAGGCCTGCGAACGCAAGTATGCGGAGGCTGGACACAACTTCAGGCAGGTCATCGAGACTGCGCACTCCCGCCCCGCCGTATCGCGCGAACAGTCGGAAAGCATGATCAAGGGGTTTCTGGGTGAGATCATGGGCGAACAGGAAGCCTGCATCCGTCTCCTGTCCGAAAACGCCGGGGAAAAATCCTCGCTCCACTCCATCAACGTGACCGTCATTTCGCTGCTGCTTGGCAAAGCCAGCGGCCTCGATGAGCAGGGCATGCTGGACGTGGGCATGGGCGCCCTGCTGCACGACGTGGGCAAAATCGAGCTGCCCGGCCGCCTGCGCTGGCATGATGAGCATTTCACCACGTCGGAACGCGAGCTCTACCAGGAGCACGTAGCCCACGGCGTCACGCTGGGGCGGAAAATGGGCCTCTCCAAGGGCGCCTTGCTGGTGATCGGTCAGCACCATGAACTCGCCGATGGCAAGGGTTACCCGCGGCACATCACGGATAAGCAGATGTCGCTGCCAAGCCGTATCGTTGCACTCGTCAATCTGTATGACAACCTCTGCAACCCGGGCAACCCGGCGCTGGCGGCCACACCCCATGAAGCGCTGGCCATGATCTTTGCCCTGCGCAAATCCCAGTTCCACGCCGCCACCCTGTCGCTGTTCGTGCGCATGATGGGGGTTTACCCGCCGGGGTCGGTCGTGCAGCTAACCGACGATCGCTTTGCCATGGTGGTTTCCGTCAATTCCTGCCGCCCGCTCAAGCCGCGCATCGTCATTCATGACGCAAACATTCCCAGGGACGAGGCCCTCGTCGTGGACCTCGAAGACGAGCCGGACCTGGGCATACGCCGCAGCCTCAAGCCGCTGCAATTGCCAAAAGGCGCTTTTGACTATCTGTCTCCGCGCAAGCGCATCTGCTATTTCTTCGAACGGGCGCGTGAAATTACTCCTCCCGCTGAAAACACATGAAAAACGGCAACTGGCAGCCCCTCCTCGATGGCATGCTTGAAGCGGTGTGGCTGGTGGACCCGATCGAACTGCGCATCCTGGCTGTGAACCGCGCCGCGGAAACCCTGCTCGGCTCAGAACCGGGCGCATTCACCGGCCAGCCTGTGATCGACCTGTCCGCCACGCCGGAGGACATGTTCTTCTGGGAAGACGTGGCGGCGGGGCTGTCCGGCCAGATTTTCTCCGAAACCCTGCTGCGCCGCCAGGATGGCACGATGGTTCAGGTCGAGCGGCGCGTTTCCCTCATAAAGACCAGCCAGGACAGCGCGGTCTATGTCGTGGCGGCACGCGACAAGAGCGCGCAGCGGCAGATCGAGGACGAGCTGGAAAAACTCATCGCCGAACTGCGCGCCACGCTCGAATCCACCGCGGACGGCATCCTGGTATCCGATCAGGAAGGGGGCATCCGTGGCTTTAACCAGCGCTTTGCCGAGATGTGGAATTTGCCGCAGGAACTGCTCACCCGGCGCAACGATGCCGCTGTCTATAGCTGGATGCAACAGTGCGCGCTGGATACCGAGCACTATGCCGAGCGCCTCGGCGCCATCAACCGCTCCCCGCTGCTGGAGGCCACCGACGTGCTGGTGCTGCGCACCGGCCATGTGCTGGAACGCACCTCCCTGCCGCAATATGCGCGCGGCAGGCCGATCGGACGGGTTTTTTCCTATCGCGACATCACCCAGCGGCTGGCCGACGAGGCCCGCCTGCAGCTTGCGTCAAAAGTTTTCGAATCCAGCCTGGATGCCATTTTCGTGACGGATGCCGCACACCGGATCATTGCTGCAAATCCCAGCTGCGAACGCCTGAGCGGCTACACCCAGGCAGAACTGCTGGGGCAGCCCTCGCGCACGTTCTTTTCCGAACTCAGCGAAGGCGCCTTCATCGAGCAGTTCATGGAACAGCTGGTGCGCGAGGGGTTGTGGGAAGGCGAAGTGTGGAACCGGCGCAAGAACGGCAAGCCTTATCTGTGCCTGGCCTCGATGGTGCGCGTCCTGGACAGGCAGGGTGCAGCCATACATTACATCGGTTTTTTCAAGGATCTGAGCGAAACCCACGCGGCCAGGAAGCGCATCGAGGAACTGGCCTACAACGACGCGCTCACCGGCCTCCCCAACCGGCTGCTGCTGGCCGAGCACATCGAGCATGCGATGAGCTTTGCCGACCGCAACGGCGGATCGTGCGCGGTGCTGTTCCTCGACCTGGATCATTTCAAGCATATCAACGACTCCCTCGGCCACCTGTTCGGCGACCGGGTGCTGATCGAGGTGGCAGAACGGCTCAAGGACTGCCTGCGCCATGTCGACACCGCCGCGCGCCTGGGCGGAGACGAGTTTGTCCTGCTGCTCAACCAGGTGGATGTGCGCGGCACGGAAATCACCGCACGGCGCGTCCTCGATACCCTGTCCCGGCCTTTCACCCTGGACGACATCACTTTCACCGTGACCTGCAGCATCGGCATCGCGCTCTACCCGGGCGACGGCGTCACCATGGACGACCTGATCAAGAATGCCGACAGCGCCATGTACCACGTCAAGGAGCGCGGACGCTCGGATTTCCGCTTCTACCAGCGGCAAATGAATATCGGTCTGCTGTCGCGCATGAAACTGGACCATGCCATGCGCCAGGCGCTCGAGAACMAGGACTTCCGCCTGCATTTCCAGCCCCAGGTGAATCTCGCCAGCGGCAACATTTTCGGCGCRGAAGCCCTGATCCGCTGGCATGACAAGGARCTGGGCGACATCCCCCCGGCACGGTTCATCCCGGTGGCTGAGCAAACCGGGGTCATCGTGGCCATCGGCCACTGGGTGCTCAACGAAGCGGTCCGGCAGTGCGCCCGATGGCATGCGCAAGGCTGGGCCCTGACCGTGGCGGTGAACGTATCCGCCCTGCAGTTCCAGCAAGCCAATTTTGTCGAGGGCGTGGCCGAAGCCCTGCGTGCCGCTGCCCTGCCGCCCGCCTTGCTGGAACTCGAATTGACCGAATCCATCCTGCTGCGTGACGTGGATGACGCGCTGGCGCGCCTCGACGCGCTGGCCGGACTGGGTGTGCAGCTGTCGATCGACGATTTTGGCACGGGTTATTCCAGCCTCAGCTACCTGAAGCGCTTCCCCATCCACAAGCTGAAAATCGACCGTTCCTTCATCTCCGACCTGCCCGCCAATGACAGCGACAGCGCGATTGTGATGGCCATCATCAACCTGTCACAGGCGCTCAATCTGCGCGTCATCGCCGAAGGCGTGGAAACCGAGATGCAGCGCCATTTCCTGGCATCGGCCGGATGCGACGAGTTTCAGGGATTCCTGTGCAACCCGGCGCTGTCGACTGAAGAATTTGAACAATTCATCGGGCAGGCCGAGAAACAGCCGCAGACCAAGCTGTTCTAGCTTCAACCAAAGAAGAAATAAGCCGCAGCCACCGCCGCGACGAATCCCCCCAGATCGGCCAGCAGCCCGCAAGCCACCGCATGACGCACGCGCTGGATGCCGACCGCGCCGAAATATACAGCCAGCACGTAGAACGTGGTCTCGGTGCTGCCCTGGATGATCGAAGCCAGGCGCCCGGCGAAGGAGTCGGCGCCGTGGGCGTGCATGGTTTCGATCATCATGGCGCGCGAACCGCTGCCGGAAAGGGGCTTCATCAATGCTGTTGGCAGGCCGTCGACGAAACGGGTGTCCCATCCCATGCCCTGCACCAGCCAGCGCGCCCCTTCCATGATTGCCTCCAGCCCGCCGCTGGCRCGGAACACGCCGATCGCCACCAGCATCGCCACGAGATAGGGGATGATGCCGACGGCAATGTGGAAGCCCTCCTTGGCGCCCTCGATGAAGGCCTCGTAGGCGTTCACYTTYTTCACCACGGCCCCGGCCAGRAACGCGGCGATCAGCGAGAACAGCAGAAAATTGCTGAGCAGGGCCGACTGGGCCTGCATCGCGGCCGCGTCGAGCTGCGCGAAGTACCCCACCAGCCCGGCAACTGCCGCCGTGATGGCGCCGAAATAGGCCAGCACCACGCGGTCGAAAAGATTGATTTTCTGGATCACCGCCACGGACAGCAGCCCCGCCAGGGTGGAGCAATAGGTCGCCAGCAGGATGGGGATGAACACGTCGGTAGGGTCGGCCGCGCCAAGCTGGGCACGGTAGGTGAAGATGGTCACCGGCAGCAGGGTGACGGACGATGCATTGAGCACCAGGAACAGGATCTGCGCGTTGCTGGCGGTATCGGGCGTGGGGTTGAGGGTCTGCAGCTCGCGCATGGCCTTGAGGCCCATCGGCGTGGCGGCGTTGTCCAGCCCCAGCATGTTGGCCGCCATGTTCATGGTGATGGCGCCGAGCGCCGGGTGATTGGCCGGCACGTCCGGCATGAGGCGGCGGAACAGCGGCGCCAGCAGGCGCGTCAGCCATTCCAGGAAGCCGGCCTTCTCGCCGATTTTCATCACCCCCAGCCACAGCGTCATCACCCCGGTCAGCCCCAGGGCAATCTCGAAGCCGGTTCTGGCCGAATCGAAAGTCGCCTTCATCATCAGCGGAAAAATATCGGGCTGGCCGAACAGCAGCCACTTGCCCAGGCCGATGACAAAAGCCAGCAGAAAGAATCCGGTCCAGATGGCGTTCAGCATTGCGTCTCCAGCGCAGCCAGCTGGCGTTCATGCAGGCGCGCAAACATCAGCTGCGAGGCCAGCGCCCCGCACAGCGCCAGGAACATGTCCCACTGGGTATCCCACACATCGCCCTGGGTGGCGAGGAAGGCCACCGCCTCGTCACCAGAGGCCAGCGCCACCCACCATTCGATGAACTCGTAACAGGCGCTGACCGCCAGGCACACGCAGGTGGTCAGGAATACAAGCCACTTGCCGGTTTGCAGGGGAGAACGGCGCAGCAGGATTTCACGCGCCACGATGGCGGGGGCAAAACCCTGCGCCACATGGCCGACGCGGTCGTAGTGGTTGCGGGCCAGCTCAAAGGTGTCGCGCAGCCAGTTGAAAAGCGGCATCTCTGCGTAGGTGTAATGCCCGCCCACCATCAGGATCACGGCGTGAAGCGACAGCAGCGCATAAGCAAGAGGCGTAAGGGGAAAACGGCGAAAGCTAAAAATCAGCAGCGGCAGGCCGATCAGCACCGGCGCCACTTCGAGAAACCAGGTGAAGCGGTCTTTCGGCTGCCAGCCGGACCAGGCCAGAACGGCCAGCACCAGGAGCAGCAGGGCGTAGCGGGAATATCTGGAAGCGTTCGGTCCGGAAAACATGGCTGCATCTTGGCACGAATGCTCAGGCCGGACAATCCCGCTGCCGCCGTTTCAAGGGGGGATGCCTGGACCGGCTCAGAACCAGCAGTATGTCATTTCATCATCTCGACCACCCATCTGGTGACCGTTCCGGTGGCATGGGCGCACTTCTTGCCGCGCGCGTCGCTGAATGCCTGGTATTCCGCCGCATTCCACATGTCGTAGGTGCGGCCGGTGAACTGCTTCTGCAGTTCCTCGCAGGTAATGCCGCCGAACTCCTGGCGGAAACGCTCGACCAGCTCCCTGCTTTTCCTGAAATTGTTGATGTAGCGCCCCTTGTCGAGCTTGTCGCGGTCCCGGCCATATTTCGCGCTGAGCGCCATCAGCCCGCCGGTCAGCGCGCCGCAGGCCCCCTGCGCCATCAGCCCGCCGCCGCCCGAAAGCCCGTGGCTGGCCTTGATGGTGGCGTCGTCCACAATGCCCACCGTCTCCTGCACCGTGGCCAGAACGCACTGCGGGCAGCAGCCATAATCCAGCTCGTACCGGACCGCCTTTTCGTAAGCCTGCTCGGCCAGGCCCGGTTCATCTTCATTGCTCATGATCGTCTCCCAAATACATTAGCAAGTTCTTATATATGATCATACGCTTCATTTCCGGAAATAATCCGGGCATAAAAACAATTTTGGGCAGGCTTCGGCTTCGCTCAGCCAGCGGGAACAGCCAGCGGGAACAGCCAGCGGAATCAGCCAGCGGAATCAGCCAGCGGGAACAGCCAGCGGAAACAGGTTAGGGCCTCACGCTGGCTGAGCGAAGCCGAAGCCTGCCATCAGGCGCGGAAGCCAAGGAGGTTATGGCACCTGTCCTTTATACCTATATTCTTCATTTGCGAAAAACGGCGATAATTGGCATCCACGAAATATTGACGAACTGTAGCGAAGCAAACCGTTTAATTTCAGAAAAAGGCAAGCCTCATGAACATTTCAAGCTACGAAGATCTTTTGCAAGCCGCCAGGCAGCAAACCGAGCCGCAGCGCTTTCTTTTTGTTTTCACGCAGCCCGAGCTGCCCCCGGGTTATGCCGAAGAACAGGTCAAGCGCTTTCATGAAGGGCGGGGAGGCGTGCTTACACCAAAGATGGTCACCGACAAGGCGCTGGACGAACTGGGCAGCTTTGCCGATCTCGTCGAGGAATCGCGCCAGACCGGGGAGGACTGGAAAGTGGTGTTTGTTGCCTGCCTGGGCGGCCACGGCGGCGTCATGCCGACTTCCGAGGAATCGCAGGAACCCCTGAAAAAGATGGTCGAATCCATTCAGAACGGCGCGGTTTCAAACTACCTGGCATACGACCGGGACGGGAATCAGCTCCGGTTTTCCTGAAAACGGCTGGCGCAAGACATGCGCAACAGCTGTTAATCCGCCTTCTCCGCTGCGGCAAGCAGCGCTTCCACCTTCAGGTTGAGCTGCGTGCCCTTGCGCGCGCGGCGGCCGACCTCGAAGCGCGGCATTTCCTCGATCGCCTTGCCGCGCCGCGCGCCTCTGGTGGTGAGCGTATCCGCGAACACACAGGTGAGCTTGAGGCTGTCTTTCTCCTCCAGCCCCATGAGGATCACGCCGCGCCCCTTGGGCATGGCCCTGACCTCGTCGAGAGCAAACACCAGCAGCCTGTCGCTGCCTGATACGCAGGCCACGTATCGCTGGCCGCCGGGCGCGATGCGCGCCGGGGGCAGCACCTGCTCGCCGGGCTCCAGCGTCATGATCAGCTTGCCGCCCTTCTGGCGCGAGAGCATGTCTGCGATGGTGGTCACGAAGCCGTAGCCGCCGGAATTCGCCAGCAGCACCTGCTCTTCGGGCTTGCCGGTCAGCATGGCGACGATGCGTGTGCCCGTTTGCAGGCCCATCAGGGATGCTGCAGGCACGCCATCGCCCTTGCCGCCGGGAATCTGCGCGGCATTCAGGGTATAGGCGCGGCCGTCGGAGCCGAGCAGCAGCAAGGCATCGGGCGAACGGCATTCCAGCGCGGCGAACAGTTTGTCGCCTTCCTTGAAGGACAGCGCCGCCACATCGACGCCATGCCCCTGGCGCTGGCGCAGCCAGCCCTTGTCCGAGAGGATGATGGTCACCGGCTCGTCCAGCACGGCGGCTTCGGAGAGGGAAGCACGCCGTGACGGCTCGATCAGGGTGCGGCGCTCGTCGCCGAATTTCTTCGCGTCCTCGCGGATCTCGCGCGCCACCAGGGACTTCATGCGTGCCGGGCTGGCCAGCAGGGATTCCAGCTTGGCCTGCTCCTTCTGCAACTCGGCGATTTCCTGCTCGATCTTGATTCCTTCCAGCCTTGAGAGCTGGCGCAGGCG
>PQAG01000168.1 GCA_003104895.1 Nitrosomonadales bacterium
CGCTTTCGCGGCCACACCGACGACCCCTTGAGCGAAACCGGCTGGAAGCAGATGCGCGCAGCCGTCCAGGGCGGGAGTCTGTGGCAGACGGTGGTCAGCTCCCCGCTGCTGCGCTGCGCCGGATTCGCCGCCGAGCTTGCCGCTGGCGCCGGCATCCCCCTGGAAACCGACGAGCGCCTCCGGGAAATCGGCTTCGGCGCATGGGAAGGGCGTTCCCCGGAGGAACTGATGCAGGACGACCCCGGCTGTGTCGACCGGCTCTGGCGCGACCCGGCCGGCTTCACGCCGCCCGGCGGGGAGGGGCTGGCAGCCTTCGCCGCGCGCGTCGCGGAGGGCTGGAACGACCTGCTGCTGCGCCATGCCGGCAAGCACATCCTGGTGGTGGCGCACGGCGGCGTGAACCGCGTGATCCTGTGCCAGGCACTGCAGATTCCCGTCCACAACATGTTCTGCCTGGATGTGCCCCATGCCGGGCGCAGCCGCATCAGGGTTCTCGGCAGCGGCGCCGGGACCCTGACGCAGCTGGTGTTCCACGGAAATCCGCAAGCATGAAAGCGTTTCTGCTGGCCCTGCAGTTTCTCACCTGCCTGCCCGTTTCCCTGAAGGCTGCGCCAGGTCCGGCGGAGTGGGGCCGCTCGGTGCTCGCCTACCCCCTGATCGGCCTCCTGATCGGTTTGGTGCTGATGGGCCTGCAGCGTCTGCTCGGCCATGCCGACCCTCTGCTCCAGGCCGCGCTGCTGACCACGGCCTGGGCGCTGATCACCGGCGGGTTGCACCTCGACGGGCTGGCCGACAGCGCGGATGCCTGGGTGGGCGGCCACGGCGACCGGGTGCGCACGCTGGCGATCATGAAGGATCCGCGCAGCGGTCCGGCAGCCGTGTCAACGCTGATGCTCACGCTGTTGCTGAAATTCGCCGCGCTGGCCGCGCTGCTCAAGGCCGAAGCCTGGCCCGCGCTGCTGCTCGCGCCGCTGCTGGGCCGGTCGGCGCTGGTCGCGCTGCTGCTGACCACGCCCTATGTCCGGCCGGGAGGCATGGGTTCCGCGCTGGCCTCGCATTTGCCGCGGATTGCTGCGCTGCTGGCGCTGCTCCTGGCCGCGGCAGGCGTTCTGTCTGCCGGAAAACCGGGCTGGCTGGCGCTGGCCGCAGCGCTGGCCGCATGGCTGCTGCTGCGCTGGCTGATGGTGCGGCGCCTGGGCGGCACCACCGGCGACACCCTGGGCGCCGCGGTCGAGCTGACCGAGACAGCGGTGCTTCTTGCCCTGGCGCTGGCCTGGTGATGGCCGCAGCGCCTTTTTTCACGCCGCTCATCGCCCTGGTGGCGGTGCTGCTGGACCGGCTGCTCGGAGAGCCGCGGCGCTGGCACCCGCTGGTGGGGTTCGGCTGGCTGGCAAGCCGGGTGGAAGCGAGGCTCTACGGGACCAGCCGGTTGCGGGGCGCGATCGCAGTGTTGATGCTGGCCGGGGGGTTTGCCTTGCTGGCCTGGCTGGCGCAGCGCAGCCTGGGCGCCTGGGCCTGGCTGCTCGATGCAGGCCTGCTCTACCTCGCCATCGGCGCGGCCAGCCTCGGCCAGCACGCAGCGGCAGTGCGCCGTGCGATGGACAAGGGCGATCTGGCAACGGCGCGCATGAGCGTGGGGCGGATGGTAAGCCGCGACACTGCGGACATGGATGATGCAGCAGTGGCCCGCGCCTGCGTCGAGTCGGTGCTGGAAAACGGCTGCGATGCAGTGTTCGGCGCCCTGTTCTGGTTCTTCGTGGCAGGCGCGCCGGGGGTGGTGGCCTATCGCCTGGCCAATACCCTGGATGCGATGTGGGGCTACCGGAACGAGCGCTACCAGCGCTTCGGCTGGGCGGCGGCGCGCCTGGACGACCTGCTCAACTGGATGCCGGCGCGGCTCACCGCCCTGACCTACCTGCTGCTCGGCAAAGCCCGCCTCGCATGGCGCTGCTGGCGCAAGCAGGCGCCCGCCTGGGAGAGTCCCAATGCCGGCCCGGTGATGGCGGCGGGCGCGGGCGCTCTGGCGCTCAGGCTGGGCGGCCCGGCGGTCTATCATGGCTGTCTGGAGATGCGCCCGCCGCTGGGCGAGGGCCGGGAAGCCGGGGCGGCGGACATTGCCCGCGCCACAGCGCTGGTGTGGCGCGGCATCGGGCTGTGGCTGGCGCTGGCATTCATGGGAGTCTGGGCGATTGCTTGAGCACGGAGGACGCATCCGGAAAGCGGCGGCACGCTACGGCATCCCGCCGGAAGACTGGCTCGACCTTTCCACCGGCATCAGCCCGGCGGGCTGGCCGGTCCCGCCGCTGCCGGCGGAGTGCTGGCAATGGCTGCCGGAAGCCGGTGACGGCCTGGAAGAGGCCGCCCGCCGCTACTACGGCTGCGGCCACCTGCTGGCGGTGGCGGGTTCGCAGGCGGCGATCCAGTCACTGCCCGGCTTGCGGGCGCCGGGCCGGGTGGGCGTCCTGGCGCCCGCTTATGCCGAGCATGGCTTGGCCTGGGCGCGTGGCGGCCACAGGGTGGAGCCGCTTGCGCCCGAAGAGATTTCCGCCGAACTTGACCGGCTCGACGTCCTGCTGCTGGTCAACCCCAATAATCCGACTGGGATGCGCTTTCCGCCTGAAACCCTGTGCGCCTGGCTGGAGCGGCTTGCCGCGCGCGGCGGCTGGCTGGTGGTGGACGAGGCCTTCATGGATGCGACGCCGGAGGAAAGCATGGCCGCCCATGCCGGCGCCGCAGGGCTGGTGGTGCTGCGCTCCCTGGGCAAGTTCTTCGGCCTGGCCGGGGCGCGGGTGGGCTTCGTGCTGGCCTGGCCGGAACTGCTGCAGCGGCTGGACGAGGCGCTGGGGCCCTGGACCGTGGCCCATCCGGCACGCCATGCGGCGCGCCTGGCCCTGGCGGACGAAGCCTGGCAAAGCGCCGGGCGGCAGCGCCTGCTGCACGCCTCGACGCGGCTGGCCGGCCTGCTGGCCCGCCATGGATTGTCCCCTGCCGGCGGCACGGCACTGTTCCAGTGGGTGCGTTGCGAGCGTGCGCTTGCTATCCAGGATCAGCTCGCAAAGACTGGCATTCTGGTGCGCCGTTTCGATGATCCGGGAAGCCTGCGCTTCGGTTTGCCTGGCGGTGAAAAAGACTGGGAACGCCTGGAACAGGCGCTGCGGAGGCTGTCATGAGCGCGAAAACCCTGATGGTCCAGGGCTGCACTTCCGATGCCGGCAAAAGCGCGCTGGTGACGGGCATCTGCCGCGCGCTCTACCGCCGCGGCAAGCGCCCCGCCCCGTTCAAGCCGCAGAACATGGCGCTGAACAGCGCGGTGACCGAGGACGGCGGCGAGATCGGCCGGGCGCAGGCGGTGCAGGCGCAGTCCTGCCATCTCCCGCCCCATACCGACATGAACCCGGTGCTGCTCAAGCCCAATACCGATACCGGCGCCCAGGTGATCGTGCACGGCCGCGCCATCGGCAATCTGGATGCGCGCGATTACGACGGCCACAAGCCCAAATTGCTGGGCAAGGTGCTGGAATCCTACCGACGCCTGAAGCTCGCATACGAATTCGTGGTGGTGGAAGGGGCGGGCAGCCCGGCGGAGATCAATCTGCGCGACCGCGACATCGCCAACATGGGCTTTGCCGAAGCGGCGGACTGCCCGGTGATCCTGATTGCCGACATCGACCGCGGCGGGGTGTTCGCCCACCTGGTTGGCACGCTGGAGCTGCTGTCCGAATCCGAACAAACACGAGTCAAGGGCTTCGTCATCAACCGCTTCCGCGGCGACATCGGCCTGCTTCAGCCCGGCCTGGAATGGCTGGAACGGCGCACCGGCAAGCCGGTGCTGGGCGTGCTCCCCTATCTGCACGGCCTGCATCTGGAAGCCGAGGATGGACTCGGCAAGCTGTCCTTCGGGGCCGACACAGCCGAGCCCCTGCGGGTGATCGTGCCCCTGCTGCCACGGATCAGCAACCACACCGATTTCGACCCCTTGCGCCTGCATCCTGATGTGGACCTGCGCTTCGTCATGGGCGGCGAGCCGCCTCCCCAGGCCGACCTGATCATCCTGCCAGGCAGCAAGAACGTGCGCGGCGACCTCGGCTGGCTGCGCGAGCATGGCTGGGAAGAGGCGCTCCAGCGGCATTTGCGCTATGGCGGAAAGCTCATCGGCATCTGCGGCGGCTTCCAGATGCTGGGGAGGCGCATCCATGACCCGCTGGGGCTGGAATCCGGCGCGGGCGAGAGCGCCGGACTGGGCCTGCTGGACATGGAAACCGGGCTGAAGGCGGAAAAGCAATTGCGGCGCGTGAGCGGAAAGCTGGCGCTGGCTGATGCGGCGGTGAGCGGCTATGAAATCCATGCCGGGGTAAGCGCTGGGGCCGCCCTCGCCCGGCCCGCCATGAGGCTTGAAGACGGGGATGACGGCGCGATCTCGGCRGACGGCCAGATCCTCGGCACCTAYGTGCAYGGCCTGTTCGACCGSCAGGAAGCRTGCGCCGCGCTGCTCCGCTGGGCCGGGCTGGMCRGGCCTTCCATACTGGACTATGAAGCCCTGCGGGAAGCAGGGATCGAGCGCATGGCCGATGCGGTGGAAGCGCATCTGGACTGGCATCAGCTGGAACGGATTTTTTCCCAAGCGCCAGAATAATCTATCAAAGCACTTTTAAAACGCGGCGTTAGCAGTTGACCTGACTGGATTTTTCAAATTATAGTGTGCGCATGCAAGCGGAACTGAAATCCCTGGAAGAAAAAGTCGCGCAGATCGCACGTATGTGCCAGCAGCTGCGCGCCGAAAATATCCAGTTGCGCCAGCAACTGGCCACCGCCCAGAATCAGAGCAAGCTCCTGGGCGACAAGATCCTGGGCGCGCAAACCCGCCTTGAAGCGCTGCTGGAACAGATTCCGGAGTCTTCCGATGAGTGAAATAAAGGGCCTGGATGTCGCCATCATGGGGCGGGAATTCCGCGTCGCCTGCCCGGAAGACGAACAGGAAGCGCTGCTCCAGTCGGTAGACTACCTCGACCGCAAAATGCGCGAAATCCGCGACAGCGGAAAAGTCATCGGCGTGGAACGTATTGCCATCATGGCCGCCCTGAACATCACCCACGAACTGCTCAACACCCGCATCGCCGGTTCTTTTGACATCGGCGAGTTCAAGAGTAGAATAAATGCCATGCAGGCTCAAATCGAGCAGGCAATGACGGAGCAGGACGAACTGTTTTAGCGGGTTGCGCAATACAAGCCCTTCGCAGCCAGCTTCCCGGGTTGTCCCCTGCGGTGTTCGTCTAGGCTAGATATTCTTTGAACCAATATAAAAAGCCAGGTTGCAGCTATTAAGAGTGCTGTTGTGCGCGTCCCCTGCGGATGTGCCTGATGCGCTCAGGCCGCGACCCTCTTGAACCTCAGGTTCAAGATGATAGCCTGACGGCATGCGCGGGGGGCTCTTACCTTCAAACCGTTGCCCCTTTTCTTCCGCACACCTTGAACAAACCCCAATTGCGCCGCCATTTGCGTCAACTGCGCAGCCAGCTTTCGCCGCACCAGCGGCGGTCAGCGGCCAATGGACTGCTGCGGGTGGCCCTGCGCGAACGCCTGCTGCTCAGGTTTGGCCGCATCGGATTCTACCTGCCCTTCGAGGGCGAGATGGACCTGCTGCCCCTGCTCAACCAGGCCCTGCTTCTGGGAAAATCCTGCTACCTGCCCGTGGTGCCGCGCCGCTTCCAGAAGCATCTCTACTTCACGCGCCTCACCAGCCGGCCCAACTGGTATCTCAACCGCTTCGGCATCCACGAGCACTGGTCGCCCCGGCCCGTCCGCGCCAGCCAGCTCGATCTCCTGTTCATGCCGCTGGTGGGGTTTGACGAGGAGGGGTTCCGGCTGGGCATGGGCGGCGGCTTCTACGACACCAGCCTGGCCTTTCTCGGCCGGCGCAAAGTCTGGCGCAAACCTTACCTGGTCGGCATCGGCTACGAATGCCAGAAAGTCAAACAGGTGCCGCGCGACCCCTGGGACATGCCGCTTGATGCAGCGCTAACCGAGCACCGGCTGTACCGCTTCAAGCGAAGCACGCTTCCCCCCATTTGAATTCAGGACAAATACAATGCGCTACTGGCTGATGAAATCCGAGCCTTCCGATTGCAGTGTCGACGATCTTGCCGCCATGCCGAACCAGAGCGTGGCTTGGTACGGGGTGCGCAATTATCAGGCGCGCAATTTCATGCGCGACCAGATGCGGGTCGGCGACAAGGTGTTTTTCTACCACTCCAACTGCGCCGAGCCGGGCATCGCCGGGCTGGCCGAGGTGGGCAGGCTGGCTTATCCCGACCAGACGCAGTTCGACCCCGCCAACAAGTATTTCGACCCCAAGGCCACGCCGGAAACGCCACGCTGGTTCAATGTGGACGTGAAACTGGTCAGAAAAACGAGGCTGATCGGTATCGCGGAAATGCGCAGCCACCCGCAGCTGGCCAACATGCGCACCTTGCAGAAGGGAAACCGCCTCTCCATTACCCCGGTCGATCCCCGGGAGTGGGCATTTATTCTGGGTCTGTTGTAGTTCCGGCTATTCGAACAGGGCCTCGACGAATTCGCGCGCCACGAAGGGGCGCAGATCGTCGAGCTGCTCGCCGACCCCGATGAAGCGTACCGGAATCGGCCGGGTGCGGGCAATCGCCGCAATGATGCCGCCCTTGGCCGTCCCGTCGAGCTTGGTCAGCACCAGGCCGCTCACCTGGAGCGCGTCATCGAATGCCTTGACCTGCGCCAGGCCGTTCTGGCCGGTATTGGCGTCGAGCACCAGCAGCACTTCGTGCGGGCCGCTGGGCTCGGCCTTGGCGATGACGCGCTTGACCTTCCTGATCTCCTCCATCAGGTGCAGCTGCGTTGGCAGCCGCCCGGCGGTATCCGCCAGCACCACGTCGATGCCGCGCGCCTTGGCGGCATGGATGGCGTCGAAAATCACGGCGGCGGAGTCGCCGCTTTCCTGCGCGATCACGGTGACTTTGTTGCGCTCGCCCCAGACCATCAGCTGCTCGCGCGCCGCAGCACGGAAGGTGTCTCCGGCTGCCAGCAGCACCGACTTTCCCTGGGACTGGAAATATTTGGCCAGCTTGCCAATGGTGGTGGTTTTGCCCGCACCATTCACACCTGCCAGCATGATGATGAAGGGGTGGTGGCCTGCAATCTCCAGTGGAGCTTCCAGCGGCTGGAGCAATGCCTGCAGGGACTGCTGCAGCGCGCCTTTCAGCTGCCCGGCCTCGACCAGCCCCTCGCGCTTGACGCGCTGGCGGAGATCGTCAAGGAGGTACTGGGTGGCAGCCACGCCCACGTCCGAGGTCAGCAGGATGGTTTCCAGTTCTTCGTACAGATCGTCGTCAATCTTGCCGCCGCCGCCAAAAAGATTCGCGACTTTGCGCCCGAACTGTTCGCGGGTGCGTGTCAGGCCCTGCTTCAGCCGTGCAGCCCAGCCTTCCGGCTTGCTCTCTGCTTCGACGGCAGGCGTTTCGGATTTCTTGAAGAAACTAAACATGGCGGTTTCGGGTCAGTGAGATATTGCGGTGAATATGGATAGCTTATAATCCACACCATTTTATCCCGAATAGAAGCCTAAAAGGTAGGAGGTTGCGTGCTGACAAAAGCGTTGCTGGGGGCGGCCCTGCTCGGACTGACCTGGGGAGCGGCCGCCAATCCTTATGAACACCGGCTGGCCAATGGCATGAAGGTGATCGTCAAGGAAGACCGGCGCGCGCCGGTGGTGGTATCACAGATCTGGTACCGGGCGGGCAGCATGGATGAGCAGAACGGCACGACCGGGGTGGCGCACGTGCTGGAGCACATGATGTTCAAGGGCACGCCCAAGGTTCCTGCCGGCCAGTTCTCGAAAATCATCGCGGAAGCAGGCGGACGCGAGAATGCCTTTACCAACCACGATTACACCGCCTATTTCCAGCAGCTGAAAACCGACAAGCTGCCGCTGGCTTTCAGGCTGGAAGCGGACCGCATGGAAAATCTGGTGCTGACCGAACAGGAGTTTGCCAAGGAAATCCAGGTGGTGATGGAAGAGCGCCGCATGCGCACCGAGGACAAGCCGCAGGCCCTGGTTTACGAGCAGCTCAATGCAGCCGCCCTTAACGCGCACCCCTACCGCCATCCGGTGATCGGCTGGATGGACGATCTGGAAAACATGCGCGTGGAGGATGCCCGCGCCTGGTACCAGCGCTGGTATGCGCCCAACAACGCCACCCTGGTGGTGGTCGGCGACGTCCGGCACGAGGAAGTGTTCAAGCTGGCGCAAACCCATTTCGGCCCGCTCAAGGCGCATGCGCTGCCGCCCCGCAAGCCGCAGCAGGAAGCGCCGCAGCGCGGCATCAGGCGCGTGCTGGTGAAAGCGCAGGCCAAGCTGCCTTACCTGGCGCTGGCCTACCGCGTTCCCGTGCTCGGGGATGTCAATCAGGACAGCGAGCCCTATGCGCTGGAAATCCTCTCGGGCGTGCTGGATGGCCATGCCGCGGCGCGTCTGAACCAGGCTCTGGTGCGTGAAAACCGTCTGGCGACCGACGTTGGCACCGGCTATGGCGCCATTTCGCGCGGGCCGGGGCTGTTCCTGATCGAAGCCACGCCGAGCGAAGGCAAGAGCGTGCTCGAACTGGAGCAGGGCATTCGCCAGGAAATCGCCCGTGTGCAGCGCGAAGGAGTCAGTTCCGAGGAATTGCAGCGGGTCAAGGCCCAGGTCGTCGCCGCCCAGGTCTATCAGCGCGACTCGATGTTCTACCAGGCCATGCTGATCGGCCAGATGGAAAGCGCCGGGCTCTCCTGGCGCGACGAAAAAACCATTCTGGAGCGGCTCAATGCGGTCACGGCGGAACAGGTCCAGGCCGTGGCGCAAAAATACCTGCAGGATGACGGGCTCACCATCGCCACACTCGATCCGCAACCAATGGAAGCGAAACACGCCGCACAGAAAATGACTGGAGGGCGCCATGCTCACTAAGCTGACAAGCTCACTGCTGGGCGGCCTTGCAATATGCCTGGCCGGCGCCGCCCACGCCGCCCTGCCCATCCAGCACTGGCAAACCGCCAATGGCACGCAGGTGTACTTTGTGGAAAGCCGCGGCCTGCCGCTGCTGGACATCAGCGTTGAATTCGATGCCGGAGCGCGCCGCGACACCCCGGCCCAATCCGGGCTAGCCAGCCTGACCGCACGAACCCTGAGCCTGGGCGCCAGCAGCCTGACGGAGGAAACCATTTCACGCCGCCTCGCCGATGCGGGAGCGCAGCTCGCCGCAAGTTTCGAACCGGATCGCGCCGGCATGACTTTGCGCACCCTGAGCAGCGAACGTGAACGCAGCCAGTCGCTCGATTTGCTGGCCAAGGTGTTGCAACAGCCGGATTTCCCCGAAGCCGCCATCGAGCGCGAAAAAGCCCGCACCATTGCCAACCTGAAAGAAGAAGACACCCAGCCGGGGCCGATCGGGGAAAAAGCCTTTTACGCCGCCCTTTATGGCGCCCACCCCTACGGGCTGCCCGGTTCGGGCAAGGTCGAAACGCTGGCCGAGCTGCAGCGGCAGGATGTGGCTGCGTTCTACCGCCGCCACTATGTCGCCGAAACAGCGGTCATCTCGCTGGTGGGCGACATCAGCCGCGCCCAGGCCGAGGCCGTCGCCGGGCAGCTTTCCGCCGGCCTGCCACGCGCTGCAGCCCCCCTGCCGGCGCTGCCCGGAATTGCGCCTCCGGCACGGGGAGAAACCCTCCGCATCGCCCACCCGGCCAGCCAGAGCCATATCCTGCTCGGCACGCCGGGCATGAGCCGCAGCGATCCGGATTATTTTGCGCTTTATATCGGCAACCACATTCTGGGCGGCGGCGGGTTTTCCTCGCGCCTGACCGAAGAAGTGCGCGAGAAGCGCGGCCTCGCTTACAGCGTGTACAGCTACTTCCTGCCGCTGGCCCAGCCCGGGCCATTCCAGATCGGTTTGCAGACCCGGCAGGAACAGGCCCAGCAAGCCCTGGACATCGTCCGCGCCACGCTCGAACGGTTTGTGGCCGAAGGACCGACGCAGGACGAATTGCGTCACGCCAAACAGAATATCGGCGGCGGTTTTCCGCTGCGCATCGACAGCAACAAGAAAATCCTCGGCTACCTGAGCCTGATCGGCTTCTATCGCCTGCCGCTGAATTACCTCGACGAATTTGTGAACAAGGTGGAGAAAGTCACGCTGGCGGAGGTCAAGGATGCCTTCAAGCGCCGCATCGACCCCGAAAGAATGGTGACGGTGATCGTGGGCGGTGATGACCAAAAGTAACCGCGTCCGCATCATCGGCGGGGCCTGGCGCAGCCGCTTACTCCCCTTTCCCGATGTGGTAGGATTGAGGCCCACGCCTGACCGGGTCAGAGAAACGCTATTCAACTGGCTCGGCCAGATCATGGATGGCAGACGCTGCCTCGACCTCTTTGCCGGCAGCGGAGCGCTGGGATTCGAGGCGCTTTCGCGCGGCGCCCGGCAGGTGGTGATGGTCGAACGGGACAGCAAGGTGGCGCGGGCGCTGAAGGAAAACGCAGCCACCCTGAAGGCGGAGCATTGTGAGCTGGCGGTCGCGGACGCGCTGAAATTCCTGGACCAGGATGCGCGCCATTTCGACGTGATTTTTGCCGATCCGCCCTACCAGCTGAACCTGCTGCCTCTTGTTTTACCCCGGCTGCTGCCCCATCTGGCAGAGGATGGCCTGGTATATACCGAAGCCGACACGCCGCTGGAATTTACGGCGGAATGGCAGGTCTGGCGCCAGGGCAAGGCGGGTCTGGTGCATTACTATCTTTTGAAGAAAGCAGGCTGACACATGCTCAAGGCCGTTTACCCCGGCACCTTCGACCCGGTTACCCGGGGCCATGAGGATCTGGTTCGACGCGCCGCGCGCCTGTTCGACGAGGTCATCGTGGCCGTTGCCGACAGCCGCTCCAAGCAGCCTTTTTTCAGCCTGCAGGAGCGGGTGGAAATGGCGTCCGAGGTGCTGGCGGGTTGCCCCAACGTGCGGGTTACCGGTTTTTCCGGCCTGCTCATCCATTTCCTTCAGCAGCAGGAAGCGGCTATCATATTGCGTGGTTTGCGGGCGGTATCGGATTTTGAATATGAGTTCCAGCTTGCGGGGATGAACCGCAACCTGTACCCCAATGTCGAAACGATTTTTCTCACCCCTTCCGAACAGTACATGTTCATTTCCGCCAGCATGGTGCGCGAGATTGCACTGCTGGGCGGAGATGTGAGCCAGTTTGTGCAACCCGCGGTGAGCAACAGGCTGAGCAACAGGATTATCAACCTTAACTAACGAGGAAACTGCCATGGCATTAATGATTACCGATGAATGCATCAACTGCGACGTGTGCGAACCCGAGTGCCCAAACGGCGCGATTTCGCAGGGTGACGAGATCTATGTCATCGACCCCAACCTGTGCACCGAATGCGTCGGCCACTATGACGAGCCGCAGTGCATTTCGGTCTGCCCGGTGGACTGCATCATCGTCAACCCGGAACATACCGAAAGCAAGGAAGAACTGCAGGCAAAATACGAGAAGCTGAGCGCCCAGGGCTGAACACCCGGACGTAAAAAAACCCCGCATGGAGCCTGGGCGCTCCATGCGGGGTTTTGCATTTATGGGCGCTAGGCTGCGAGCTGCTGCGAACCGCTCTCGAAATCCAGCGCCTGCGCCAGATCCCGCTGCAGCTTCGTGAGGTCGTCGAGTTGCCCAGTGATGACCGCTTCCATCTGCTCCAGTTCAGCAATCCGGTCTTCCAGGGTATCCGTTGCCTTGTGGATGCGCTTGATGCTTTCCAGACGGCGGCGCAACTGCAGCTGATGCTCCCGCACCTGGGTTTCCATCGGCGCCATCACCGCCTTGAGCCAGTTCTCGACATCGCGGTTGGCCACCTCATAAACGTGGACCACCCGGCTGGCAATGGTTTCAAAAAACTTGGTGGTCAGCGTGAACTGCTCGTTGGTGAGCATGTTCAAGGCCGTGTTGAAATGGTCGTTGTAGCCTTTTTCCAGCTTGGCGATTTCCTTCAGGTATTTCAGCGTCGAGAAGGGCGGAGGCGTGCTCTGCGACAAGCCATGATCCTCGCTGAACTTCTTGTACATGCTGTCCATCATGTGCTTGATTTCTTCGACCTGCTTGCCCGATTTGCTGATGTTTTCCGACACGTCCCGGAAAAACTGGTTCATCGCATCGCGAATACCCTTGCTGAAGCGGCTGCTGACCATGGCATCACGGGTGTTCTTCACTTCGACCTTGAGCGCGTCCATGCCGAGGAAGGTGAACAGGATATTGGTCTGCTGCGAAAACACGCTGCGTAGCGCCTGGAAGCGCTGCAGGCCTTTTTCGAAATTTTCCTTGTCGTTCTTGACCTTCTCCATCATGTGCTCGATCACATCCTGGTTCTTGCCGCGCAGCCCCTTGAGTTCCTCCAGCTGCTCGCTCACGCCGCTCATGCGCGCATCGAGGATGGAATGCGTGACGCCCATCATGTCCTCGACTTCACTCTGGGTATTGTCGCGCACGATCTCCTGCTTGGAGGGAATCAGCTCGTCGGACAGGGCCTTTTCCAGTGCCGGCAGGCGGCTCTTCTCGAGCAGCGGCAAATCCTGGCTGATCTTGGCCAGCAGGCCCTTCTGGGCCGAGATGGGAAACACCTGGGACGGCTTGATGCCCAGCAAATCGGCGCTGCTGTTGACCTGGGACTGGATTTCGCGCTCGATTTCCTCGCCGCTCTTGAGCTCGTCCCACAGCCCATCGATCTTGTTCAGCACCACCAGGCGGCCCTTCTGGCGCCCCTGGGGATTGCCGACATAGTCGCGCCACACCTCGATGTCGGTCTTGGTCACGCCGGTATCCGCCGCCAGCATGAACAGCACGGCATGGGCATTAGGCAGCATGTTGATGGTCAGCTCCGGCTCGGTGCCGATGGCATTCAGGCCCGGGGTATCCAGGATCACCAGCCCCTGTTTCAGCAGGGGATGCGGGAAATTGATGATGGCATGGCGCCAGCAGGGCACTTCAACCGTGCCGTCGGCCTGCAGGGTGAAGGCGTTATCCGGATCGTTTGCGTCGAACAGCCCGTAGCGCTGCGCTTCTTCCTTGCTGACCCGCTTGACCTGGCTC
>PQAG01000169.1 GCA_003104895.1 Nitrosomonadales bacterium
TGCGCCAGTACGTGGAAGAGCTGGCCAACAAGGCCGACACCTATGTGAGCGCCCACCCCAACGCTGGCTTGCCGAATCCCCTTTCTGAGACAGGCTACGACGAGACGCCGGAACAGCTGGCCGCGGAAATCCGCCGCTGGGGCGAGGATGGCCTGCTCAACATCGTGGGTGGCTGCTGCGGCACCTCCCCGGCGCATATCAAGGCCGTGGCCGAGGCCATGGAAGGCTTGCCGCCGCGCCGGATTCCGCAGATCGAGAAAGCCTGCCGCCTGTCCGGCCTGGAGCCGCTCAACATCGGCAAGGACTCGCTGTTCGTCAACGTCGGCGAGCGCGCCAACGTCACCGGCTCGGCCAGGTTCAAGCGCCTGATCCTCGAAGGCCAGTACGACGAGGCGCTGGAAATCGCCAAGCAGCAGGTGGAAACCGGCGCCCAGATCATCGACATCAACATGGACGAGGCCATGCTGGATGGCCAGGCGGCCATGGTGCGCTTCCTCAACCTGATCGCCGCCGAGCCGGACATCGCGCGCGTGCCGGTGATGATCGACTCTTCCAAGTGGAGCATCATCGAGGCCGGCCTGAAGTGCGTGCAGGGCAAGCCGGTGATCAACTCCATCTCGATGAAGGAAGGCGAAGCCGAATTCATCGAGCGCGCCCGGCTGGCGCGCCGCTATGGCGCGGCGGTGGTGGTGATGGCCTTCGACGAGCAGGGCCAGGCCGACACCCAGGCGCGCAAGCAGGAAATCTGCGCCCGTTCCTACAAAATACTGACTGAGCAGGTGGGCTTCCCGCCCGAGGACATCATCTTCGACCCCAACATCTTCGCCGTAGCGACGGGCATCGAGGAACACAACAACTACGCGGTGGACTTCATCGAGGCCACGCGCTGGATCAAGCACAACCTGCCCTACGCCAAGGTGAGCGGCGGCGTGTCCAACGTGTCCTTCTCCTTCCGCGGCAACGAGCCGGTGCGCGAGGCCATCCATACCGCCTTCCTCTATCACGCCATCCAGGCCGGCATGGACATGGGCATCGTCAACGCCGGACAGCTCGGCGTTTATGAAGAGATCCCCAAGGATCTGCTGGAGCGGGTCGAGGACGTGCTCCTGAACCGCCGCCCGGATGCCACCGAGCGCCTGGTGGAATTCGCCGAATCCTTCAAGGGCCAGAGCAGGGAGCAGGTCGAGGACCTCTCCTGGCGCGAAGCCCCGGTGGGCGAGCGCCTCACCCATGCGCTGGTGAAGGGCATCACCACCTGGATCGTCGAGGACACCGAGGCCGCGCGCCTGGAAGCCGAGCGCCCGATCCACGTGATCGAGGGTCCGCTGATGAATGGCATGAACGTGGTGGGCGACCTGTTTGGCGCAGGCAAGATGTTCCTGCCGCAGGTGGTCAAATCCGCCCGCGTCATGAAGCAGGCGGTGGCCCACCTGATTCCCTTCATCGAGGCGGAAAAGGCCGCCAGCGGCGAGGCCGTGCAGGCCAAGGGCAAGATCATCATGGCCACGGTCAAGGGCGACGTGCACGACATCGGCAAGAACATCGTCGGCGTGGTGCTGCAGTGCAACAACTACGAGGTGGTGGACCTGGGCGTGATGGTCCCGGCGGCAAAGATCCTGCAGGCCGCCATTGACGAGAAGGCTGACATCATCGGTCTGTCCGGCCTGATCACCCCCTCGCTGGAGGAAATGGCCCATGTCGCCAAGGAAATGGAGCGCATGGGCATGACCATTCCCCTCCTGATCGGCGGCGCGACCACTTCGCTGGCCCATACCGCGGTCAAGATCGAGCCCAACTACAGCGGACCGGTGGTGTACGTGAAGGATGCCTCGCGCGGCGTGGGCGTGTGCACCAGCCTCCTCAGTCCGGACATGCGCGGTGCCTACATCGGCAACCTCAAGGCCGAGTATGTCGCGGTGCGAGAACGCCACCAGGAGCGCCAGACCAGCGGCAAGCGGGTTTCGCTCGAAGCCGCCCGCGCCAACGGGCTGAAAACCAACTGGCTCCCCTCGCCCGTCTCGCCGGAGCGAGCAGCTTCGCTGCCGCTCCCGGCGGGGATGCCCCCTGCGGGTACAGGGAGAGGGGCTGGGGGAGAGGGTTACACGCCCCCCGCCCCGGCCATGCCCGGCCTGAAAGTGTTCAGGGACTACCCGCTCGCCGAAATCGCCGCGCGCATCGACTGGACACCGTTCTTCCAGGCCTGGGAACTGCATGGCCGCTATCCGCGCATCCTGGAAGACGAAGTGGTGGGGGTCGAGGCGAAGAAACTCTTCGCCGACGCCCAGGCCATGCTGCAGAAAATCATTGACGAGAAATGGCTTTCGGCCAATGCCGTGATCGGCCTGTTCCCCGCCAATAGCGCGGGCGACGACATCGAGATTTACAGCGACGAGTCGCGCAGCCAGGTCGCCATGACCTGCCACGCCCTGCGCCAGCAGGCCGAGAAGCCCGCCGGCAAGCCCAACCTGTGCCTGGCGGACTTCATCGCGCCCAAGGACGGCGGCGTGAAGGATTACATCGGCGCCTTTGCCGTCACCGCCGGGATCGGCATCGACGCACGCGTGGCAGAGTACGAAAAACACCACGACGACTACAGCGCGATCATGCTCAAGGCGCTGGCAGACCGTTTGGCGGAAGCCTTCGCCGAACTGCTGCACGAGCGCGTGCGGCGCGAATTCTGGGGCTATGCCGCTGACGAGGCCCTCTCCAACGAGGACCTGATCGAGGAAAAATACCGCGGCATCCGCCCCGCGCCGGGCTATCCCGCCTGCCCGGAGCACAGCGAGAAGGGACCGCTGTTCGAGCTGCTGCACGCGCCGGAAAACGCCGGCATCACCCTGACCGAGAACTTTGCCATGCTGCCCACTGCGGCGGTGAGCGGTTTCTACTTCGCGCACCCTCAGTCCACTTACTTTGCCGTGGGCAAGATCGACCGCGACCAGGTGGAAGATTATGCCCGGCGCAAGGGCTGGGATGTGCAAACCGCAGAGAAATGGCTGGCGCCGAATCTGGGGTATTCGAACTGAGGGCAGACAGGGCGCGTTTCACTTGCCTGATCGTACTGTTAGCGCATTATTCATGGCATTGACAACAATGCCATCAGGAGATGTGCCATGCCGCATCTGACAGCCCGGCCGCATGGCGGAACTCGTGGATCGCCCCGTTGCGAGGTGAGAGCGTTTGCCCGCACTCTGCACCCTGCTCCGTCACCAGCAGCAAACGCTTGTCATGGCGCTCGATTTCAACCGGCTCGCCGGTGGCGAACACGTTGAACAGATTTTGCCGCAAGGCGGTGACGGTAAGTTTTTCCGTGGCTGCCTCAATGTACGCTGGAATTCTGAAACGCACATCGGCATAAATCAAGCCTTGTGGTAAACCTCGGCGCCAGCCTTCACGAATTCCGCCGATTTCTCCTGCATCCCCTTCTCGGCATAGTCGCGCACGTCCTGGGATATTTTCATGGAGCAGAACTGCGGCCCGCACATTGAGCAGAAATGCGCCACTTTCGACGAATCCTTGGGCAGGGTCTCGTCGTGGAACGAGCGCGCGCGGTCGGGGTCGAGGCCGAG
>PQAG01000170.1 GCA_003104895.1 Nitrosomonadales bacterium
ACATCACGGGCAAGGACGCCGAGGACGCACTGCACCGCGCCCACATCACGGTGAACAAGAACGCCATCCCCAACGACCCGGAAAAACCCTTCGTCACCAGCGGCATCCGCATCGGCACCCCGGCCATGACCACGCGCGGCTTCAAGGAAATCGAGGCCGAGCGTCTGGCCAACCTGATCGCCGACGTGCTGGCCGCGCCGGCCGACGAAGCCGTGCTGTCGCGCGTGGCCAGCGAAGCCAAGGCGATGTGCGCGAAGTTTCCGGTGTATGGGCAGTGAGCAGGGAGCAGTGAGCGGATCATTCCGCTAACCGCTTACAGCTAACCGTTCACAACCATGAAATGTCCCTTCTGCGGCGAAGCCGATACCCAGGTCATTGATTCCCGCGTCAGCGAGGAAGGCGACAGCGTGCGCCGCCGCCGGCGCTGCGCCAGCTGCGACAAGCGTTTCACCACCTATGAAACGGCTGAACTCAGGATGCCGGCGGTAGTGAAGCAGAACGGCAGCCGCGAGGAATTCAGCCGCGGCAAGATTCGCACCAGTTTCATGCGCGCCCTCAACAAGCGCCCGGTTTCCACCAGTCTGGTGGATGACGCCATTCAGCATATCGAGCAGAAAATGCTGAGTCTGGGCGAGCGCGAAATTCCTTCGCTGAAGGTGGGGGAAATGGTCATGAACGAGCTGCGCAAGCTGGACAAGGTCGCCTACATCCGCTTTGCCTCGGTTTACCGCAGCTTCGAGGATGTGGATGACTTCCGCGACGTGATCAAGGACCTGGACAAGTAATTTCAGATGTTTTCTGCCGCCGACCATGCCTATATGGCCCRGGCRCTGCARCTGGCGCAGCGGGGACTTTACACCACCACGCCCAATCCGCGYGTGGGCTGTGTGATCGTGCAAGGCGGCAAAGTGGCGGGAGAAGGCTGGCACGAGCGCGCCGGCGAGCCTCATGCCGAGGTTCATGCCCTGAACCGGGCCGGAGAGGCGGYGCGGGGCGCCACGGTATATGTCACGCTCGAGCCGTGCAGCCATTACGGCCGCACACCGCCCTGTGCCGAAGCCCTGATCAGGGCGGGGGTGGGGCGGGTGGTGGTGGCGATGCGCGATCCCAACCCCATGGTGGCCGGGCAGGGCATCGCCATGCTGGAACTGGCGGGGATTCCCACCGCTTGCGGCGTGCTGGAGAACGAGGCGCGGGATTTGAATGCCGGTTTCATCTCGCGCATGGAACGCGGCCGGCCCTGGCTGCGGCTCAAGGTGGCCGCCACGCTGGACGGCAAGACGGCGCTGAACAATGGCGTCAGCCAGTGGATCACCGGGCCGGATGCACGGCGCGATGTCCACCGCCTGCGCGCCCGCTCCTGCGCCATGCTGACCGGCATCGGCACGGTGCTGGCGGACGACCCCGCGCTCAACGTGCGCGAGGTCGAGACTTCGCGTCAGCCGCTCAAGGTGGTGGTGGATGGCAAGCTGAACATGCCGCCGGACGCGAAGATCCTGCAGGGCGCGAAAGTGTTGATTGCCACTGCCTGCGACGACGAGGCGCGCATGCGGCCCTTGCAGGATGCGGGCGCCGAAGTGCTGGTGCTGCCGGCGCAGCAGGGCCGGATTGATCTTGCCTTGCTGCTGCGCGAACTGGGCAGGCGGGGCCTCAACGAGGTGACGGCGGAAGCGGGCAAGGGGCTCAACGGCGCGCTGCTGCAGGCCGGGCTGGCGGACGAGCTGGTGATGTATCTGGCGCCCATGCTGTTCGGCGACAAGGCGCGCGGCATGTTCGGCCTGCCGGAAATGGAGGCCATGGCGCAGCGCCAGGAACTGGAAATCAGGGATCTGCGCATGATTGGGCGTGATATGCGGATCACCGCCCATTTGGCGGCCAGGGCCGCTGCCCTCTCTCCCGTTGCCTGAGCGTAGYCGCGATGCGCTGAGCCTGCCGAAGCGAAGGTCGGGAGAGAGGGACGACGTGGCGCTGCGCGAAATTTTTTAAGGAAAAACATAATGTTTACCGGCATCATCCAGGCGGTGGGGAAAATCACCGCCATCGAACCCTTGCAGCAGGGCGTGCGCCTCTCCATAGACGCGGGCGGCCTGGACATGAGCGACGTGGCGCTGGGCGACAGCATCGCAGCCAACGGCGTGTGCCTGACGGTGATCGCTAAAACTGATGGCGGCTACCAGGTCGATGTCTCGCGTGAAACGCTGAGCTGCACCGCAGGGCTGGGCGAGCCCGGCGAGGTCAACCTGGAAAAGGCGCTGCGCCTGTCCGACCGGCTCGGCGGGCAYCTGGTGAGCGGCCATGTSGATGGCGTGGGTGAAGTGGTGAAGTTCGCACCGGTGGGCGARTCGCATGARCTGGTGATCCGCGCGCCCAAGGCRYTGGCGCGCTACATTGCCCACAAGGGTTCGRTCACGGTCAACGGGGTGAGCCTGACAGTCAACTGGGTGAAAGACGAGGATTTGGCTACGACTAACCCGCAAGCGGGTAAGTCTGCGCAGAAACAGTCAGAGACTGTTTTCAGCATCAACCTGATTCCCCACACCATTCAGGCCACCAATTTCAAACATCTGTGCGCCGGCAAGCCGGTCAACCTGGAAGTCGATCTGGTGGCGCGCTATCTCGAACGCATGCTGAGCTATAGCAAGGAAAACCAATGAATATCAGCCCGATTCAAGACATTATCGCCGACTTCAAGGCCGGCAGAATGGTCGTCCTGGTGGACGAGGAAGACCGCGAGAACGAGGGCGACCTGGTGCTGGCGGCCGAATTCGTCACCCCGGAAGCCATCAATTTCATGGCCCGGCACGGCCGCGGCCTGATCTGCCTGACCCTGACCGAGGCGCGCTGCCGCCAGCTCGACCTGCCGCTCATGGTTTCGAGCAACAAGGCGCCGCTGGGCACCAATTTCACCGTCTCGATCGAGGCGGCGGAAGGCGTGACCACAGGGATTTCCGCCGCCGACCGTGCCAAGACGGTGCTGGCGGCGGTGAAGAAGGATGCCGGGCCGAACGATATCGTCCAGCCCGGCCACATTTTCCCGCTCAAGGCGCAGAACGGCGGCGTGCTGGTGCGCGCCGGGCATACCGAGGCGGGCTGCGACCTGGCCGCTCTGGCGGGGCTGGAACCGGCCGCGGTGATCTGCGAAATCCTCAAGGAAGACGGCGAAATGGCCCGCCTGCCCGATCTGCTGGTCTATGCCGAGCAGCACGGCCTCAAGATCGGCACCATCGCCGACCTGATCCACTACCGCAGCCAGACCGAAAGCCTGGTGGAGCGCGTGGCGGAGAAAACGGTGCAGACCGCCTATGGCGAATTCCGGCTGGTCACCTATCACGACAAGACCGCCAACGAAGTACATCTGGCGCTGGTCAAGGGCGATATCAAGGCCGGGGAGGAAACCCTGGTGCGGGTGCACGAGCCGCTGTCGGTGATGGATTTCATCGACACCACCAGCTTCGAACATTCCTTCAGCGTGCACCAGGCAATGCAGGCCGTGGCCGATGCCGGCACGGGCGTGATCGTGCTGATGCGGCGCGGCGGTGAATCCTCCGCCGGCCTGCTGGCGCGCATCCAGCGCAGCGAACCCAAGGCCCCCGCCAAGGTGGACCTGCGCAACTACGGCATCGGCGCGCAGATCCTGCGCGACCTCAATGTCACCAAGATGCGTCTTCTCTCGCTGCCGCGCAAGATGCCGAGCATGACGGGCTTCGACCTGGAAGTGACCGGCTATTACGAACCGAAACAGGAAAAATGATTATGGGAATTTCCAACAAACTGCCCGAATTCCATCCCGGCCTGGACGGCTCCGGCCTGAAAATCGGCATCGCCATGAGCCGCTTCAACATCGACGTGTGCGAGGGGCTGCTGGGCGCCTGCGTGACCGAGCTGCTCAAGCTCGGCGTGGCCAAGGATGATATTTACCTCGCCACCGTGCCCGGCGCGCTGGAAATTCCTTTGGCGCTGCAAAAGATGGCTCAAAGCAGCAGGTTCGATGCGCTGGTGGCCCTGGGCGCGATCATCCGCGGCGAGACCTACCACTTCGAGCTGGTGGCCAACGAGTCCGGCAGCGGCGTGACCCGCGTCATGCTGGACAGCGGCAGGCCCATCGCCAACGCCATCCTGACCGTGGAAAACGAAGAGCAGGCCCTGGCCCGCATGGCGGAAAAAGGGGCCGATGCGGCGCGGGTGGTGGTCGAGATGGTTAATCTGCTGAAGAAGATCTAAATGAAAAAGAACCGCCGCAAAGCGCGCGAACTCGCTGTTCAGGGGCTCTACCAGCGCCAGCTCACCGGCGACCCGGTAGAGACGATCGAAGCCCAGTTGCGCGAGCACGAAGATTTCGAAAAGATCGACGGGGAGCATTTTTCCGCCATTCTCCATGGCGCGATCAGGGATGCGACCAATCTGGAAAGCAAGCTCCAGCCCTGCCTGGACCGGCCCATGGAAGACCTGAGCCCGGTCGAGCGCGCCATCCTGCTGGTGGCCACCTATGAATTCGTGCGTCACCTGGAAATCCCCTACCGCGTGGTGATCAACGAAGCCATCGAACTGGCCAAGTGCTTTGGCGGAACGGATGGCTACAAGTACGTCAACGGCGTGCTCGACAAGCTGGCTGCCAGCGAACGCGCCGTCGAGGTCAACGCGGCAAAGGCAGGTTCCTGAACTTGTTGTAGCCGGTTTCCCCTTCTTGCCATTGCTCTGGCTATAATCAGTTAAGAAAGGTCTGATTAAGTGTGCAAGGTCATTGCGAGCATAGCGAAGCAATCTTGTTTTTCAAAGAGCTACGAGATTGCTTCGCCGCTTTGCTCCTCGCAATGACTTACCCAATAACGAGCCCTTGATGGCAAAGAAACTCCGTTACGGCGATTATCTCGGTGCAGTGCGTCACCGGCAGCGCAAGCTCAGCTACAACGAAGTCGTTGCGCATACCCGGCTTTCCCCGCGCAAAACCCGGCTGCGTCCGCGCGATCTGTACCGCCTGCTGGGTCCCTATGTTGGCGTGCGTCTTGCCGAACAGCTGATGGCAGTCGTGCCGCTGGCATCTTTTCTGGTGCTGTTCGAGTTCGGCGTGCTGCGTTCGGAAGTGCATGGCTGGGAAAGCATCGCCCTGGGCATGACGGCAGTGGTCTGCGGCCTGATGCTGTTCATTGAAGGGGTCAAGCGCGGGCTCATGCCGTTCAGCGAAAATATCGGCTTTGCCATGCCGGGCAAGTTTTCCACCGCCAGGGTATTGGGTGTCGCCTTCGTGCTGGGCTTCATGGCGACCCTTGCCGAACCTGCAATCGGCGCGCTCAGGGCGGCTGGCAGTCTGGTCAGCCGGGATGCCACGCCCTATCTTCACCTGCTGCTCAACGAACGCTCGGATTTGCTGGTGCTGGCCGTGGGCTTCGGCGTCGGTCTGGCGGTTCTGGCCGGCATGCTGCGCTTCATTTTTGGCTGGAGCCTGAAGTCCCTCATCATCGCCACCCTGGTGCCGTGTCTCAGCATGACCCTGTTTTTCGCAATGGATGACCGGCTGGAGCCTATCATCGGGCTGGCCTGGGACTGCGGCGCGATCACTACCGGGCCCGTGACCGTGCCGCTGGTGCTGGCGCTCGGGATTGGCGTATCCGCCGCCACCAGCGCTGAAGACAACCCCCTCTCCGGTTTTGGCATCGTCACCCTGGCTTCATTATTTCCGCCCATTGCCGTGATGGCGCTTGGCCTGGCGCTTTCCCTGGACGGTTTCCCGGTGCTGGAGGCAACTTCGAGTCTGGGTGCCGCGCCGGCATGGTATGCGATTTCCCCCTTTGATGACATGATCGCAGCGCTGCGCGCCATTCTGCCGCTGACCCTGTTCCTCTGGCTGGTGCAGCACTGGTGGCTGAAGGACCCGGTGAAGGAAGGGAAAATTCTGGTGTATGGCATCACTCTCGCCGTGCTGGGGATGATGCTTTTCAATATCGGCCTGGATTATGGCCTGACGCCTCTGGGCGGACAGGCAGGCGGGATGGTGCCGGCCGCCTTCGCCCCGTTTCCGGCCATCGAGGATTCGCCCCTGTATTCCTACTGGATGGGCGTCGGCATTGCCTTGCTGTTCGCCCTGCTGCTGGGGTTTGGCGCCACGGTGGCGGAACCCGCGCTGAATGCCATGGGGGTCACGGTGCAGAACCTGACCGACGGCGCTTTTACCAAAAAACTGCTGATTCACTCGGTGGCGGCAGGGGTTGGTCTGGGCGCCGCCCTGGGCGTGGCGAAGGTGATTTTCGCCATCCCCATGGCGCTGCTCATCATCCCCGCTTATCTGCTGGCCCTGGCCCTGACGGTGATTTCCAGCGAGGAATATGTCAATCTTGCCTGGGACAGCGCCGGGGTGACCACCGGCCCGGTGACCGTCCCCCTGGTTCTGGCCTTGGGGCTGGGGCTGGGCAGGGCGGTGGACGCGCAGGATGGATTCGGCATCCTGGCGATGGCTTCCGTCGGGCCGATTCTGAGCGTGCTCGTGACCGGCCTGTGGATCCGGTGGCGGGTGAAGATGAACCGCAAGGTTGCCGAAAGGATCAATTCCGGATGAAAGAGGAAATCATTATATTGACCGATGTCGTGCTGATTACCGTCATCGTCCAGCGCGGCGTGGCGGATACGGTGGTGCGCGCCGCCCACAAGGCGGGCGCGCAGGGGGCGACGATTTTCTATGCGCGCGGCACCGGGGTGCGCCAGCGCCACCTGGGCGTGCTCGGCGTGGCGGTCAATGCGGAAAAAGAGGTGGTGTATATCGTTGCCTCCACCGACCAGGCCGACCGGATTTTCGAGCGGGTGTTTGTGGCCGCCAAGCTCGATACGCCCGGCATGGGCATGATATACATGACCCAGCTGGAAAAAATGGCGACGTACGTGCCGCATGAACTGATTGCCAGGCATGCCGGCCATGAGTGATGCCAGCCAGCTGCAATCCTACAAGGTGATCACCTGTTTCCTTCCGGCCGGGAAAGGCAAGGAAGTGCTGGAAAATCTGCGCCGGCAAAAAGGGGTGTACAGCGGCTTTGTGCACCATGCGCGCGGCGCGGGGGTCGACAGCGGGCGCGGCAACAGGGCGCCGTTCTACGTGGAAAGAGAGGTCATCACCGTGCTGGCGCCMGYGKCKCTGGCGGAYGAGGTGTTTGAATTCCTGTATTTCAACGCCGGTCTGGATCAGCCACACACCGGCATGGTGCTGATGGAAAAGGCGATTCGCGGGATGATGTGCAACCTGACCCCMGAAATTACCGGTGAAGTCTGAAAAAGCCCCCGCCGGCGGGGGCTTGAGCTTTATTTCTTGCCGGACATCGGGCAGGTCTTGATGCCCAGCAGGGAATAAGCCGGACACCAGCCCATCAGGCCKGTTGCCAGGGGGGCCACGCCGATCCAGCCCCATGCGCCGATCACGCCGGCCAGGGTCAGGCCAATCAGCGCCAGGCCCGCAACGATGCGAATTATCTTGTCAATTCCGCCTACGTTCTTGCCCATTTTGTTCTCCTTGTTGAGTGAAGCGGTTTCTGTCTCTGGGGCGAGGAGAAAACCCGCTACAGCAGGAATATGGTGGCGAGGCCGAGGAAAATAAAGAACCCGCCGCTATCCGTCACGGCGGTGATCAGCACGCTCGATCCGACAGCGGGGTCGCGCCCGAATTTGTGCATGACCAGGGGGATGAGCACGCCCATGGTCGCCGCCAGCAGCAGGTTGAGCGTCATGGCGCCGGTCATGACCACGCCCAGCGCCGCGTTGCGGTACAGGGCGTAGGCCAGCAAGCCGAGGATGGAGCCCCAGATCAGGCCGTTGACCAGGCTGACGCCGATTTCCTTGATGAACAGTTTGCGCATGCTGCTGGGGTG
>PQAG01000171.1 GCA_003104895.1 Nitrosomonadales bacterium
GAATACATTCCCGTCTCGCTATCCCAGGTGCCCGGGCTGGTCGAAAACGGGCGCATCCCGGTTGATGTCGCGCTGGTCCAGGTGTCGCCGCCGGATGAGTTCGGCTATGCCAGCCTGGGCGTTTCCGTGGATGTCACCGTGTCCATGGTGCAGCACGCCCGGCATGTCATCGCCGAGATCAACCCCAATATGCCGCGCACCATGGGCGACAGCCTGGTCCATGTCAGCCGTTTCGACGCCATGGTATGGAACGATACGCCGGTCATCGAGCCCCCGGTCAAGGCGGCCGATGAAGTTGTCGAGCAGATTGCGCGCAATATCGCCAGCATCATCGAGGACCGCTCCACCCTCCAGATCGGTCTCGGGCGCTTGCCGCAGGAATCCCTGAAATACCTGATGGACCGCCGGGATCTGGGCATTCACTCTGACCTCATCACGGACGCCATCGTGCCGCTGGTGGAGAAAGGCGTGGTCAACGGCCGGGAAAAAAGCCAGTACAAGGGAATGATCGTTGCCAGCTACTGCATGGGAACGCGCAAACTCTATGGCCTGATCGACCGCAATCCGTTTTTTTCCATCCAGGCCATCGAGCGGGTGAGCGACATTCATGCGATCTCCCAGCAAAACAAGATGGTTTCGGTGAGCCAGGCCTGCTCCGTGGATCTGACCGGGCAGATTTGCAGCGATCAGTTCGAGGGCCAGTTCTGCGGCGGGGTATCGACCCAGCCCGAATTTATCCGCGGCGCTGCCCAGTCACCGGGAGGCAAGCCCGTCATCTGCCTGCAATCCACCACCAATAGCGGCACCGGTGGCGGGAAAACCTCGCGCATCCGCCCTCTCCTGCTGGGCGGCGAAGGCGTTACCATCGCACGTTCGGACGTGCATTACGTGATCACCGAATACGGCGTCGCCTACCTTTTCGGCAAATCCATACGCGAACGCGCGCTGGCGCTGATCCAGATATCCCACCCCGATTTCCGCCCCTGGCTGCTGGATGAGGCAAAAAAACTCGGCTATGTGGGCCCGCAGCAGTCGCTGAGAAGCCAGGATGAATATCCCGTTGAAGAAGAGCGGCGCCTGACCCTGCGAAACCAGAAAGCCGTCCTCATCCGTCCCACCAGGAAAAGCGATGCCCCGGCACTGCAGCAGTTCTTCCAGCGCATGATCAAGGAAGACCGCCACACGCGCATTTTCTGGCGGCTGAACCAGCTCTCCGACAGTGAAGCGCAGCGCCTGTGCAATGTGGACCAGGACAGCGAAGTCGCATTCCTGGTGGTCACGGGCTCGGGAGAAAACGAGACGCTGATCGGCAGCGCCTGCTATTTCGTCAACGCCTCGACCAACATGGCCGAAGTCGCCTACATGGTGTCGCCCGAATGGCAGGGCGTTGGGATAGGCAAGGCCCTGCAGTTGCGGCTGATGGAGCACGCCAAGGCCCGTGGGTTGCGCGGATTCAGCGCGGAAATCCAGACCTACAATGCCAACATGATCAACCTGGCCAAGCAGGCCTGCGACAACATCACCATCGCACGGCATGGGGACACCCATGAGGTCACCATGCTGTTCGAATAGCGCGCCAGTCAGCAGGAAAATGAATGCGGGAGGTTAACCAAAGTAATCTTCGCGGAATCGCGACTGAATTTCCTCTACTGCGGCCCGGTTATTGACAAGGGCTTCCACGCAAGCTGCGTCCAGTTTCACGCCGGCCAGCTTGAGCAAGGCCTCGAACGCTGCATCATTGCTCCAGGCTTCCTTGTAGGGGCGGTTGCTGGTGAGGGCATCAAAAATATCGGCAACCGCAACAATGCGCGCCTCGATCGGAATTTCCTCCGCCTTCAATCCATTGGGGTAGCCGCTGCCATCCATGGCCTCGTGGTGGAACTGGGTGATATTGCGCAGGACATCGACATGCTGCAGCCCTTCCAGGCCAAAATCGGCGATGATGCCATCGATAATTTCCCGGCCCTTTATCGCATGGGTTCTCATTTCGGATAATTCCGCTTCACTCAGCCCGCCGGGTTTGAGCAGGATGCGGTCGGGAATGCCGATTTTGCCGATATCGTGCAAAGGCGCGAAAAGAAAAATATGTTCGATGGCCTCATCGTCAAAGCCATGACGGTCTGCAAGATTGCGCGCGATCAGTTGCGAGTAGCGCGACATCCGGTCAAGGTGCGACCCTGTTTCCAGGTCGCGGTGGTGGGTCATCAGGCGCGCGCTTTTGACGGCAGCCAGCATGGTGTGAATCTGTGAAATCTCGGTGATCACCACCAGTGAAATCAGGTGGCCGAATATATCCAGGAAATGGAGCGCTTCGGAGGTGAAAACGCCTTTCTGGAAGGAATTGAAAAACACGAAACCAAAGAAGTTGCCGTTCACATACATTGGCATGGTGTAGCTGGAACGAAACCCGGAGTCGCGGATTTTTCTGGTGTGCTCGTGCGGGACAGCGGCGTAGGTGGCGATATCGTCAACAACCCGTGGCTGCCCCGTTTCCTTGATATGACGCAGGGACTGGGTTTCGCTAAGACAGGCTTCATAATGAACGAGCGGGCTGCTGTCGCTGCTGCTGTCGACAAAGGTCTTGATGGTGTCGGTCTTGGGGTCATACAGGGCGATTGCAACGCGGTCGATGAACTCGAAACGGTTTTTCATGACGCGGTGCACTGCCACGAGTTTTTTATCGATCGGCAGCGTGTTGTTGAGTTCACCCAGAATGTCTTGGTGTTGAAGCATGCCTTAATCTCCAGCGCCCAGGGGAAATTGAAACCGGCCCATTCTAGCATGATGGCCTGAGCCCATAGGATATGTTGCCATACCGCCCTGCAGCCGGCTAAATTCTAGCTGCAATTCTTCAAAGCCCTGCCTAGCTCTTGAACAGCAGCGCCTTGAGTTCGTTCAGCTTGTCGCGCAGCCCGGCGGCGCGCTCGAACTCCAGGTTCCTGGCGCAGGCCAGCATTTCCTTTTCGAGCTGCTTGACTTCCCTGGTCAGCAC
>PQAG01000172.1 GCA_003104895.1 Nitrosomonadales bacterium
CCGCGCCGGCCTCCATGATCCGCCCGGCCTGGCGCAGCAGGTCGAGTCCGGAGGGCGCGGCGAGCGCGTTGCCCGCCACCAGCAGCAAGCCCAGGAGGCAGGGCATTACCTTCATGATTCCTCCCTGGGCGGATTCAGCCGGAACATGTCGCCGTGGCGGAAGGCGATCAGCAGGTCCATCAGCGCCGAGGGTTCGCCCTTTCCCTTCCGGGCGATTTCCTGCTTGAGGGTAGCCAGGGCGGCATGCACCGCCGGCCCGAACAATTCCTCCAGATATTCGTCCGGAATACGCGGCTGGCCGGTGGGCTTGCCAGCGGCATCGAAGGTCGAGGGTGACAGCGGCGGCACATAATAGACATTGGGCTGGGTGCCGTGCTCGGGGTGGAGCGGCAGCGCCACCTTCCATTCGTTGACCAGCCGGTGCACCGCGCCGCCGGTGTCGTCCAGGTAGGCGACGTGGCGCGCCCGCCCGACGCACTGGTAGGCGCAGGCCTGGGGCAGGCCGTTTTCCACGCGCGGATAGCAGAAGATGCATTTCTCGGATCTGCCCGCCAGCGGGTTGAAGTAAATCTTCTTGTAGGGACAGGCGGCAACGCAATAGCGGTAACCGCGGCAGCGTTCCTGGTCGATCAGCACGATGCCGTCCTGCTCGCGTTTGTAGATCGCCTGGCGCGGGCAGGCGGCGAGGCACGCCGGCTTGGTGCAGTGGTTGCACAGGCGCGGCAGGTAGAAGAAATGGCTGTTGGGGAACTCGCCCGCGCCCTGGTCTTCCTGCCAGTTCGGCCCCCACTGCATCGCCTCCAGCGGGCGCAGCGGCGCACCGCCCGGCTCGAACAGCGCGCCGTGGTTGAATTCCGCCGGCACGCCGTAATCCTCGGCCAGGCGCGGCAGCCGTCCCGGCTTGAGCCTGTCGCCTTCCCAGCCGCCGCCGGCTTTTTCCCAGTCGCGCGGGTAGCCGAGGCCGGGTCTGGTTTCGACGTGGTTCCAGTACATGAACTCGCGCCCGCCCCGGTCGGTCCACTGGGTCTTGCAGGCCAGCGTGCAGGTCTGGCAGCCGATGCATTTGTTGAGGTCGATGACCATGCCGAGCTGTCTCATGCCCCCGCCTCCGTAATATTCTGGTTTGTTGACCCGGCGAAGCGTCGGCGGCAAGCTGCACTCGCGGGCGTGCGCATCCCCGCTAGCCCTCTCTCCAACTCTCCCCCGCAGGGGGAGAGGGCAATGGTTCCCCTCTCCCTCTGGGAGAGGGGTGGGGGAGAGGGTTTGCGGGGCCCCTGCTTACTGCTCATGCTGCCTTCTCCACATCCACCGCCGATTCGAAGGCGATCATGTTGCCGTCCCAGTTGGGGTTGAAGGTGAGGTGACCCCAGCCATCCACCAGCTCCAGCGGCGACAGCAGGCCTGCCACCACGTTGTTGAGGCCGAGGCGCTGCCTGAACTGGTAGGGCTCCCAGGCGTGGTCCATTACCACCGAGTCCGGCGGCACGCCCGGCATCAGCTTGGCGCGCGCCTGGAATTCCCCGATATCGTTGAAAACCCTGACCGGGTCGCCCTCGGCGATGCTTTTTTTCGCCGCCGTCCCGGGGTTGAGCCAGATGTAGGGTTCGCCTCGCTGCAGGCGCAGCAGCAAGGTGTTGCCGCGCCACTGCGAGTGGATGCCGTGGCGGGTGTGCGGCGTGTAGAAAGCGAAAGGGAAACTCCCCGGCCGCAGCGGCTTCATCGCCGTGGGCGTGGGGCAGCCCAGCTTCTTGAACACAGGGTGATCGACATAGAATTGCTGCCGCCCGGACAGGGTCTTGTAGGGCTGGCGCAGGTAAACGTTGTATTCAAAGGAGTAGAACGGGCGGTTGGCGTACAGCGGCGAGTTGAACCCCGCCTCGCGGTTGAGGGTGACGAAGCCGTGTTTCATGGCGTCCTCCGGCGTCCACGGCTTGATCGCCGGGACATTGTTCATCACCCAGCGCACCACGTCCTCGTCGTTCATCAGTTTGCCATCGTCGCTGAAGTCGTCCGGCAGGCGCTGAAGGTCGCGCATCACCGGCGCGGCCTTGTCGCCCTTGGTTTCCAGATAATCCGGGTCGGGGATGGCGGCGATGCCGCGTTTTTGCGCCTCCTTCGAAATCGCCTGGGCGAGCAGGAGGCAGATTTCCCACTCGGACTTGGTTTCGCCCACCGCTTTCAGCCCCTTGGGCGGCACGGTGATGTTGCAGAAACGGTGATAGCCCAGCTCACCGCGCAAATCCCAGCTTTCGTACTGGCTCTTGGCTGGCAACACGTAATCGGCCCACAGCGCGGTGGAATCCATGCGGTGGTTGACGTTGACGAACAGTTCCAGGCTTTCGATGAAATTGCGCCGGTAGTTCGACTCCGACTTGTTGCGCTGCAGCATGTTGTCGGCGAACAGCAAAACGACATTCGGCTTGCCGAAATAGGCGTTACTGGTCTGGCGGAATTTCTCGGCGAGATGGGCGGTTTCGGCGTGGTCGAAACCGGCCGTGGTTTTGAGGTGGGCGTCGGAATAGTGGCGCCGCATGGTTTCCTCCATGCCGCCGTTCATCCATTCGCTGAAGAAGCCGGAGGCGAAGCGCGCCGGCTTGGGGCTGGAGAGCGGGCCGATGCCGCCCAGGCTCCAGTTGTTCTCGGTATCCAGCCCGCCGCGCTCCCCGGCGTGGCCGGTGAGGGCGCAGGCCAGCGCCGCGCCCCAGCAGGTCATGGCGCCGGAAACGTACTTGTGCAGCGAGAATCCGATGTTGACGATGGCCTTGTCGGCGCGGGCAAAATCCTGCGCCATGCGCTCCACCAGCTCGGGATGCACGCCGGTCTGTTCGCGTGTCTTTTCCGGCGGGAATTTCAATGCCTCGGCGCGGGCCTGCTCGTACACCGTGGTAACGGGGATGGGCTTGCCGTCCTTGCCCTTGACTTCCCAAGTGCCGGTCAGGGCGGGCTTGAGCTTGCCGAGGCGCAGCGATTTCCTGAAATGTCCCGTGGTGCCGGGCATCGTCTGGGCACTTTGGGTCGCCTCGTCCCAGCAGTAGAACACGTCGTCCTTGCCCTTGTCGCGCAGGTCGCGGTGGCGCAGCAGATCGCCGCTATCGAGCCGCACCAGGAAGGGCAGGTCGCTTTGCTCGCGCACGAAACCGGTGTCGATGAGATTGTCGCGGAACAGCACGTGCAGCAGCGACATCGCCAGAAAACTGTCCGTGCCCGCCTTGACCGGCACCCAGTCGGTGGAAAGCTTGGCGGTGGCGTTGTATTCGGGCGTGATGCAGTAAATCCGGGCGCCGTTGTAACGCGCCTCGCTCAGGTAATGCGCGTCGGGAATGCGCGTCACCGCCGCGTTGATGCCCCACAGGATGATGGTTTTCGCCGTAAACCAGGCGTCGAGCGAATGGCCCACCGTGGCGATGCCGTAGGCGAGCGAGGCGCCGGTGAACATGTCGCCCACCGCGCTGGCGGGATAAAGCCGCTGCGCGCCCAGCAGCGAACCTAGGCGCAGCGGCCCTGCGCGCCGCCCCTGGGAGAGGATGCCGGTGCCGCAATGGAGCATGAGCGAGCCGAGGCCGTTTTTGCCCAGAGTGTCCACCACGCGGGCGGCGATGTCCGCGGCTGCCTCCTCCCAGGAAATCCGCTGCCACCGGCCCTCGCCGCGTTTGCCCGCGCGTTTCATGGGGTGCAGCAGGCGGTCGGCCTGGTACATCTGTTTGGAGTGGATGATGCCCTTGTTGCAGCCGCGCGGATTGGCGTCTGGGATGCCGGGATTGATCTGGGGATAGGAGGCGGATTGCTCCTCGCGCGTCACCTTGCCGTCCCTGGCATACACCTTCCAGGCGCAATTGCCCTGGCAGTTGGAGCAGTGGAAGGCAAAACCCTGGGCGTCGCCACGGGTGCCGAGGAATTCCTGGCGGTAAAGATTCTCCCATGCTGGCCCTGAGCCTTGTCGAAGGGCGCGGCGCGGATCGGCGGCATAAGCGCGCAGGCTGGTGAGCGGCCCGCCGAAGGCCAGCGCCAGACCGCACAGAACGGAGCTCTTGAGAAAATCGCGGCGTTCCATGATCAGCGCTCGATCGGCCGTGACGGGTCGGAGGCCCACTCGATCCACGAGCCGGGATAAACCCTGACCTTGTCGTAGCCGAGCCGGGTGAGTGCGGCGAACAGGAAAGTGGAGCGCCCTAGGCCGCCGTTGCAGTAAGTGATGATTTCCTTGTCCGGGGTGATGCCGGCATCGAGCAGGGCCTTTTTCATCGCCTCCGCCTGTTTGAAGGTTGCTGATTCTCCGCTCAACCGGCTCCAGGGAAAGCTGCGCGCGCCCGGGATGTGGCCGCCCTGGCGCGCCCCGCCGTTGTCCTTGCCGGAAAACTCGGCCAGCCCGCGCGCGTCCAGCAGCAACGCGCCGGACTTGGGCAGCGAGCCGGTTTTGACTGCCCAGTCGC
>PQAG01000173.1 GCA_003104895.1 Nitrosomonadales bacterium
GGGGCGAAGCGGCGAAGGTGGTCAATTGTGGCGGCCAGGGTCTGGAGGCTGCGGTCTTGGGCCATGGTTTATAGCGCTCCGGCGGAGTCAATGCTGTTCCGCCCAGCATAATCCCAAATTGCCAGAAGCCTCAAGACAGCTTGATCTTGAGCGCCAGATCGGTCCTTGAATCCGCATGATGCAAGGCATCTTCCTGGGAAATTCTGCGCTGCTTGTAGAGTTTGAACAAACTGTCGTCAAACAGCTGCATTCCCACCTCCGTGCCTTTCTTGATGGCATCCTTGAGCATGTCGATCTGGCCTTTCTGGATCAGGGATGAAGAATAGGCCGATTGCAAAAGCACTTCCGCCGCCAGCACCAGACCGCCCCCGAGCGAAGGAAGCAGCCTTTGTGAAATCACGCCTTTGAGGTTAAGCGACAAATCCAGCAATATCTGCTTGTGCGCCTCGTCAGGAAAGAAATTGATCAGCCGCTCGATGGCCTGATTCGCATTGTTGGAATGCAAGGTTGAAATGCACAGCGCACCAGCTTCTGCATACATGATGGCATGCTGGGCGGTCTCCCGGTCCCGGATCTCGCCAATGACGATCACATCCGGCGCCTGGCGCATGGCGTTCTTCAGCGCGTCACCGAAGGTCAGGGTATCCAGGCCCACTTCCCTTTGTTCGACAATCGATTTTCCATGGGAAAACAGGAATTCCATGGGATCCTCGATGGTCAGGATATGCCCGTCCATGAGTTTGGCCCTGTGCCCGACCATTGCCGCCATGGTGGTGCTTTTTCCGGTGCCTGCCGCGCCCGTCATCAGCACCAGCCCGCGCTTGAGCAAGGCGAGCTCTCCTGCCTGGTGCGGCAGGCCGAGTTCTTCTAAGGTAGGAATTTCCGACTTAATCAGACGAACCGCAACCGAAACTTCTCCGCGCTGGTAATAGACATTGATGCGGTAGCGGCCGGTATGATCTGAAGCCAGGGCAAAGTTGCACTCTTTCCTGGTCTCAAATTCGGCACGCTGCTGGTTGGTCATCAATTCATAGGCGATTTTCCTGGATTCCCCCAGTTTGAGCGCGGGCCAGGGAAGCTGCGATGAGGGGGTGTTTTTCCCTTCACCCTGAGCTTGACGCGCAGGAAGGAAAACGGGCTGCGTTACCCCATTGATCTTCATGTGGGGTGGAATTTCTGCCGAGATAAAAAGATCCGATGCCCCTCTCTCAACCATCAGTTTCAAGAGTTCCTTGATATCAGTCAATTTTCCACCGTCTGTTTTCATCCGGTAAAGGGAAAGCGCTCGCGCCTGCCCGCTACTGCATCATCGATATGCATCAGGCTGTTGAGTAAAGGCGGGAAGCCACGTAGAATTCGGCTACACTTGCGGGTGTAGCTCAATGGTAGAGCAGAAGCTTCCCAAGCTTACGACGAGGGTTCGATTCCCTTCACCCGCTCCAGTTTTCATCTTATTCCACCGTCACCGATTTCGCCAGATTGCGCGGCTTGTCCACGTCTGTTCCCTTGCATAGCGCCGCGTGGTAGGCCAGGATTTGCAGCGGCACGCTATGGACGATGGGGCTCAAGGGCCCCGCGTGAGTGGGCAGGCGCAGCAGGTGCAGGCCTTCCTGGGGCGTGAAGTTACTGTCCTGATCGGCAAATACATAGAGCTCGCCACCCCGTGCGCGGACTTCCTGCAGGTTGGACTTGAGTTTCTCCAGCAGGCTGTCATTCGGAGCCACCGCCACCACCGGCATGTCCTTGTCCACCAGCGCCAGCGGGCCGTGCTTCAATTCTCCGGCAGGATAGGCCTCGGCATGGATGTAGGATATTTCCTTGAGCTTGAGCGCGCCTTCCAGTGCAATGGGGTAATGCACGCCACGCCCCAGAAACAGCGCATGCTGCTTGTCAGCAAACCGTTCTGCCCATGCAGCTATTTCAGGCTCCAGATTGAGTACCTGCTGCACCAGCCCGGGCAGTTCTCGCAACTGCGTCAGCCAGGTTTTTTCCTGTGCTGCGCTTATTTTGCCGCGCAGCCGGCCAAGGAGCAGCGTGAGGAGAAATAATGCCACCAGCTGGGTGGTAAAAGCCTTGGTTGAGGCAACGCCGATTTCCGGCCCGGCGCGGGTCAGGAATTTGAGGTCCGAACCGCGCACCAGCGCGCTTTCCGGCACGTTGCAGATAGACAGTGAGTGCTTGTGGCCAAGCGATTTGGCTTGCAACAGAGCGTCGATGGTATCGCGCGTTTCGCCGGACTGGGAGAGGGTGACAATCAGTGTGTCCGGATCAGCCACGCTAGCGCGGTAGCGGTATTCGCTGGCAATTTCTGCCCGGCACGGCAGGCCGGTCAGGGATTCGATCCAGTACTCCGCCACCTTGGCTGCATGGTAGCTGGTGCCGCAGGCGAGTATGCGCACCCCGTTTACCCTGCTCAGCATGGTTTCCGCATCCGGCCCGAAAATGGCCGGCAGCACATGTTCAGCCGTTACCGCTGCCTGCAGGGTGTTGGCAATTGCCCGCGGTTGCTCGTGGATTTCCTTTTGCATGAAATGGCGATACTTGCCGAGTTCGACCATATCAGGGGAGAGCTCTGATATATGCTCGCCGCGTTCCACCGGATTGCCGGCAGCGTCGCTGATTTTTACATCCAGCAGGCCGATGTCAGCTATATCGCCCTCTTCGAGATAGATGACTTTCTGCGTTACCGGCAGCAGGGCGGACACATCCGAAGCGATGAAGTTTTCCTCGATGCCCAGGCCAACCAGCAAGGGGCTTCCGCGGCGCGCGGCCACAAGCCGGTGCGGCGACTCTGCGCATACCACGCCGATGGCATAAGCGCCGTGGAGCTCGGCCGTAGCGGCGCGCACGGCAGCCAGGAGATCACGGCTGGCATGGTAGTGATGGTGAATCAGGTGAACGATCACTTCGGTATCGGTTTGCGAGGTAAAAACATAGCCCAGCGCCTTCAGTTTCTCGCGCAGGGCCTCGTGGTTCTCGATAATGCCGTTGTGAACCACAGCGACCGTGCCCTGGCTGATATGCGGATGGGCATTGTCCTCGGTCGGCGCGCCATGCGTCGCCCAGCGCGTATGGGCGATGCCGAGGTGGCCGTGAGTTTGCTGCTGCCCGGCCTGTGCCGCCAGTTCCGCCACCCGGCCTACGCTGCGCACGCGCTGCAGGCCATTGTTCAGAACCACCAGACCCGCAGAATCATAGCCGCGGTATTCGAGCCGGCGCAGCCCTTCCAGCAGAATGGGTACGACATTGCGCTGCGCGACGGCGCCGACGATTCCGCACATGGCCTTACTCCTTGGCTTTCTTCACCGGCCGCTGCCACCCGCTGACGGTGATTTGCTTGGCGCGGGAAAGGGTCAGCTCTCCCTCGGGTGTGTCTTTGGTAATGGTGGAACCGGCACCGATGGTGGCCCCCTTGCCCACGGTCACTGGCGCAACCAGCTGGGTATTGGAGCCGATGAAGGCGTTATCCTCGATCACGGTGCGGTGCTTGTTTGCGCCATCGTAGTTGCAGGTAATCGTGCCTGCGCCGACGTTGACCTTGGAACCCACAGTGGCGTCGCCGACATAGCTCAGGTGATTGATCTTGCTGTTGAATCCGATCTGGCTGTTTTTTACCTCGACAAAATTTCCGATATGGACTTCGTTCGCCAGCTCGGTTCCCGGACGAATTCTTGCAAAGGGACCGATGCGGCAGTCTGCGCCCATTGTAGCTTTCTCCAGCAGGCTGAATGGCTCGATACTGCATCCGCTCTCGATTTTGACATCGCGCAGAACGCAGTTGGCGCCCACTCGCACGCCATCACCCAGTTTCACCTGGCCTTCAAAGACGCAATTCACATCAATGACGACATCCCTGCCGCAGCTGAGATTTCCGCGAATGTCGATGCGTTCCGGATCGAGCAGGGTGACGCCGCTGTCGAGCAGTTTGTGTGTCTGCTCCTGCTGGTACATGCGCTCCAGCTGGGCGAGCTGGATCTTGCTGTTGACGCCCAGAACTTCGCGGTGGCGGGCGGGGTGGGCCGTTGCCACTTCAATGCCCGCACTGACGGCTAGATCGATCACGTCAGTRAGATAATATTCTCCCTGCGCATTGCTGTTTTTCAGTGCCGCCAGCCAGCCGGGGAGAAATTGATTGGGCAGCCCCATGATACCGGTATTGACCTCGGTGACCCGGCGCTCTTCCGGCGAGGCATCCTTCTCTTCGACAATGCGTCTGACCTTGCCGCCCTCCCGTATGATCCGTCCGTAACCATGGGGGTTCTCCATCTCGACCGTGAGCAATGCCACTTTGCCGCTCTGCGCGATCCGGATCAGGGGCAGCAGGGTTTCAGTGCGGGTCAGCGGCACGTCGCCGTACAGCACCAGCGTAACGTGATTGGCATTCAGATGTGGAAGCGCCTGTTGCACGGCATGTCCTGTGCCCAGTTGCGGTTCCTGCTTTACCATCCTGAGCGACATATCCGCGATGGCCTGAGGCACGGTTTCGCCACCATACCCGTAAACGACACAGATTAGGGCGGGATTCAGCGATTTTGCGGTGTCCAGCACGTGCTGCAGCAGCGGTTTTCCCGCAAGCTCGTGCAGGACTTTGGGACGTCCGGAAACCATGCGCGTGCCTTTACCGGCAGCCAGAATGACGACGTCGAGAGCTTGTGACATGGCGTTTTTATCGTGCAAAATGCCATTATAAATAGAAAAGGCAGCCTGAGCTGCCTTTTCAGGATTGCATCATTTGTGCTTAGTGATGAGAAGCCTTGCGAATCTGCTCAATCGCACGGATCTGGGCCACCGCTTCAGCCAATTCGGCTTCTGCCTTCGCGTAATCCATCAGTGCAGAGCGATCCCTGAGCGCCTCTTCCGCCATGCGTTTGGCTTCAAGCGCCTTGGCCTCGTCCAGGTCCTTGCCGCGCAGTGCAGTGTCAGCCAAGATGGTGACCACCTGCGGCTGCACTTCCAGAATACCGCCCGAGACAAAGAACAGCTCTTCTTCATCGCGATCCGGAACTTTCACCCGGACCGTGCCCGGCTTCATCCGCGAAATCAGCGGAGCATGTCGCGGGTAAATGCCGACTTCGCCGCCCTGTGCCGGGGCGGCAACGAACTCTGCCACTCCGGAGTAGATGGACTGCTCGGCGCTTACTACGTCTACATGAATCGTCATTGCCATGGCTGGCGTCCTTTACTGGATGGTTTTGGCTTTTTCCACGGCCTCTTCGATGCCGCCCACCATGTAGAACGCCTGTTCCGGCAGGTGATCGTATTCGCCGTTGACGATGCCCTTGAAGCCGGAGATGGTGTCCTTGAGCGATACATACTTGCCGGGGCTGCCGGTGAAAACTTCGGCCACGAAGAAAGGCTGCGACAGGAAACGCTGGATCTTGCGCGCACGGGCCACGGCCAGTTTGTCTTCGGGGGAAAGCTCATCCATACCCAGAATCGCGATAATGTCGCGCAATTCCTTGTAGCGCTGCAGTGTGGACTGTACGGCACGGGCCACGGTGTAGTGCTCCTCTCCGACCACCAGCGGGTCGAGCTGGCGCGAGGTCGAGTCGAGCGGGTCCACCGCGGGGTAAATACCCAGCTCGGCCACCTGACGCGACAGCACCACGGTTGCATCCAGGTGGGCGAAGGTGGTGGCAGGCGACGGATCGGTCAAGTCATCCGCAGGCACGTAAACAGCCTGGATGGAAGTAATGGAGCCTTTCTTGGTGGAGGTGATGCGCTCCTGCAGGCGGCCCATTTCCTCTGCCAGAGTCGGCTGGTAGCCCACGGCGGAAGGCATGCGGCCCAGCAGCGCGGACACTTCGGTACCGGCCAGGGTGTAGCGGTAGATGTTGTCCACGAACAGCAGCACGTCACGGCCCTCGTCACGGAAATATTCGGCCATGGTCAGGCCGGTAAGTGCCACGCGCAGACGGTTGCCCGGCGGCTCGTTCATCTGGCCGTAAACCAGGGAAACCTTGTCCAGCACGCCGCCTTCCTTCATTTCGTGGTAGAAGTCGTTGCCTTCACGGGTACGCTCGCCCACGCCGGCAAACACCGAATAACCGCTGTGCTCCACCGCGATGTTGCGGATCAGTTCCATCATGTTCACGGTCTTGCCCACGCCGGCGCCGCCGAACAGGCCGACTTTGCCGCCCTTGGCGAACGGGCAGATCAGGTCGATCACCTTGATGCCGGTTTCCAGCAGTTCGTTGGATGCTGCCAGCTCGTCGAATGCCGGCGCCTTGCGGTGGATACCCCAGTTGGTGTCGTTGCCGATCGGGCCCATTTCGTCGATCGGGTTGCCCAGCACGTCCATGATGCGGCCCAGGGTCTTGGTGCCGACCGGAACCGAAATTGCGTCGCCGGTGCCGGTGACAGGCATGCCACGGCGTAGGCCGTCGGTGGAACCCATCGCAATCGAGCGCACCACGCCGTCACCCAGCTGCTGTTGAACTTCCAGGGTGAGACCGGCTTCTTCCATTTTTAAAGCGTCATACACCTTGGGCAGGGCGTCGCGGGGAAACTGCACGTCAACCACCGGCCCAATGATTTGTACCACTTTACCTTGGCTCATTTTCTATCCTCGATACTGTTGATTCTGTGATCCGCCTGAATACTCAGGATCGTCTAGACGGCAGCTGCGCCGGCAACGATTTCGGACAGCTCTTTGGTAATTGCCGCCTGACGGGTTTTGTTGTAGATCAGCTTGAGCTCGTCGATGACATTGCCGGCATTGTCGGATGCCGCCTTCATTGCCACCATGCGCGCGCTCTGCTCGGATGCCATGTTTTCAGCAACGGCCTGATAGACCAGCGCTTCAATATAGCGGCTCATCAGCTCGTCGATGACCGTCTTTGCTTCCGGCTCGTAGATGTAATCCCAGTGGCCCTGTGCCGCGCCCAGATCTTCCCCGGACAGCGGCAGCAGCTTTTCCATCACCGGCTCCTGCTTCATGGTGTTGATGAAGCGGGTGTAGCACAGATGCAACTCGTCGACCTTGCCTTCCATGTAGGCATCGAGCATGACCTTGACCGGGCCGATCAACTTTTCCAGATGGGGCGTATCGCCCAATCCGGTAACATGGGAGAGCACGTTGCCGCCCATGCGCTGCAGAAATCCGAACCCCTTGCCGCCCAGCGCGCAGGCATCCACTTCTTTGCCCGCAGCCTCCCAGCCTTTCATCTGGCCCAGCACCATGCGGATCACGTTGGTATTCAGACCACCACACAATCCCTTGTCTGAAGTCACCATGATCACGCCAACCCGCTTCACATCATTCCGCGTAATCAGGAATGGATGCTTGTATTCGGGGTGGGCATGGCTGAGGTGCGCCGCCACATTGCGAATTTTTTCGCCGTAGGGACGGGCGGCACGCATCCTTTCCTGCGCCTTGCGCATTTTGGATGCGGCTACCATTTCCATGGCGCGAGTAATCTTCTGGGTATTCTGGACGCTTTTGATCTTCGTCCGAATCTCTTTTCCGCTCGCCATTATTCAGTCCTAAGTCTATATTCCACGACGGTTTAGTAAACCGAGCTGGCCTTGAACTCGTCAATTGCGCCAGTCAGGGTTTTCTCGCTGTCGGCACTCACGTCACGCTCGCTCTCGATGGTGTTCATCAGGGCGCCATGCTTGCTCTTCATGAATGCCTGCAGGGCAGCTTCAAAAGCCAGGGCCTTTTTCACGTCCACATCGTCCATGTAGCCCTTGTTCACGGCAAACAGCGTGACTGCCATTTCGGAAATCGACATCGGGGAATACTGGTTCTGCTTCATCAGCTCCGTCACCAGCTTGCCGCGCTCCAGCTGCTTGCGGGTCGCTTCGTCGAGGTCGGATGCGAACTGGGCGAATGCGGCCAGTTCACGATACTGCGCCAGTGCCAGGCGGATACCGCCACCCAGCTTCTTGATCGCCTTGGTCTGTGCCGCGCCACCTACGCGGGACACCGACAGGCCGGCGTTGATCGCAGGACGGATACCGGCGTTGAACAGATCGCTTTCCAGGAAGATCTGGCCGTCGGTAATCGAAATCACGTTGGTCGGAACGAATGCGGACACGTCGCCGGCCTGGGTTTCGATCACCGGCAGCGCAGTGAGCGAGCCGGTCTTGCCTTTTACTGCACCGTTGGTGATCTTTTCGATATGGTCGGCATTCACACGCGCGGCACGCTCAAGCAGACGGGAGTGCAGGTAGAACACGTCGCCCGGATAGGCTTCACGGCCCGGCGGTCGGCGCAGCAGCAGGGAAATCTGGCGGTAGGCCCAGGCCTGTTTGGTCAGGTCGTCGTAAATGATCAGCGCGTCCTGACCGCGGTCGCGGAAGTACTCGCCCATGGTGCAGCCGGAATAGGGCGCGATGTACTGCATCGCCGCCGACTCGGAGGCGGTCGCGGCCACCACGATCGTGTAGGCCATGGCTCCGTGCTCTTCGAGCGTGCGCACCACGTTCTCGATCGAAGAGGCCTTCTGGCCGATCGCGACGTAAATGCAGATCAGGTCCTTGCCCTTCTGGTTGATGATGGTATCCACCGCGACGGCGGTCTTGCCGGTCTGGCGGTCGCCGATGATCAGTTCGCGCTGGCCGCGGCCGATCGGCACCATGGCGTCAACCGACTTGAGGCCGGTTTGCAGCGGCTGCGACACGGACTGACGGGAAATCACGCCCGGCGCCACCTTTTCGATCGGGGAGGTTTGGCTTGCAGCGATCGGGCCCTTGCCGTCGATCGGCTGGCCCAGCGAATTCACCACACGGCCGATGAGCGCTTCACCTACCGGCACTTCGAGAATCTTGCCAGTGCACTTGACGGTGTCACCTTCGCTGATGTGCTCGTATTCGCCCAGAACCACGGCGCCGACCGAGTCGCGCTCGAGGTTGAGCGCCAAGCCAAAGGTGTTGCCCGGGAATTCCAGCATTTCGCCCTGCATCACGTCGGAAAGCCCGTGAATGCGTACGATACCGTCGGTTACAGAAACGACCGTACCCTGATTGCGCGCTTCTGCGGCAGTAGCAAAACTTTCGATCTTGCTCTTGATCAGATCGCTGATTTCTGATGGGTTTAACTGCATTCTTCTATCTCCTAGCGTTTGAGCGCAAAGGTCATGTTATTGAGCTGGCCGCGCACCGAGGCATCGATCACCACGTCACCGGCATTGATTTTTACGCCGCCAATAAGTTCGGGATCCACGCTTACCTGCGCTGTCACTTTTCGTGCAAAGCGTTTCTCGAGCATGCCAACCATTTCTTTCACCTGTTCGTCGGAAAGAGGGAAGGCGCTGCAGATGGCAGCTTCCAGCAGGCCACTTTGTTCTGCCTTGAGTTTTTCGAACTGGGCGGCGATATCCGGCAGTAACGCCAGACGTCCATTTTCGACCAGCAAGCGAATCAGGTTTTGTCCCTCTTCGTCGAAGTCCTTGCCCATGACATCGAGAAAAACCCGCTCCACATCGGCGCGTGTAAATTTCGGGCTGGAAATCACATCATGCATGGTGGCATCGCTTGCTACTGCGGATGCCATTTCCAGCTTGCGCGACCAATCCGCCAGCGCACCTTTCTGGCTTGCCAGGCGGTACAAAGCTTCGGCATAGGGCCTTGCTATCGTAACGATTTCCATAAATTTTGCCGCCTAGATTTCGTTCTTGAGCGCGGTAAGTATTTCAGCGTGAGCCTTGGCATCCACTTCGCGGCGCAGGATTTTCTCTGCGCCTGCGACGGCCAGGTCGGCTACCTGCTGACGCAGTGTTTCGCGCGCACGGTTTACTTCCTGATCGATTTCAGCCTTGGCTCCTGCGACCAGGCGATCACCCTCTTCCCTGGCAGCATTTTTGGCTTCTTCCATGATCTGGGAAGCACGCTTTTCTGCCTGGGCAATCACTTCAGCCGCCTTCTGCTTGGCTTCATGCATGGATTCGGTCGCCCGGCGGGAGGCCAATTCCAGTTCATGTTTGCCTCGCTCGCCAGCGGCCAGGCCATCGGCAATCTGTTTTTTGCGCTCGCTCAGCGCCGACATGATCGGCGGCCATACGAACTTCATGCAGAACCAGACGAACATGATGAACATGATGGTCTGGCCGAGCAGGGTTGCATTGATATTCATGCAAGTACCTTTCTCAAAATATTTGCCGTTACGAAATTAGCCTGCAACCGCAAACAGCACGTACATTGCAATACCCACAGCAATCATCGGTACCGCATCCACCAGACCCATCACCACAAAGAACTGTGTGCGCAACATCGGGATCAGTTCAGGTTGACGGGCCGCGCCTTCTAAGAAGCGCCCGCCCAAAATGCCGATGCCGACTGCTGCTCCCAGTGCGCCCAGACCCATCATCAGCGCGCCGGCGATGAACAGTAGTGCATGTGCTTGATCCATGGTGTATCTCCTGTGATATTCAAGTTGAAGTTAAAGTTAAGAAATTAGTGCTCGTGATGTGCCATGTCCAAATAAACGATGGTCAGGGTCATAAAGATGAAGGCCTGCAGGGTCACGATCAGAATGTGGAAAATTGCCCACGGCAGGGAAAGCGTCCACTGCACGTAGAATGGCAGCAGCGCAATCAGGATGAAGATCATTTCGCCAGCGTACATGTTGCCGAACAGACGAAGCGCCAGAGAAACAGGCTTGGCAATTAGGTTGACGCCTTCAAGGAAAAGGTTTGCTGGCAACCCCCATTTTCCGAACGGCTGCAAGGTCAGCTCGCCGATGAAACCCCCGAACCCCTTGATCTTGATGCTGTAGTAAACCACCAGGATGAAAACCGCGATGGACATGCCAAAAGTGGCATTAGGATCGGTGCTGGGCACAACCTTCAGGAAAGGTAAACCTGCCGCATGCGCCACGAAGGGCAGATAATCGATAGGCACCAGATCCATCAGATTCATCAGCAGAATCCAGGCGAAAATGGTCAGGGCGAGAGGGGCAACAAGTTCGTTTTTGGCAGTAAAGGAGCCGCGTACACTGTTGTCGATGAAATCAACGATCCATTCGACAAAATTCTGAAGACCGCCCGGTACGCCAACCGTGGCCTTCCGGGCCGCGCGGGCAAACACGAACATCAACACGGCGCCCAGCAGGAACGCAATAATAGTGGTATCTAGGTTGATTGCCCAAAAGCCCATTTCTTTGGCTTCTTCTGCGCTATGCGCCAATCCCCATGAACCATCCGGCAATTTTCCGTAGGTCAGGTTCTGCAGGTGATGCTTGATGTATTCCGCCGAGGTAAGAGTTTCGCCTGACATTTATGATTTCTCTATTCCGCTTGTTATTGTTGAAACCACCAGCGCCAGCTGCCCGAGCACAAAGCCGGCCAGCATCAACGCAGGCATCAGTTTCAGCCATCCCAGCCCCGCAGCAATCAGCAGCGCGGCCACAAAAAAACGCTCCATACTGGAGCGATATAGCCTGAACAATTCCTCTTGTGGTTTTCGTCCAGGCTGCCGCGCACTTGACCTCATGCGCCAACTTAACAACAGGGTATTCGTCAGTGCCACCGCGCCGCCATAGCACACCGACCTGACCGCGCCTTCAACCTCTAACGGGTTAACCAAAGCTGCGCTTATTAATATGAGCACCACTTGAACAACAGCTGCTTTTGCCAAGCTCATAGCGTGCACAAAAACCAAAATATCAAAAAATGATAATATACTCTTGCTACTTCGTCAAACCTTGCTTATGATCGAACAAATTTGATTTATAAGTTGATAGTTGGCAACGTAACTTTCAGAAGCGGCCAATAATGCTGTCCAGCTGGTCGAGATTATTGTAATCGATCGTCAAGCGCCCTTTTCCGTTCGCCCGGTAACTCAGCGTCACGCGCGCGCCGATCTTTTCTGACAATTCTTCTTGCAGGCGCAGAATATCCCGGTCAGCCTCTTTCTCCCTGATTCCTGGCCCCGGCTTGAGCATGCGCTGGGCGAGCTTCTCCGCCTCACGAACGGACAGTCCTTTTTTAATGATTTCGTGGGCAGCATCGATTTGCTTTACTTGCGTCAGTCCCAGCAGGGCACGCGCATGCCCCATATCAATCTGGTTCTGCATCAGCATTTCCTGCACGCGCGGGGCGAGATTCAGCAGGCGCAGCAAATTCGTCACCGCACTGCGCGAGCGGCTCACTGCTTCAGCCGCGGCCTGGTGCGTCAGATTGAACTCGTTGACCAGACGCTGGATGCCCAGCGCCTCTTCCAGGGGGTTGAGGTTTTCACGCTGGATATTCTCGATCAGAGCCATGGCCAGCGCCGCTTCGTCCGGAATCTCGCGAACCAGCGCGGGTATTTCGCTCAAACCCGCCAGCTGGGAAGCGCGCCAGCGCCGCTCCCCGGCTATTATTTCATAGCTCCCCCCCGCAACAGGCCGCACCAGTACCGGCTGCATCACGCCCTGCGCCCTGATCGAATCAGCCAGCTGCTGCAGTGACTCGGGGTCCATGTGCGTGCGCGGCTGATATTTGCCTGGCTGTAACGCACTGATGGCGAGCTGCTGCAGCATTTCGCCCGTTTCACCCTCATCGCCCGCCAGCAGCGCATCCAGACCGCGCCCTAATCCCTTGTGTTTTACCATGCTTGTTCTATTCCTCCTGTCACGCGTCTACAGTCTCAACGCCGCCACGCTTGCTCAGCATTTCACCGGCCAGTGCCAGATATGCCTGGGCACCTTTTGATCCCTTGTCGTGATACAGCACCGGCACGCCAAAGCTGGGCGCTTCGGCCAGGCGTATATTGCGCGGAATGACCGTACGGTAGACTTTGTCGCCAAAATGTTGCTGCAACTGGGCGGAGACCTGCTGCGCAAGCGCGTTGCGCGGGTCAAACATGGTGCGCAGCAGGCCCTCGATTTCCAGTTGCGGATTGAGATGCGTGCGTACCCGCTTGATGGTCTTGACCAGATCGCTGAGGCCCTCCAGCGCGTAGTACTCGCATTGCATCGGTATCATCACTGCACTCGCGGCACACAGGCCATTCACAGTCAGCAGGTTGAGCGCCGGGGGACAATCAAGCAGGATGAAATCATATTCGGAGGCCACGCTTGCCAGCGCCTTTTTCAGCCGCCACTCACGTGCCAGCTCCTGCACCAGCTCAACCTCAGCGCCCGCCAGGTTGCGATTGGCCGGGATCACGTCATATTTTCCGCTGGTCGATTGCACGCGCACCTCGGCCACGTCATTCTGTTCCAGCAGGACGTGATAGACCGTGCGCCCCAGGTTATCCTTCTCCACCCCGCTGCCCATGGTGGCGTTGCCCTGCGGATCGAGATCCACCAGCAGCACCCTGCGTCTGGTTGCGGCTAGGCTGGCGGCGAGATTGACGGTAGTGGTGGTCTTGCCGACCCCGCCCTTCTGATTGGTTACCGCAATGATTCTGGCCATAGTCATACCCTGAGAATTACCAAATGGCGCTGCGCCTCGAGTCCAGGCACATTGAGCGCGACAACTTCATGCTGCCGGAACGGGTCCGGCAAATGCGCGAGCTCGTCATGGGGATAAACGCCCTTCATCGCCAGCAGCACGCCGCCAGCACGGCACAAGCGGGCCGAGAGGCGGACAAATTCGCCAAGATCGGAGAAGGCGCGTGAAATGACCATGTCGAATGCAGCAGATGGCTGATAGTCATCCACCCGGAGACATTCCACCTTTACATTCTTCAGCCCCAGTTCAATGCAGGCCTGGCGCAGGAAGGTGGTTTTTTTCTGATTGCTGTCGAGCAGGGTAATGTCCAGTTCCGGCCTGGCAATGGCCAGCACGATGCCGGGCAATCCCCCTCCCGTGCCAACATCCAGCAGCCGTCCCGTGCCGATATAAGGCAATACCGCAAGACTGTCTAGCAGATGCTGATAAAGCATGTTTTCCGGCTCGCGCACGGCGGTCAGGTTGTAGATCTTGTTCCACTTCTGCAGCAGGGCAATGTAATCCAGCAATGCTTGCTGCTGCGCATCCGAGAGCGCGAGTCCAAGCAGCGAGAGGCCAGCGGAAAGTTTTTCAGCCAGGCTCATGCGCTCTTTCTCTCCATCCGGCCCTGCATGCGCTTGAGATAAACCAGCAGAAGCGAAATGGCCGCCGGCGTGACGCCGGAAATGCGCGCCGCCTGACCCAGTGTCTCCGGTTTGTGTTGCGCCAGCTTTTGCTTCACCTCGATCGACAGTCCATGCACCCTGCTGTAGTCCATGTCCGGCGGCAGGCGCAGCGCCTCGTAATGATGATGGCGCTCGATTTCTTCCTGCTGGCGCTCGATATAGCCCTGATACTTGGCCTGGATTTCGACCTGCTCTGCGACCTGGGGATCGCTTACGCCCTCCCCTGCCCCGGGCAGGGTCAACAAGGACTGGTAGCCGACCTGGGGGCGACGAAGCAGGTCCAGCAGCGAATACTCCCGCTCCATGGCCTGGCCGAGCACCCGCTCCGCGCTGGCAATATCGACCATGCGCGGGTTGACCCAGGTACTCTTGAGCCTTTCCTTTTCCTGTGCCACCGCATCGCGCTTGGCTGAGAAGCGCGCCCAGCGCTCATCGTCAACCACCCCGAGTTCGCGCCCGATCTCGGTCAGGCGCAAATCGGCGTTGTCCTCTCTCAACAGCAGCCGGTATTCCGCGCGGCTGGTGAACATGCGGTAGGGTTCGGATACCCCGCGCGTAATCAGGTCGTCCACCATCACGCCGAGATAGGCCTGATCGCGGCTCGGACTCCACGCCTCTTTTTCCGCGGCGGACAGTCCGGCATTGATGCCCGCCAGCAGGCCCTGCGCTGCCGCTTCCTCGTAGCCTGTGGTTCCGTTGATCTGCCCGGCAAAAAACAATCCCTTGATGGACTTGGTTTCGAGCGAGCTCTTGAGGCCGCGCGGATCAAAATAATCGTACTCGATCGCATAGCCGGGCCGGGTAATGTGGGCATTCTCGAAACCCTTCATCGAACGCACCAGCGCATACTGCACATCGAATGGCAGGCTGGTGGAAATCCCGTTGGGGTAAATCTCATGCGTGGTAAGACCTTCCGGTTCGACAAAAATCTGGTGTGTGTCCTTGTCGGCAAAACGCATGATCTTGTCCTCGATGGAAGGACAATAGCGCGGCCCAACTCCCTCGATCACACCGGTATAAAGCGGCGAGCGGTCAAGGCCATTGCGGATGATGTCGTGCGTGCGCTCGTTGGTGTAGCTGATCCAGCATGAAACCTGTTGCGGGTGCTGGCTGGCGGAGCCCAAGTAGGAAAACACCGGGGCCGGGTCATCCCCCGGCTGCTCCGTCATCACCGAATAATCCAGGGAGCGGCCGTCAATGCGTGGCGGGGTTCCCGTTTTGAGCCGCCCCGACGGCAAATTCAGTTCGCGCAGGCGGTGCGCAAGGCTGATCGCGGGCGGGTCGCCGGCGCGGCCAGCCTGGTAGCTGGACTGGCCGACATGCACCAGCCCGGCGAGAAAGGTGCCCGCCGTCAGCACCACTGCGCGCGCCTCGAAGTGCAAGCCAAGCTGCGTGACCACGCCGGTGATCTGGTCGCCGGCCAGCGTGAAATCATCCACCGCCTGCTGGAACAGCCACAGGTTGGGCTGGTTTTCCAGGCGCCGGCGGATGGCCTGCTTGTACAGCAGGCGATCCGCCTGCGCGCGCGTTGCCCGCACGGCGGGGCCCTTGCTTGAATTCAGGATGCGGAACTGGATTCCGCCCTCGTCCGTGGCCGCCGCCATGGCGCCGCCCAGGGCATCGATTTCCTTCACCAGATGTCCCTTGCCAATCCCGCCGATAGCGGGATTGCATGACATTTGTCCGAGCGTTTCGATATTGTGGGTAAGCAGCAAGGTTTTGCGCTCCATGCGCGCCGCGGCAAGCGCCGCCTCGGTGCCGGCATGGCCGCCACCAACAACGATCACATCAAATTGCGTGGGAAAAAGCATGGGGTTCCGGACTGCAGTTTCGGGAGCGGGAATGATACGACAAAACAGGCTGGCGCGTCAGCCTGCCAGAATGGTTTCACGTGAAACAATAAAAAATAATGCTTAACTTCAGTCACTTGCCGATGCAAAAGCGGCTGAATATTTCACCCAGCAAATCATCGGCTCCGAACTCTCCAGTGATGCTGTTCAACGCATTCTGGGCCAGCTTGAGTTCTTCGGCAAAAAATTCCAGCTGGAGCCAATTTTCTGCTGCATTCTCCAGGCTGGCACGGGCCTGCTCCAATGCGCGCAGATGGCGCTCGCGCGCCATGAAGGCCCCCTCGCCGGTTTGCTCCCAGCCGCCCATCTGCAGCAGGTTTTGGCGCAGCAAATCCAGCCCCGCCCCGCTTTTGGCAGAAACAAAAATACGGGTTACTCCTGCGTCCTGCTCAATCCCGGCCTTGCGCGGCAGCAGGTCGATCTTGTTGAACACCTGCACCACCGGCAGCTTGGGCGGCAGGCGTGCGAGTATCGCCTCGTCCTGTGGCGTAATGCCTTCCCTGCTGTCGAGCAAAAGCAAAACAAGGGTGGCTTTTTCCACGGCCGCCCAGGTGCGGGCGATACCGATCTGCTCCACTTCGCAGGCGGTATCACGCAGGCCCGCCGTGTCGATGATGTGGAAGGGTACGCCCTGGATTTCGATTTCCTCGCGCACGGTGTCACGGGTGGTGCCCGCTATGGCCGTGACGATGGCGACCTCATCTCCGGCCAGCTGGTTGAGCAGACTGGATTTGCCCACATTGGGCTGGCCCACTAGCACCACATGCACCCCTTCGCGCAGCAGACTGCCCTGTTTGGCCTTGGCCAGCAGCTGGTTCAATTGTGCCTGGACATGGGACAGTTTTCCCAGCGCATCTGCCGCCTGCAGAAAATCAACATCCTCATCGGGAAAGTCGATACAGGCTTCCACCAGCATGCGCAGCTCTATCAGGCGTTCCACAACCCCATGCACGGCAAGGGAAAACTCTCCCTGAAGCGAGCGTACCGCGCTTTTGGCGGCTTCCTCGCTGGCCGCATCGATCAGGTCGGCGACGCTTTCAGCCTGGGCAAGGTCGAGCTTGTCGTTGAGGAAGGCGCGTCTGGTGAATTCGCCCGGCTCCGCCAGGCGTGCTCCCAGCGCAAGGCAGCGCTTCAGGAGGCGCTGCATCACGGCGCTACCGCCATGGCCTTGCAGTTCCAATACGTCTTCGCCGGTAAAGGAATGCGGAGCGGGGAAATATAAGGCAATGCCCTGATCGATGACCGAGCCATCGTGCTCAAGGAAGTTGCTCAGGGAAGCCAGCCGGGGGCGGAGGGGTTTCCCCAGCAAGGTCCGGGCTAGAGCCTCAAGGCCATGCCCAGAGATGCGGACCACGCCGATGCCGCCACGCCCGGGAGCGGTGGCGACCGCAGCGATGGTATCAGCGCTTGCCATGCCCTTTCGCAGTCTGCACCTGCTCCATGCTGCGGGTGATCTGCCATTGCTGGGCGATCGACAGAACGTTGTTCACCACCCAGTAAAGCACCAGGCCCGCCGGGAAGAAGAAAAAGAAAATGCTGAACGCAAACGGCATCACCATCATCACCTTGGCCTGAATCGGGTCCGGCGGCGTGGGGTTGAGTTTGGTCTGGATGATCATGGTGATGCCCATGATGATGGGCAGCACGTAATAGGGATCCGCCGCAGACAAGTCCTGTATCCACAGGGCAAAAGGAGCTTGGCGCATTTCCACGCTGGCCAGCAGCACCCAGTAGAGGGCGATGAATACCGGAATTTGCACCAGCACCGGCAGACAGCCGCCCAGCGGGTTCACTTTCTCGGTCTTGTACAGGTCCATCATGGCCTGGTGCAGGCGCTGGCGATCGTCGCCGTAGTGCTCCTTGAGTTTCTGAAGCTTCGGCCCCAGCACCCGCATGTGGGCCATGGAACGGTAGCTCTTTGCTGCCAGCGGGTAAAACGCCAGCTTGATCAGCACCGTAAGCAGAATGATGGCGACACCCCAGTTGTTGACCATATTCTGAATCTTGGACAGCACCCAGAACAAGGGTGCAGCAATAATCGTCAGCCAGCCATAATCCACGGTCAAGTCCAGCCCGGGGGCAAGTTTGCTCAGATTCTCCTGCTCCTGGGGACCGGCATAAAGCGGTACTGAAATCACTCCGCTTGCGCCCGGAGCGATTGAGCCGACAGGCAGAATGACGCCCGCTGCGTAGAGTTTGCCCCCCATGGATTTGGTGTAAAACTCGCGCGCCATGCCGTTCCTGGGCAGCCAGGCAGAAAGGAAATAGTGCTGCAGCATGGCTACCCAGCCATCGTTGCTCTGCTTCTGATACGAAGTCTTGCCTTTTTCGATGTCTGAAAAACTCACCTTCTGGAATTTTTGCTGTTCGGTATATATCGCAGGACCGGCATAGGTGCTGACAAACATCGAATCCCCCTTGGAAGCCGAGTCATCGCGCACCAGCTGGTAGTAAGCATGGGGACTGATTGCGCTCTCTCCACCGTTCCGTATCTGGTATTCCACATCCACCACATAACTATCCCGATGGAAGGTAAAAATCTTGTCTACCTTTACTCCTGCGGCGGCAGGAGCGCTGAGTTTGACTTTCAGATCCTGCGCGCCCGCTGTCATCGAGAACTCGGAACCCTGCGCGGTAAAGTGGGTCTTGTGAGTCGGCAGAATATTGCCGATCAGACCGGATTGAGCAATATAGGTATTCGGTTTCTGGTCGCTGAAAAGAACAAAATTCTTGCTCTTGTCCGCATCATCATGGTGCCTGGTCAGTTCCAGGCGGCGAATATCCCCGCCAACCGTATCTATTTCCACATAAAGCGTATCGGTATGAACCTTGACCCGTTCCCCCTTCGAAAGTTGCTGCACCGCTTCCGGTGCGGCGGATTGAGACAAGGCAGGAACGCTTGCATTTGGTCCCGGCAGTCCACCCTGTGACGATGCTACTGTCGCAGGCGGGGTCTGGGCAGGCTGAGGGTGTTGTTCCTTCTGCCAGGCATCCCATAACATCAGGACCGAGAAGGAGAACACGACGAACATTATGAGTCTTTGAGTATCCATGGATTACCTAAGGTAAAGGATCATAACCGCCATCATGCCAGGGGTGGCAGCGGCCAACACGTTTCACACTCAACCAGACACCCTTGAGCGCTCCATATTTTTTCAGCGCTTGGGCCGCATATTCGGAACAGGTGGGCGTATATCGGCATGAGGGTCCAAGCATTGGACTAATCAAGTATTGGTAAGCTTTGACCAGAAACAGCAGAATTCGGGTCATGAAACTTCCTGAACTTGTGGCCGGGTAAATTTTTGGCTCGCCCGCTCAAGTTGCGTCAGCAATTCCTGCTCTATCCCAGGATATTCAGCTGAGGAAAAACTTCTGCGTATGCGGATAACCATGTCCAGACCGGCAAGCTGGTGCTGCTGCAAACGGAATATTTCGCGCGCTACCCGTTTGATATAGTTCCGCGTGCTCGCCAGCCGAGCAGTTTTCTTGCTGACGATGACCGCCATGCGCGCAAATTCATGCTTTCCGGGCTTTGCCAGAACCTGGAAATGCTCGCTGGAAAACCGGTTGTTGAAACTAAAAACGGATGATATTTCATCCGTTTTTACTAAATGCTTGGCTTTTGAAAAGCCAAAGCCTTCCACTGCGTCGCTGGCCTGGTTCAAACAGCCAGACGTGCCCTGCCACTGGCGCGGCGAGCATTAATGATGGCGCGGCCTGCGGCTGTTTTCATCCGGGCGCGGAAACCGTGAGTGCGCTTGCGCTTGACCACGGAAGGCTGAAAAGTGCGTTTCATGATTGTTCCTCTTGCTTTTACAGAGACTGTGAACCCGTAATTTGACCACTTCCTACCGGCTTCTGTCAACCATAATTAATCTTTCTGCCTGTGGATAAGTCACTCCAATCAGACTACAATGAACGGCTCAATCCGCAATTTTTTTCCTGCACCGGCATCTAGGCAATCAATGGAAACTTTCTGGCAAGCTTGTTTGAGCCGTTTCGAGCAAGAGCTTACCCCGCAACAATTCAATAACTGGATCAAACCCCTGCGTTTTGAAGAAGGGGCAGATACATTGCGCATCGTGGCACCCAACCGCTTCATTCTGCAGTGGGTGCGTGACAAGTTTCTCGGCCGTTTCGAGCAGATCGGGCAAGAATATTTTGCCCGCCCTGTGCAATTTACCCTATCCGTTGCAGAAAACCCCGAAAGCACGGAAAAGAAGCATCCCCCTGTTTCTCCCGCAACCGCCGTGTCTTCTGCACCCGTTGCTCGACAGGGTAGAAACGAAAAATCCGGCCTCAATCCATCATTCACTTTTTCCAATTTTGTTACTGGTAAAGCTAACCAGCTTGCACGGGCCGCAGCGCTGCAGGTTGCCGAAAACCCAGGTACTGCTTATAACCCTTTATTCGTCTATGGAGGTGTCGGTTTGGGTAAAACCCACCTCATTCAGGCCATTGGCAATCATATCCAGGAACAGAACAGTAATGCCAAAATAAGTTATCTTCACGCAGAACGCTATGTTTCCGATGTAGTAAGGGCTTACCAGCACAAGGCCTTTGACGACTTCAAGCGCTATTACCACTCGCTTGATCTGCTATTGATCGACGATATACAGTTTTTTAGCGGCAAGGCCCGCACACAGGAAGAGTTTTTCTACGCTTTCAACGCTCTGATTGAGAGCAAAAAACAGGTCATCATTACCTGTGACACCTACCCTAAACAGATATCTGGCATGGAAGACCGTCTGATTTCACGCTTTGGCTGGGGATTAACGGTTGCCATTGAACCCCCTGAACTGGAAATGCGCGTCGCCATCCTGATCAAAAAGGCCGAAGCAGAGTGCCTTGACCTAGAAAGCGACGTCGCTTTTTTCATTGCCAAACAAATCCGCTCTAATGTGCGTGAACTGGAAGGCGCGCTGAAGAAAGTGATTGCCTACTCGCGTTTTACTGGGCACCCCATCAGCCTGGATCTGGCCAAGGAGGCATTAAAAGATTTGCTGGCCGTACAGAACCGGCAGATATCCATCGAAAATATTCAAAAAACCGTCGCTGATTACTACAAAATCAAAGTGGCAGAGATGTATTCCAAGAAACGCACCCGCAACGTGGCACGACCACGGCAGGTTGCCATGTCTCTGGCCAAGGAGCTCACGCATCTCAGTTTCCCTGAAATCGGGGATGCCTTTGGAGGGCGGGACCACACCACGGTCATGCACGCTTGCCGGAAAATTGAAGAATTGAAAACCAGTGAACCGTCCATTACTCGGGATATCAGCGTCTTGTTGCAAGTATTGAGAAGTTGAACAAATCCTGTATGAATTGGGGATAAAGATCGTAACTTTGATGCGCTGAAATTTTGTCCACAAACCACCCACAATCCATACAATGATTTATACAGAAATTAATATTTCGATAATTCTTTGAAATTTAATAGTTTTATCTATTTGTGCCAAATTTGCGTCAGTACTTATCTATTAGTATCAGGATATATATATGTTATTAATGAAAATAAATAAGGAAGAATTTCTCAGGCCATTGCAGTCAGTTGCAGGTATCGTCGAAAGACGCCATACTCTTCCAATCCTGTCCAATGTTTTGATTCAGATCGGCGATGAAAATATTGCGTTTATTGCAACAGATTTGGAAATTCAAATTACTGCAACGCTTTCAAACAATAGCGATAAAGGCGATGCTGCAATAACCGTTTCTGCAAAGAAACTTCAGGATATCGTCAGAGCTCTTCCTGAAAATGCAGAGATTTCCTTCGATAGCAAAGACAGCCGGCTCCAATTAAAAGCAGGAAAAAGCCAATTCAGCCTTCAGACTTTACCTGCCGATGATTTCCCGAAACTGGCCTTGTCAGATGAATTGATTTCAGAAATATCCTTATCCCAATCCCTGCTTAAACAGTTGTTCAATCAAGTGCAATATGCAATGGCTCAGCAGGACATCCGCTATTATCTGAATGGATTGCTGATGGTGCTTGAACCAGGCGTGATAAAAGTTGTTGCTACGGATGGCCACAGATTGAGCCTGGCCAGCATGGGTGCAGAAACGGTCAATCAGGCTGCAGAAGCGATTCTTCCGCGCAAGACGGTAACGGAACTGATCAAATTGCTGGGGGATACGGAAGAAGAAGTGAAAATCAGCCTCGGCAAGAACCTGGTAACATTCACCTTCGGGAATATCATTTTGATTTCGAAAGTCATTGAAGGAAAATTCCCCGACTACAACAAGGTCATTCCATCGCATTACAGCAATCATGTAGTACTGGACCGCTTGACCCTGCTCCACGCCATGCAGCGCGCTTCAATCCTGTCAAACGAAAAATTCCGCGGCGTCCGAATGGTCTTAATGCAGGACAGCATGCGCGTGATTTGCAATAACACCGAGCAGGAAGAGGCAGAAGAGGAACTGGAAATCAACTATGCCAGCGATCCCCTGGATATAGGATTTAACGTCACCTACTTGCTGGACGTGCTTAACAACATCAACACCAAGGAAGTCGACTGCTCCTTCGGGGATGCAAACAGCAGTTGTCTGATAACTGTTCCTGGAGATGACAGGTTCAAATACGTTGTCATGCCGATGCGTATTTAACTTACAAGCAGAATAAATTTTAGGTTTCACGTGAAACATTAAGGTAGAGAATGAGCGAATACAATTCCGACAGCATCAAGATTCTGAAAGGCCTAGATGCCGTACGCAAACGTCCCGGCATGTACATCGGCGACACCAGCGATGGAACAGGTCTGCACCACATGGTTTTCGAAGTGGTTGATAACGCGATTGACGAAGCGCTGGCAAATTATTGCGACGATATCCAGATCATCATTCATGCCGACAGTTCGATCAGCGTAGTAGATAACGGCCGTGGCATTCCAACCAGCATCAAGGAAGATGACGAACTGAAGCGTTCTGCCGCAGAAATAGTGATGACTGAACTGCATGCTGGCGGGAAATTCGATGCGAATTCTTACAAGGTCTCTGGCGGTTTGCACGGCGTCGGCGTGTCTGTGGTGAATGCCCTGTCAGAATGGCTGAAACTCAGAATATGGCGCGAAGGAAAAATCCATCAAATGGAATTCCGCCACGGCGAAGCCGTTTCCCCCTTGAAAATAACCGGCGATACTGAACGCCGCGGCACTGAAGTCCATTTCATGCCCAGCGTCGCGACTTTCGGAAATATCGAGTTCCATTATGAAATTCTTGCCAAACGCTTGCGTGAACTCTCTTTCCTCAATAATGGCGTCAAAATCGAATTGTTCGACCAGCGCGATGGGAGAAGCGAGAATTTTGCGTTCAGCGGGGGAGCGAAGGGATTCGTCGAATATATCAACCGCACCAAAACGGTCTTGCACCCCAAGGTTTTTCACGCCATCGGCGAAAAAGACGGGGTCACGGTTGAAGTGGCGATGCAATGGAATGATTCCTATGCAGAAACGGTCCAGTGTTTTACCAACAACATTCCGCAGCGCGATGGTGGAACCCATTTGACGGGATTGCGGACGGCACTGACTCGTACCCTGAACAATTACATTGAGCTGAACGAAATTGCCAAAAAAGCCAAGGTCGAAACCTCGGGTGACGATATGCGGGAAGGGCTCACCTGTATTCTTTCGGTGAAAGTTTTCGAGCCGAAGTTTTCTTCCCAGACCAAAGACAAACTGGTATCGAGCGAGGTTCAACCGGTGGTGCAGGAAATTGTGTCTGCAAAACTGTCTGAGTTCCTGCTGGAAAATCCCTCTGACGCCAAAATTATTACCGGCAAGATCGTAGAGGCGGCCCGAGCGCGCGAAGCGGCCCGCAAGGCGCGCGACATGACGCGCAGAAAAGGCGTTCTGGACAGCATGGGTTTGCCCGGGAAACTGGCGGATTGTCAGGAAAAGGACCCTGCGCAATCGGAACTCTATCTGGTGGAGGGTGATTCCGCAGGCGGCTCAGCGAAACAGGGCAGGGACCGTAAATTCCAGGCCATTCTCCCGCTTAAGGGGAAAATCCTGAACGTTGAAAGAGCACGCTTTGACCGTCTCATTTCATCCCAGGAAATCGCAACTTTGATTACGGCTCTTGGAACCAGCATAGGCAAGGATGAATACAACCCGGACAAGCTGCGTTATCATCGCATCATCATCATGACTGACGCTGACGTGGACGGATCCCATATCCGCACGCTGCTTCTGACCTTTTTCTACCGTCAGATGCCGGAACTGGTCGAGCGCGGACATATTTACATCGCTCAGCCACCACTTTACAAGGTAAAGCATGGCAAACAGGAACGCTACCTCAAGGATGAGCATGAGTTGAAGCAGTACCTGCTGCAAAAAGCGATGGAAGATGCTCAGCTGGTGACAGAAACCGGCAAGGAGCCTCTGAGCAAGGAAGCTTTCGAGGAAATTGCCAAGGAATACCTGCTTGCCGAAGCGGTCATCGAGCGCCTGGCCAGAGTGATCGATCGTGAAGTATTGCAGGCGCTACTGAAGAACATCGTTCTCGATCTTTCAACGGCCGAGCTTGCAGAAGCAAGCGTTCGCTCTCTGACTGCGCTGTTGCCTGAAATGGCATACCAGGTGTCCAGCCGCTTCGATGAGCGCACCGAAAGTTACCGAATCGTTGTGCAGAAACAGGTTCATGGCAATTTTCTGGTAAGTCAGATTGACCAGAGTTTTGTTGAAGGCGGGGACTACGCGCAATTACGAAAAACAGGTCTGGTACTGCATGACTTGTTTGGCAAAGGCGCTATTGTCCGGCGTGGCGAGCAAAAGCAGGCAGTTTCCGAGTTCAAGCAGGCTCTCGACTGGCTGCTGAACCAAGTCAAGCAGGGGCTGGCGATTCAGCGCTACAAAGGGCTGGGAGAAATGAACCCGGAACAATTGTGGGAAACGACCATGGATCCCAACGTGCGGCGTCTGCTGAAAGTGCAGATCGAGGATGCAATTGGAGCGGACGAGATTTTCACCACCCTGATGGGCGACCAGGTCGAGCCGCGGCGGGCTTTCATCGAAGGCAATGCGCTAATTGCGCGAAATATCGACGTATAAAATTCTTGACGGGAAAGAACAAGAAAGGCTCCTTGATGGAGCCTTTCTTGTTTCTGCCATTATTCCGGTGCGGCGACCTGCTCTACAAATCCGCATTCTTTCTGCGGACACACTTTTTCGGTGCCTCTGCGCTTGGTGATTTTGATGGTCAGGATGGGCCAGCCACATTTTGGGCAAGGCTCGTTGATGGGCGGGTTCCAGGTCGCATACTTGCATTTCGGATAGCTGTTGCACGAATAGAACAGCTTGCCATAGCGGCTCTTGCGCTCGATCAGCGTGCCTGCCTTGCATTCCGGGCAGGTGACGCCGGTATCCTTGGGTTTTTCCAGCGGTTCGATGAACTTGCATTTTGGATAACTGGTGCAGCCGATGAACTTGCCATAAGGACCGGCCTTGATGACCAGTTCGCTGCTGCATTGCGGGCACACACGACCTTCCACGATGACGGGCTGGGTGGATTCCCCGGCTTCGCCGTCGATGTTGCGGGTGTAGTCGCATTCCGGGTAGGCCGAGCAGCCTATGAATTTTCCGCGTTTTCCAAGACGGGCAGTTAGCGGTTTGCCGCATTTTGGGCAGGCCTCGTCCAGCACTTCAACACCTGGGCGGTCCACGTCCTTTTTCTGCTCGAGCTGCTGGCTGAAATCCTTCCAGAATGAATCCAGCACTGGAATCCATTCACGCTTGCCGGTGGAAATGAGGTCAAGTTCGTCTTCCAGCTGCGCGGTAAAGTCGTAATTGACGTAGCGCGTAAAGTGTTCGGTGAGGAACTTGTTGACCACTCTGCCCACATCAGTGGGATAAAAGCGTTTTTTGTCCAGCAATGCATATTCCCGGGCCTGCAGGGTGCTGATAATGCTGGCATAGGTTGAAGGGCGGCCGATTCCATACTCCTCCAGCGCCTTGACCAGGCTGGCTTCGGAATAGCGCGGCGGAGGTTGCGTGAAGTGCTGTTCGCCGGAGATCTGGTCTATTGCAACCTGTTCCCCTTTTTCAAGGGGCGGCAATTTGCTCTCGCCCTCTTCCTCGCTGTCGTCCTGATCTTCCTGATAAACCGCGATATTGCCGGGGAAGACCATGGTCTGACCGGTGGCGCGGAACAGATTTTCATCGCTGCCTACGGCCAGATCCAGGCTGACCGTATCGAATTTTGCCGCACTCATCTGACAGGCCAGGGTGCGTTTCCAGATCATTTCATAAAGCTTTGCCTGATCAGAACTGAGATACTGCCGGACTTCCTGCGGTGCGCGCTGGATGGACGTGGGGCGGATCGCTTCGTGCGCTTCCTGGGCGTTCTTGGATTTGTTTTTATAGCTTAGAGCCGTTTTTGGCAGATAGTCGGAATCAAAATTGCTGGCGATGTAGGCGCGAATTTCTTCGATGGCTTCCTGTGCCAGATTGACCGAGTCGGTACGCATATAGGTAATCAGGCCGGTGGCCGCTCCACCGATATCGATGCCTTCATAGAGCTGTTGAGCCACTTTCATGGCGCGGTCGGTGGTGAAGCCGAGCTTGCGCACGGCCTCCTGCTGCAGGGTGGAGGTGGTGAACGGGGCCGCCGCCACGCGCTGCTTGCGCTTTTTGTCGACCTTGATGACGGTAGCCTTGCCTTCGCCCGCCTGCAGCAGCTCGGCGACCATGGCGGTTTGCTGTGCATCATTGCCGACACTGAATTGAGTCAGTTTCTCGCCATGGTACAGGAACAGTTTGGCGTTGAATTTCTGCCGGCCTTTGTGGCTGTCGAGGTGAATGCTCCAGTATTCCTGAGTCTGGAACTTTTCTATTTCAAGCTCGCGTTCGACAATCAGGCGCAGTGCCGGGCTCTGCACGCGGCCGGCGGACAGGCCGCGCCGGATTTTGCGCCAGAGCAGCGGCGAGAGATTGAAACCCACCAGATAGTCGAGTGCACGCCGGGCTTGCTGCGCGTTCACCATGTCCATCTCGATTTCGCGCGGTTCGGCGACGGCAGCCTGCACCGCCGTTTGCGTAATTTCATGAAAAACCACGCGCTTCAGGTTCTTGTTCTTGAGCAGCTTCTTGGCTTTCAGGATTTCCGCCAGATGCCAGGCGATCGCCTCGCCTTCACGGTCCGGGTCGGTTGCCAGGTAGATGTTGTCAGCCTCTTTGACCGCCTTGGCAATGGCGTCGACATGCTTGCTGTTGCGCGCGATCAGCTCGTATTTCATGGAGAAGTCGTGCGCCGTATCCACGGCGCCCTGCTTGGGCACAAGGTCGCGAATATGCCCATAGGAGGCGAGGATTTCGAAATCCTTGCCCAGATATTTCTTCAGGGTTTTGGCCTTGGACGGGGATTCAACGATCAGCAGGGAGGATGACATAAACAGTATTAAGATGGCGCCGAAGTGGATCAGCGGCTGGAAAGTGTTGAGAAGATCAGTGCATTTGCGGCGTGCTATCGCCGAACAGCAAGTCTTCCATGAAGAGGTAATCCTCGGCCTGGCCCTGGCTCCACAGAACGATCAGAACGGTCCATTTGACTTGCTCGATATTCACGTCGCGATCGTTCAGCGCAAGAATGCGGTCGATGACCCACTCCCGCTGAACCGGATTGATAATGCCGGAGACTTCAAGGAAAGTCAGGAAACCACGGCTTTCGGTGTCGATCTTTTTCGTTTCGGCATCCGAGTAAATACGTGTAGAGGTACTTTCTACCAGGCTTTCCGGGTAGGGAGCGTGGGAAAGCTTGTCCAGGCCGTTGAGCCAGTCGAATGCGAGATCGATTTCGGAGCTGTCGAAACCAGCGGCGGACAGTTCCTTCTCCAGCGTGCCCTGGTCAGGGTGAAGGTTGGCTTCGAAATAGTTTTCGAACAGGTAAACGAGGATGTCGAACATCATTATTTGGTATCGCTATTAAACTTTTCCGCTGCGCTGATAAAGGCCACCCGGCAGGCTGGTTACATAACCTGCCAATTCCATGGTTAACAGAATGGCGCAAACGCTATCGCTCGTCAAGCCGCAGCAGGCGACCAGCGCGTCGATTCCGGAGGGGTCGAAACCGAGGCATTGCAGCAGCAGCGATTCATCCCTGTTAAGGCGTGGTGGTTCCTGCGCGAGGGCTGGCGCGGCAATGGCGGGGTAACCGAGTTCTTCCAGGATGTCCTGTGCGGATTCGACCAGTTTGGCCCCCTGCTTTATCAGGTAGTGGCAGCCTTTGGCCAGCGGTGAATGGATGGAGCCGGGGATGGCGAACACCTCCCGCCCCTGCTCTGCGGCCAGTCTTGCGGTGATCAGGGAGCCGCTCTGGAGTGCTGCCTCCACCACCAGGCAGCCACGCGAAAGGCCGCTGATCAGGCGGTTGCGGCGCGGGAAGTTCTGGGCTTTGGATGGGGTGCCGAGCGGGAACTCGGAAACCAGCGCGCCTTCTTGGGCCAGCTCGTGAGCCAGCCCGCGGTGGCGGGCTGGATAAACGATGTCCAGACCGGTGCCCACTACGGCGATGCTGCTGGCCTGGCCTTGCAGACCGCCACGGTGGGCTGCGCCGTCAATCCCAAGAGCCAGTCCGCTGACAATGCACAAGCCGTGGTCGCTGAGATGACGAGCAAAATTTTCCGCATTGGCGAGGCCTTGAGGGGTGGCATTGCGGCTGCCGACGATGGCCAGGGCCGGCAGGTTGAGGCGCTCACGCTGCCCTTTGACATAAAGCAGCGGCGGCGGATCGGGGACTTCCAGCAAGGCACGGGGATAGTCCGCATCCGCCAGGGTAATGACATGATTGAGCGGGTCTTCAAGCCATTTCAGCGTCGGGGCGAGCGCCTCGTGATCGGGTCCGGCGCTGATGAGGCGGGCGACGGGGGGGCGCACGATTTTCTCCAGGGCGGAGTAGCCCGCGGCAAAAATGTGCTCGGGTTCGCCAAATGACTGAAGCAGGCGCCGGTAGCTTTCCCCGCCCAGGCCATGAACCAGGCTCAGGGCGACCCACAGGGAAAATTCATGCTGCTTGTCGATCAAGGATTCTTGACTACGTCCAGCAGGTAAACCGGGCGGTTGGCGCTCATGACCAGCGCGTATGAAACGCGGTCGAATACGCGGTAGACGAAAATCAGGCCGGTGCGGCTATCAGGCAGGGTGATATCGTTACCCTCGCTGCCGGAACGGCAGTGCAGCCTGTAAACATCTTTGGGGTTGAAGAGCTGGTCGAAGCTGATTTTCGCACCCGGTTTGAGGCAGCCGATATCGGAATAGGCGACTTCCTTGTCTGGTGTATCTGCGGCCTGCGCACTGGGGCACGGCTCAAGCGTATCCTTGGGGTCGTAAAACTGGTCGAAACTGATGGTTTTGCCTGGTTTCAGGCATTCCTTGTCCATGTAGCGCCACGCGTTCTTGCGCGTTTCGCCCGGTTTGCCCGGGAGCGTGCGGCCTTTGTTGTAGACGGCGAGCACATGCCCTTCTTCCAGGCCGTCCTTGCGCCCCTTGTTGACCAGCACCGTGCCATGTTTTGCGGCATCCGAGATGGCGCCATAGGCTGAAATAATACGGCCATTGATCGCCTGCTCCGGCGCATGGGGAACAAATTTGAGTCCATCGTTGTTGACGCTGGCCACCAGGCGGTCATCGCGGCGGATTTCCTGTACCGACCGCGTGATTTCCAGGGTCAGCAAATCATCTGCGCGGCTATCCAGCGTTCTGGCTTCGCCCACATACTCTGCTTCATAACCCATGGATTGCTGGGTATCGGGGTCGCGGAGCAGCTTGCCCTGGCGGAAAATGCTCCAGTCCTTGATGCTGCGATCCTTGGCATTGGCGGCATAAACCTGGTCACCGCGCCCCATGATGACCCGGCTTTCATCCGTGCCAACGATATAGGGGGCATTGTCCAGATCGCCCTCCTCGATGATCAGCGGTTTGGTGAGGAAGGGCCCGATTGCCGACATGGGAATAGGGGGTACGGCTTGCGAATCGAGAGATTCGGCGCGGGTGCGTGGACTCAGCCTGATGACCTGTTTGCCTTTAACCAGGCGCAATCTTGGGGACCCCCCCTGCATGTCGAGAACGACCACGTCACCAGGGTAAATCAGGTGGGGGTTCTTGATTTGCTCGCGATTCATTTGCCACAGCTGCGGCCAGCGCCAGGGGTCCTTGAGGAACTTTGAGGAGATTCCCCACAAAGTGTCGCCTTTCACCACCACGTGCTGCTGGGGCGGGTTGTCCTGCAGCTTGATGTCTTCCGCTCCTGCCACGGAGGAAATCAAGCCGGAAAGGGAAAGCACAGCTATAATGATGGGCTTACGCATGGGGCGCCTCGCTCTGGTGAAGAACTTTTCTGCCTTGTTCATAATCAGAAGTTCTGTATAACGGCCAACCCGTCTGGCCGGACTCAGGTTTTAATTTAAATTCTGCATGTAATTATTTAAATAGGCAAGCAATTATGGCCCTTTTATCGATCCTGCATTATCCCGATCAGCGCCTCCAAACCGTCGCCGCTCCGGTCAAGGAGGTCAATGCGGAAATCCGCAAGCTGATCGATGACATGGCCCAGACCATGTATGCCGCGCCAGGCGTAGGCTTGGCCGCTACCCAGGTGAATGTGCACAAGCAGGTTATTGTGGTCGACATTTCCGAATCCCATGACAAACTGATGCCGTTCATCAACCCCAGAATCATTGCCCGCGACGGGGCGGGCGAGCGCGAGGAAGGCTGCTTGTCCGTGCCAGGCATCTACGAAAAAGTCACGCGTGCCGAGCGCGTCACGGTGGAGGCCCTGGACCGGGATGGAAAGCCGTTCACGCTGCATGCCGATGGCCTGCTGGCGGTATGCATACAACATGAGATTGACCATCTGCAGGGCAAAGTGTTTGTTGAATATCTTTCCCGTCTCAAGCAGACGCGGATCAAGATCAAGCTGCAGAAGCTGCAGCGCGAGACCATGTAATGAAACTGATCTTTGCCGGCACGCCGGATTTTGCTGCAGAGGCGTTGCAGGCGCTGCTGCATGCCGGCCATGAAGTGGCGCTGGTGCTGACGCAGCCGGACCGGCCTGCCGGGCGGGGGATGAGTTTGACCATGAGCCCGGTCAAGCAGCTGGCGCTGGCCAATGGTTTGAAAGTGCTGCAGCCAAACAGCCTGAAGCAGGCGGAAATCCAGGAGCAGCTCAAGGCCGTGCAGGCCGATGCCATGATCGTCGCGGCGTACGGACTGATTTTGCCGCGCGAAGTGCTGGCCATTCCGCGCCTGGGCTGCCTCAATATCCACGCCTCTCTGCTGCCGCGCTGGCGCGGTGCTGCGCCGATTCAACGGGCGATTCTGGCCGGCGACAGCGAGACCGGCATTACCATCATGCAGATGGACGCCGGGCTGGATACCGGACCCATGTTGTCGCGCTTCCCGCTCGCCGTCGGGGACAGGGAAACGGCCCAGACCCTCCATGACAAGCTGGCGGCGCTGGGGGCCGAAGCCATTGTGTCCACTCTGGAGCGATTGCGGAAAGAGACCTTGCCCGGCCAGATTCAGGATGACAGCCAGGCCACCTACGCAGCCAAGCTCAGCAAGGCGGAGGCCCGGCTTGACTGGCGCCTCCCGGCGCGGGAGCTGGAGCGCGCGGTGCGCGCCTACAACCCCTTTCCGGTTGCCCAGGGAGCATTCAAGGGCGAGGTCTGGCGCATCTGGCAGGCCGCCGCGAGGGAAGAGAGCGGACCGGCGGGCGAAATTCTGCGCGCAGACCGCGACGGCCTGCTGGTGGGCTGCGGCCAGGGTGCCCTGCTGCTGCAGGAAGTGCAGAAGGCCGGCGGGAAACGCCTGTCCGCAGCGCAGTTTCTGCAGGGCAATCCGGTGACCGTGGGTGAGCGTTTCGATGCTTGAATTTGCCTGGGTATTCCCCCATTTTGAAATGGGTTAATCCTCGAAATTAAAGGAACTGGCAATGCTGGAAAACTGGTTCAAAACAACCATCCTGATGGCCGCGATCGTGGCCCTGTTCGGCATGATGGGCGCGGCGCTGGGCGGGCAGTCGGGCATGCTGCTGGCGTTGCTGTTCGCGGGCGGCATGAATATCTGGGCCTACTGGTTTTCGGACCAGGCCGTGCTCCGGATGTACAACGCCCGGGAGGTGGATGAAAGCAGCGCGCCGCAGTTTTACCGCATGGTGCGCGAGCTGTCCCGCAACGCCGGCTTGCCCATGCCGCGCGTGTACGTGATCGACGAAGACCAGCCCAACGCCTTTGCCACCGGCCGCAACCCCGCGCACGCGGCTGTGGCGGCGACGACCGGCATCATGCGCGTGCTGTCGGAAAGGGAGCTGCGCGGCGTGATGGCCCATGAGCTGGCGCACGTCAGGCACCGCGATACGCTGATTTCCACTATTTCCGCCACCATCGCCGGCGCCATTTCCTCCATCGCACAGTTCGGCATGCTGTTTGGCGGCGGCCATAACGGGGAGGAACGCAACGTGCACCCGGTGGTGGCGATCCTGATCATGATCGTGGCGCCGGTTGCCGCAGCGCTGATCCAGATGGCGATTTCCAGATCGCGCGAATTCGAGGCCGATCGCGGCGGCGCGGAAATTTCGCGCGACCCCCAAGCGCTGGCTGCCGCGCTCGACAAGATCCACCGCTATGCCCAAGGGCTGCCCATGCCCACCGCGGAGCAACACCCGGAAACCGCGCAGATGATGATTATCAACCCGCTTTCCGCGGACGGCATCAAGAGTCTGTTCAGCACGCATCCCGCCACCGAAGAGCGGGTCGCACGCCTGATGGCCATGGCGCGCGGCGTTGCGTGACGCCCAGCCACTGGCGAGCGCGGCGGTTGCCCAGGTTTTTGCCGGGCGCAACCTGAACCAGGTGCTGCAGGCGACGCTCGAGCGTCATTCCCGGCTGACCCCGCAACAGCGTGCCCTGATCCAGGACTTGAGCTACGGCACGCTGCGCCACTATGGCCCATTGCAGGCCATTCTCGCCAGACTGGTGAAGAAACCGCTGCAGGATGAAAGCGTCCGCTGCCTGCTGCTGGTCGCCCTTTACCAGCTGGCCTACACCCGCACCCAGCCGCATGCGGTCGTGGATCATGCGGTCAGGACCACCCAGGCGCTGCGCAAGACTTCCGCCAAGGGCCTGGTCAATGCCGTGCTGCGCAACTTCCTGCGCCAGAGCGAGCGCTTGCTTCCAGAGGCCGGCGCTGCCAGTGAGGAGGCGCGTTTTTCCCATCCCCAGTGGTGGATAGCCAAGCTGCGCCGTCAATATCCGGAACAATGGGAACACATCCTGGCGGCCGGCAACCAGCATCCTTCCATGACCTTGCGGGTGAATTGCCGCAAAACCGGCGTTGCGGCCTATCTGCAGCAGCTTGCCGGGGCCGGCATTGCCGCCCGTGCCGTGGGCAARTMYGSCATCCTGCTGGAGCGCCCGCTGTCCGTTGACAAGCTGCCCGGCTTCGACCAGGGACTGGTTTCGGTGCAGGATGGCGGCGCGCAGCTTGCCGCAAGCCTGCTGGATGTGAGCGCTGGCATGCGGGTGCTGGATGCCTGTGCGGCGCCTGGCGGCAAGGCTGCGCACTTGCTGGAACTGGCCGATGTGGAGCTGACGGCGCTGGACCACGATGGCCGGCGCCTGCAGAAAGTGGAGCAGAACCTGCGCCGCCTGGGCTTGCAGGCCAGATGCGTGGCGGGCGATGCTGCAGAGCCATCGCAGTGGTGGGATGGGCGGAAGTTCCAGCGCATTCTGGCGGACGTGCCATGCAGCGCGTCCGGCGTGGTGCGGCGACATCCCGACATCAAGTGGCTGCGCCGAGAGGGCGATATCGCACAGTTTGCCGGGCAGCAGGCGCAGATATTGGAAGCCCTGTGGCATTGCCTGGAGCAAGGTGGTAAATTGCTGTACGCGACCTGTTCCATCTTTGCCGAAGAAAACCGTCAGCAGATCGAGGCTTTCATCTCGCGCCATGACGATGCCAGGCTTCTGTCCTTGCCGGAGCGTGCGGAGCAGGATCTGCAACTATTACCCGACTGTGACCACGATGGCTTTTATTACGCCCTTCTCGCCAAAATCTAGCTTTCCGCGCTTGTTTGCTGCGCTGCTGTTTTGCGTGGCGGCCAGTGCCCATGCGGAAACCGGGATTCAGGTCAGGGCGGCGGAGCTGGACATGGTGGATGAGGTCTACCAGCTCAAGGCGGATTTCGAGGTGAACTTCAGCCAGGCGGTCGAGGAAGCCCTGAACAAGGGGGTACCGCTCAACTTCATAATGGAGTTCGAGCTTAACCGTCCGCGCTGGTACTGGCTGGATGAAAATATTTCCAGCGCCCAGCGTCAGCTGCGCATCAGCTATCATGCCCTGACCAAGCAGTACCGCCTGCAGCAGAACGAGCAGCAAAAAAGCTTCGCGTCCCTGGCCGAACTCAAGAGCGAACTGAGCCGTGTCCAGGATTGGCGGGTGGTGGAGCGGGCCCAGCTCAGGAAGCGTTTCAGCTATGAAGCGCGGCTGCGCATGAAGCTGGATATGTCCCAATTACCCAAGCCGCTGCAAGTGAACGCCCTGGCATCCAAGGACTGGAGCCTGGAGTCGGAATGGTTCCAGTGGACATTGACGCCTTGAAATACCGATGAAATATGTAGTATTTCTGGCTGTTGCGCTGGGCACGGTGCTGCTTTTTCTGCTCTCCCGCGCCAGTAGCAACACCGCCGCTTTTTCCCAGAATTACACCCTGTTGCTGGTGCTCAACCTCGGTGTTGCGCTGGCCTTGTTGGGCCTGGTCGGCTACCAGTTGTGGATGCTGTGGAAAAAGCTCAAGCAGCGCGTGTTCGGCACCAAGCTGACTCTGCGCATCCTGTGGATGTTCGCGCTCATGGCGCTTTTGCCGGGTGCGCTGGTGTATGGCGTTTCGGTGCAGTTCCTCAACAAGAGCATCGAATCCTGGTTCAACGTGCGCGTGGACAACGCGCTCGAGAGCGGCCTGAGCCTGGGCCAGAGCGCCCTCGACAACCTGCTGCAGGATCTGGTGAAGAAGGGCGACGTGATGGCGCTGGCGCTGGCGGACAATCCGGTCAGCGAGCACCTGACCCAGCTCAATCGCCTGCGCGAACAGGTCGGGGTGCAGGAAGCCACGCTGTTCAGCTCGCGCGGCAAGGTGCTGGCCGTTTCGGGTGGCGAAAACGCCAGTTTCCTGCCGGACATGCCAAGCGCTTCCATCATGCGTCAGGTGCGCCAGCAGCAGCCTTTCAGCGTGATTGAACCGATTGCCGGAAAGGGCCTGTATTTGCGCGTGGTGGTGCCCGTCAACGTGCTCACCCTGAGCGAGGATATGCGGATTCTGCAGCTGTTGCAGCCGGTGCCCAAGCGGCTGGCCGGCGATGCCGAGGCGGTGCAGGCGGTGTACCGCGACTACCAGGAGCTTTCCTTTTCCCGCCTTGGCCTGAAGCGCATCTACGGCATGACCCTGACGCTGACCCTGCTTCTGGCGCTGCTTTCGGCCATTGCCCTGGCTTTTGTGCTGTCGCAGAAGCTGTCCGCGCCGCTGGGTTTGCTGGCGGAAAGCACGCGCGCCATCGCCAAGGGCGATTTTACCCAGATCAACCCGGTGCAGAGCCGTGACGAGCTGGGCGCCCTGACCCTTTCGTTCAACCGCATGACGCGCCAGCTGGCGGATGCGAGCGCGGCAGTGGAGAGAAAACAGCAGCAGCTTGAAGCCGCCAAGGTTTACCTGGAAAGCATTCTGGCGCACCTCTCGTCCGGGGTGCTGACCCTCGATGAAAAACTGCACCTGCGCGGCGCCAATCCGCGCGCAGGCGAAATCCTGGGGGCGGATCTGAGCGCCCTGCGCGGCCTGCCGCTGCTCTCCTGGGGTGGCCGCGACCTCATTCTGCAGCCGCTGGCGCATGCGGTAGTGCAGCAGTTTGAAGCCTCCGGCAACAAGGAATGGCGGCAGCAGATCGAGTTTGCCGGTGCTGCCGGCAAGCAGGTCCTGCTGGTTCGCGGCACCCGTCTGCCAGGCCCGGTAGACAACGGCTATGTTGTGGTTTTCGACGACATCACCCATCTGCTGCAGGCCCAGAGGGATGCGGCATGGGGCGAGGTGGCGCGGCGCCTGGCGCATGAGATCAAGAATCCCCTGACACCGATCCAGCTTTCCGCCGAGCGCCTGGAGCACAAGCTGGCAGACAAGCTGAAAGCAAGCGATGCCGAAATACTGTCCCGTTCCACCCATACCATCGTGAACCAGGTGGCGGCGCTGAAAAGCATGGTGGATGCCTTTGCCGAATATGCGCGTTCGCCCCGGCTCAACCTGGTGCGTCTGGATCTGAATCAGCTGGTGCGCGAGGTGCTCACGCTTTATGAATCCTCGGACGTCCGCATTGAGGTTGCGCTGGCGCCGGATCTTCCGCCGGTGCATGGGGATGCCGCCCTGCTGCGCCAGGTCATGCACAACCTGATGCGCAATGCCGAGGATGCTCTGTCCGGCCTGCCGCAGGCCGAGATCCGGGTGAGGACCGAGCTGGCAGATGGGTCCTCGGTGCGCTGGTCGATTGAGGACAATGGCAAGGGTTTTCCGGAGGGGCTCATGGGCCGCCTGTTTGAGCCCTATGTGACCACCAAGCCAAAAGGAACCGGGCTGGGCCTGGCGATCGTGAAAAAAATCGTGGATGAGCATCGTGGCCGGATCGTGGCGCAGAACATCGAGCCGCACGGCGCGCAGGTGTCTATCCAGCTCCCGTGCGCGGGAGAGAAGAACGAAGGAGCCTCTGTTTAATGAACACCAATCAGATCCTGGTGGTGGATGACGAAGCAGGAATCCGCGAGCTGTTGCGTGAAATCCTGGAAGATGAGGGTTATCAGGTCAGGCTGGCGGAAAACGCCACCGCAGCGCGCGAAATCCGGGCGCAAGGCCGCCCCGAGCTGGTGCTGCTCGATATCTGGATGCCTGACAGCGACGGCATTACCCTGCTCAAGGAGTGGGCCAGCTCAGGCCAGCTCACCATGCCTGTGGTGATGATGTCGGGCCATGGAACGATAGATACCGCAGTCGAGGCAACGCGCATTGGTGCATTCGATTTCCTCGAAAAACCGATTGCGCTGCAGAAGCTGCTGGCGACCGTCAAACGCGCCCTGAAGCGCGGCGAGGCCGAGGTCCACGGCGGGCTTGGCTTGTCCAGCCTGGGAAAAAGCGCAGTGGTGCGGGAGTTCGTTCAAAGGCTGGAACAGGTGGCAAACCTCGTCGCACCGCTCCTGCTCCTGGCGGAACGGGGCGGCGGAGCGGAGCTGTGCGCGCGCTTTCTGCATCGGCCCAATACTCCCTTCGTGGCGCCGGAAACGACGGCCTGGCTGACAGACGACCCGCTTGAGGTGCTATCCCAGGCACGCGATGGACTGCTATTCGTGGCGGAAATCGCCACGCTCAACAAGCAGGAGCAGAAGGGCCTGATGTTTGTGCTGGGCAAACTGGAAAAGAGCAATGTGCGCCTGGTGTGCGCCGCGAGCGAGTTTCTGCCCGTGCTGGTGGAACAGGGCGCTTTTGATGCCGGACTGTACCAGGCCCTGAGCGGCCTGACCCTGAGCATGCCGCCCCTGCGCGAGCATCGTGAGGACATTCCCGATCTGGCCAATCGCATATTGGCACAATATGTGGAGTCGAAAGAGGCGCCGCCGCGCCATTTCAGCATTGCCGCGCTGAACGCCCTGCGCAATGAAAACTGGCCGGGAAACCTGGCGCAGCTCAATAATGTGGTGAAGACCCTGGCGCTGACCAGCCTGAATGAGGAAATCTCGCCCCAGGACGTGAGCCGGGTACTGGCCCAGTTTGGCGGGGCCGAAGCGGCCGAGGAGCAGCTGGGCTTGCCGCTGGACATGCCCTTGCGCGAGGTGCGCGATATTTTCGAGCGCGCCTATTTCGAGCACCATATTGCCAAGGCGGGCGGCAACATGAGCCGGGTGGCGGAAAATGTCGGGCTTGAACGCACCCACCTGTACCGCAAGCTGAAACAGCTGGGGGTGAAGTTTTCCCGCAAGGAGTAGAAAGGCGCCTAAGCCGCTGGCAGTGCCATTGTTAAAGGCTTAAAATCCTTCCTTCTTTTCTCCCCAGGTATTTCCAAGTGAAAATCGTGATTCTTGGCGCCGGCCAGGTAGGCGCATCGGTCGCTGAAAATCTGGTGCGGGAGTCCAACGATATTACGGTCGTGGATATCGACGCGGCCAAGCTGCAGAATCTGCAGGACCGCTTTGACCTGCGCACCGTCCATGGCTTTGGCTCGCATCCCTCGGTGCTGCGCCAGGCCGGCATCGAGGATGCCGACATGCTGCTGGCGGTGACGCAGAGCGACGAGACCAATCTGGTGGCATGCAAGCTGGCGGCGGCATTGTTCAACACCCCCACCAAGATCGCACGCATTCGCTGTACCGATTACCTCCAGCAGAAAGGCAGCATTTGCTCCACGGAGAATTTTGCCGTGGATTACATCATCAGTCCGGAAGAGGTGCTGACGGATTACATTTACAAACTGATCGAATATCCGGAAGCGCTTCAGGTGCTGGACTTTGCCGGTGGAAAGGTGCTCCTGGCAGCAGTCAATGCAGTCCACGGCGGGCCCCTGGTGGGCCACGAGCTGCAGTACCTGCGCAAGCACATGCCGCACATAGATACGCGAGTGGCAGCGATTTTCCGCAAGGACCGTCCCATCATTCCGGAAGGACAAACGGTTATCGAGGCGGAAGATGAAGTGTTTTTCGTCGCGGCGGCGGAAAACATCCGCGTGGTCATGCGCGAAATGCGCCAGCAGGACAAGGCGGCAAAACGGGTGATGATCGCGGGCGGCGGCAACATCGGGCGCCGTCTGGCAAAAAGCCTGGAGCAGCGTTACCAGGTCAAACTGATTGATCACAACAAGCAAAACAGCCAGCGTCTCGCTGCCGAGCTGCACAAGACCCTGATCCTGTTCGGGGATGCCACCGATCCTGATCTGCTCCAGGCGGAAAATGTCGAGGACATGGATGTTTTTTGCGCGCTCACCAACGATGACGAGAACAACATCATGTCCGCCCTGCTCGCCAAGCGCATGGGCGCGCGCAAGGTGATCGCCCTGATCAACCGCAGCGCCTACGTGGACCTGGTGGAAAGCGGCCGCATCGACATCGCCATTTCCCCCGCCCAGGCCACCATCGGCAGCCTGCTGGCGCACGTGCGGCGCGGCGACATGGCGGTGGTACACTCCCTCCGCCGCGGCGCGGCGGAGGCGCTGGAGGCGATTGCCCATGGCGATGCCAAAACTTCCAGGGTGGTGGGCAAGCGGGTTGAGCAGATTGATCTGCCGCGCGGGGCGACCATCGGCGCCGTCGTGCGCGGCGAACAGGTGATCATCGCGCACCATGACACGGTGATCGAGAGCGAGGACCACGTGATTATTTTCGTGGTCAACAAGCAGATGATTTCCAAGGTCGAGAAGCTGTTCCAGGTCGATATCGGATTCTTCTGATGAACAAGCTGTTGCCGATTGTCCATGTGCTGGGCGCGGTGCTGATGGTGTTCAGCGCCGCCTTCCTCATGCCGGTCTTGACCGCAGTCTGGTATCAGGATGGCACGGCGCGGGAGTTTGTCGAGTCGCTGTTGATTGCCCTCGGGACCGGTTACCTGATGTGGCTCCTGACCCGGCGCTTCAAGCGCGAACTGAAGGCGCGCGATGGTTTTTTGCTGGTATCCCTGCTTTGGATAGTGATGGCGGCTTTCGCCACGATTCCTTTGATGAAGGCGATCCCGGGCTTGTCTTTTACCGATGCTTATTTCGAGACCATGTCCGGGCTTACCACGACGGGAGCCACTGTGCTGGTAGGGCTCGACAATCTGCCGCAGGCGCTTAATCTTTGGCGCCATGAGCTTAACTGGCTGGGTGGAATGGGTATTATCGTGCTGGCAGTGGCGATCCTGCCGCTGCTGGGCGTGGGCGGCCGTGAACTGTACAAGGCCGAAACACCCGGGCCGATGAAGGATTCCCAGCTCACGCCGCGCATCACCGAAACAGCAAAGAACCTGTGGCTGGTTTATCTGGCGATCACCATCGCCTGTATTGTTTCGCTCCGGCTGGCCGGCATGACCTGGTTCGATGCGGTATGCCATGCATTCGCAGCCATGGGACTGGGCGGGTTTTCGACCCATGATGCCAGCGTTGGCTTCTTCAACTCCCCCGCAATCGAGTTCGTTCTGATCGTGTTCATGCTGTTGGCGGGGATGAATTTCGCCACCCATTTCCTGGTGTGGCGCGAGAAGAGTTTCAGGCCCTACCGCCATGACACGGAAGCAAAGGCGTTTCTGCTGCTGGTGCTTGGGAGCTGTGCCGGGATTGCGGCATATCTGGTGCATATGGGCACCTATGACAATTTCTGGACCGCGCTGCGCCATGCCTCGTTCAATCTGGTTTCAATTGCCACCGATTGCGGTTTCGCAAGCGTGGACTTCAACCAGTGGCCGATTTTCGCACCCCTGTGGATGCTGTTCCTGAGCTGTGTTTCAGTCAGCTCGGGATCCACCGGCGGAGGCATCAAGATGATCCGCACCCTGCTGGTGATCAAGCAGGGATGGCGCGAGATGCTGCACTTGCTGCATCCACGGGCGATATTCCTGATCAAGATCGGACGTCAGGTGATCCCGAACAAGGTCGTATTCTCGGTACAGGGCTTCATCTTCCTCTACTTCTACAGCGTCATCGGGCTGAGTTTCGTGCTGATGGCGAGCGGGCTGGACTTTGTTACCGCCTTTTCCGCTGTCATTGCCTGCATCAACAATGCGGGGCCCGGTCTTAATCAAGTCGGGCCGGCAGGCAACTTCCAGGGCTTGAGCGATTTTCAGACCTGGGTTTGCACTTTTACCATGTTGCTGGGGCGGCTGGAGCTGTTTACCCTGCTGATCATTTTTACCCCGGCTTTCTGGCGCAAATAAGGCGCCGGAAGAAAGTTTAGTGCGCCTGCTCCCAGTTGGCGCCCTCGCCCACCTCCGCCACCAGCGGCACGGCAAGGCTGGCGACGTTGCACATCAGTCCTGGCAGCGCCTGCCTGACCGCCGCCAGTTCATCCTGCGGCACTTCCAGCACCAGTTCGTCGTGCACCTGCATCACCAGCAGGGTTTTCATGCGCTTTTCCTGCAGCCAGCGGTGCACCGCGATCATCGCCAGCTTGATCAGGTCGGCGGCCGTGCCCTGCATCGGCGCATTGATGGCGGCGCGCTCGGCGGCCTGGCGACGGGGCCCGTTGCCGCCCTTGATGTCGGGCAGCCACAGGCGGCGGCCGAACACGGTTTCCACATAGCCCTGCTGCTTCGCCATGTCGCGGGTGCGTGCCATGTAATCGGCCACCCCGGGGTAGCGGGCGAAATAGCGGTCCATGTAGGCCTGGGCGGCGCTGCGCTCGATGCCGAGCTGGCTTGCCAGGCCGAAGGCCGACATGCCGTAGATCAGGCCAAAGTTGATCACCTTGGCGTAGCGGCGCTGCTCCGGGGTGACTTCCAGCGGAGTGCAGGCGAAAACCTCCGCCGCCGTGGCGCGGTGGATGTCCTCCCCGGCCGCAAAGGCGCGCAGCAGGCTTTTGTCGCCCGAGAGATGCGCCATGATGCGCAGCTCGATCTGCGAGTAGTCCGCCGAAATAATCCTGCTTCCCGGCGGCGCGATGAAGGCTTCGCGTATGCGCCGCCCCTCTTCGCTGCGCACCGGGATGTTCTGCAGGTTGGGGTCGGTCGAGGATAACCGTCCGGTCACCGCGACCGCCTGGTTATAGCTGGTATGCACGCGCCCGGTTGCGGGGTCCACCATGCGCGGCAGCTTGTCGGCATAGGTCGTCTTGAGCTTGGCCAGGCCGCGGTATTCCAGCAGCAGCTTGGGCAGCGGGTAGTCCTCCGCCAGCTGCTGCAGGACATCTTCGTCGGTGGAGGGCGTGCCGCCCGGCGTTTTCTTCCTGACCGGCAGCCCGAGCTGGCCAAACAGGATTTCCTGGATCTGCTTGGGCGAGTTGAGATTGAACGGCTGGCCTGCCAGCCGGTGGGCTTCCTGTTCCAGGGTCAGCAGCTTTTCTCCCAGCACCCGGCTCTGTTTTGCCAGCAGGCCGCTGTCGATCAGCACGCCATTGCGTTCCACGTGAAACAAAATTTGTGAAACCGGCACTTCGATGGCCCTGTACACATATTCCAGCCCGGCATCCTGGCAGATCTGGGGATACAGGTGGCGGTGCAGCTGCAGGGTGATGTCCGCATCTTCCGCCGCATAGCGGGTGGCGGTGTCGAGGTCGACTTCATCGAAGCCGATCTGTTTTGCGCCTTTCCCGGTGATTTCAGTGTAAGTCAGGGTTTTTACCCCGAGGTGGCGCGATGCCAGCGAGTCCATGTCGTGCGGCTTGTGGCTCTCCAGCACATAGGATTGCAGCAGGGTGTCGTGGGCGATGCCCTGCAGGGCAATGCCATGGTTGGCAAGGACATGGCTGTCGTACTTGAGGTTCTGCCCCACCTTGGCTTTTGCGGGGTTTTCCAGCCATGGCTTGAGGCGCTGCAGGGTGCTGTCAAAATCGAGCTGCCGGGGCACGCCGGCATAATGATGCGCCATGGGCAGATAAGCCGCCTCGTGCGGCGTGATGGCAAAAGAGATGCCCACCAGCCGCGCGCGCATCGGGTCAAGGCTGGTGGTCTCGGTGTCCACGCTGACCAGTTCGGCCTGCTCCAGTCGGGCCAGCCATTGTTCCAGTTGTGCTTCGCTGAGGATGCATTCGTAGCGCGTTTCAGCCGTCAGCAAACCACCGGCTGAAGGCTGAGAGCTGACGGCTGAGAGCTCTTTCAGCCAGGACCTGAATTCCAGACGTCCATACAGTTCAGCCAGGCGGGCATTGTCCTGCGGGCCGGCGGTCAGATCTTCCAGCTTGACCGGCAAGGGCACGTCGCAGCGGATGGTGAGCAGTTCACGCGCCCTGGGGAGCCAGTCCAGCTTCTTGCGCAGGTTCTCGCCCACGACGCCGCCGATTTCCCCGGCATGGGCCACCAGCTTATCCAGGGTCTGGTACTGCGTCAGCCACTTCACCGCCGTTTTGGGCCCGACCTTTTCCACGCCGGGAACGTTGTCAGAACTGTCGCCGATCAGGGTCAGGTAATCCACGATGCGCTCGGGCGGCACGCCGAATTTCGCCATCACGCCAGCCTCGTCCAGCGCCTCGTTGGACATGGTGTTGATCAGGCTGACATGGCTATCCACCAGCTGCGCTATGTCCTTGTCGCCGGTGGAGATCACCACCCGCATCCCGGCCTGCACGCCAATCCGCGCCAGCGTGCCGATGACATCGTCCGCCTCCACGCCCTCCACCGCCAGCAGCGGCCAGCCCATGGCGCGGATGCTGTCGTGCAGCGGCTCGATCTGGGCCGCGAGATCGGGCGGCATGGACGGCCGGTGGGCCTTGTAGTCAGGATACAGGTCGTCGCGGAAGGTCTTGCCTTTTGCGTCGAATACGCAGGCGCTATAATCGGCCTGGTAATCCTGATGCAGACGGCGCAGCATGTTGAGAACGCCGTAAATCGCTCCGGTTGGCTCGTTATGCCGGTTGCGCAGGTCGGGCAGGGCATGGAATGCGCGGTAAAGGTAGGATGAGGCGTCAACCAGCAGCAGTGTTTTCATAGGCGAGAGATCATCAACATGAATGCAGAAGAAAAACTACCCAAACCCCTGGACCCGGAGCTCTTGTCGCAGTCATACTCGGCGCGGGAGTCGTGGCGGGTGTTCGAGATTATGGCAGAGTTTGTCGAATCCACCGAACGCCTGAGTTCGATCCGCCCGGCAGTCAGCATCTTCGGCAGTGCGCGCACCCCGCCGGACCATCCCTATTACGCGCTGACCGAGAAAATTGCCCGGAAATTGTCTGACGCCGGTTTTTCCGTGATCTCGGGCGGCGGCCCTGGGGTCATGGAAGCGGCCAACAAGGGAGCTTTCTTCGGCACGTCTCCCAGCGTCGGCCTCAACATCCAGCTGCCTCACGAGCAGCACACCAATCCCTATCAGGACATCAGCCAGACTTTCCGCCATTTTTTTGCGCGCAAGGTGATGTTCGTCAAGTTTGCCACCGCTTATGTGGTCATGCCCGGCGGGTTCGGCACACTGGATGAGCTGATGGAGGCCCTGACGCTGGTGCAGACCGGAAAAACCCGCCGCATCCCGATCATCCTGGTGTGCGAAGCCTACTGGCGCGACCTGGTCAGCTGGTTCGAAAAGACTCTGGTAGAGGAGAAAATGATCAATCCCGAGGACCTCGATCTGATCAAGGTGATCGATGAACCCGATGCCATCGTGGCGGCGATTTTCAAGCATTACGAAACCAGCGGCTTCGAACCGACGGCAGCCGAGCAGGAGATTCAGCTGCGCCTGTGACAATTATTCGGGCATGGGACTCTAAGGTGCTTATCGGCCGCGGCGGCAAGCGCTATAATCCGTTCTCATCCTTTCTCCAGGAATTGCTATGCGCCGTTTCCTTCCCCTGCTGATGCTGTGCGCCCTTCCCGCGATTGCGGATACCCCAGCGCCGCCTGCCGGGCTGCAGCCGCTGCCTGTGCCCCCGGCCCCGCCGCCCGGTTACGAGCCAGACCCCGCGCTCGAGCCGCTGGTCACCATTACCAGACGCGGCGAGGACAAGGTCGAGGAGTACCGCATCCACGGCAAGCTCTACATGATGAAAGTGACCCCGCCGCATGGTGTGCCCTATTACCTGATCGATGAAAAAGGCACGGGCAATTTCGTGCGCCAGGGTGAAGTCAGCCCCAGCTTTCTGGTGCCCATGTGGCTGCTTAAATCGTTCTAGTTTGAAGCAGCCCCTGGGCTGATTTCCCCATGTCCGTTTTTACCACCGTTACCCCCGAGCAGCTCGAACACTGGCTGAGTGGCTATGCCCTCGGCTCCCTGCAGGATCTGCAGGGGATATCCGCCGGCATCGAAAATACCAACTATTTCGTGACCACCAGCCATGGGCGCTATGTGCTGACCCTGTTCGAGAAGCTGACGGCCGGCGAGCTGCCCTATTTCATCAACCTGATGGCGCATCTCGCCGCGCACGGCATCCCCTGCCCTGCGCCGGTGGCCAATCTGGAAAATGGCTACCTGGGCCAGCTCAATGGCAAGCCGGCGTGCATCGTCAGCTGTCTCGAAGGCAAATCATTGCTCGAGCCAACAGCGCAGCACTGCGCCGAAGTCGGCGAAATGCTTGCGGCGATGCATCTGGCAGGCAAATCCTACCCTGCGCAAATGCCCAATCCGCGCGGGCCGCGCTGGTGGAATGCAACCGCTCCGCAGGTGATGCCCTTTCTGGCGCCGGTGGACGCGGCGCTGCTGACGGAGGAGTTGCGCTTCCAGTCGGTCTACCGCTTCGAGGACCTGCCCCGCGGCGTAATCCATGCCGACCTGTTCCGCGACAACGTGCTGTTCAAGGGCGATGCCATTGGCGGCCTGATCGATTTCTACTTCGCCTGCAACGATGTCTGGCTCTATGACCTGGCCATTACCGTCAACGACTGGTGCGTGGATGCCAGCGGCGAGCCCGATGCCGGGCGCATGATGGCCATGCTGCAGGCCTACCACTCCACCCGTCCGCTGACGCCGGTTGAACGCGGCGCCTGGCCGGCGATGCTGCGTGGGGGCGCGCTGCGCTTCTGGCTCTCGCGCCTGTATGACTTCCATTTCCCCCGCCCCGGCGAACTGACCCAAGCCAAAGATCCCGCCCATTTCCGCAAAATTCTGCAGCATCACGTGACGCATCACGACCAGCTGCAGGCGGCCTGGGTAAAGTAAAGATGACGAATGACGTTTTGAATTCCGCAGGGGCGCCAGAACCGCGCAGGGTCGCCATAATCCAGGGCTGGCGCTGGATCACTGCCGGTTTCCGGCTATATGCCAGGAACCCCCTGATCTGGATCGTGTTTTTCATGATCTACATGGTATTCGAGCTGGTGCTGGCCTTTACCATCCCGGTGGCGGGCGCAATCGCATCGGCGCTGCTGGATCCCATCCTGATTGCCGGATTCATGGCGGGGTGCCGCGCGCTGGAGCTGGATGAAGAACTGGAAATCGGCCACCTGATGGCCGGGTTCCGCGCCAATGCCGGGCAGCTGGCCGCGGCGGGCGGGTTTTACCTGTCCGGAAAGATTCTGCTGATCGTGATCGCCATGGGCATCGCGGGTCTCTTTATCGGCCCCATGCCCGAGGTGGATTTTTCCGCCCTGGAGAGCATGGACCCTGCCCAGCTGCAGCTGGTTGCGCGCCATTTCATGATCATGGGTGCGCTGCTCATGAGCCTGCTGATCCCCCTGCTGATGGCGTTCTGGTTCGCTCCGGCCCTGATCCTGTTTGATCACATGACGGCCAGGCAGGCCATGAAACTGAGCTTTACCGCCTGCCTGCGCAATATCTGGCCCTTCACGCTTTATGGCGTGGCCGGCAGCCTGCTTTTCATGCTGGGCGCGCTGCCCTTCGGCCTGGGCCTCCTCGCCGTCATCCCGGTGCTGTTTGGCACCTCCATCTATACCGCCTACCGGGATATCTTTGTCGCTGAAGGCCAGATACAGGACGAAGCATGACCCCCCTCTCTCCTTGCTCTCCCCCGCTTGCGGGGGAGAGGGACGCAGGCTCGCTTCGCAAGTTTCGTTATACTGCCTCCAGTTTGGCATATTCCAGCGCCAGCCATTTCACGCCCGAGTGGCTGAAACTCACCTGAACCCGCGCATCAGCGCCGCGCCCTTCGCTGTTGATGATGATGCCTGGCCCGAATTTGGCGTGTCTGACCGCCTGCCCGACATGCCAGGGCGAGCCCGCCTCCGGGCTTCCGCTCCGGGCCGGGGTGGCCTGCATTAGGGGTTCGGCGGTTCTGGCGGCGGCACGGTTCAGCCGCTTCAGCAATGCAGGCGGCAGCTCGTCGAGGAAGCGCGACGCGATGCCGTAGCGCAACTGGCCGTGCAGCATGCGGCTGTCGGCGAAGCTGAGATACAGGCGCCGCCGCGCGCGGGTGATGGCGACATACATCAGGCGCCGTTCCTCTTCCAGGCCGTCGCGTTCCTGCGCGGCATTTTGGTTCCGGCTAACCTGCTGCGCAGAAAAGTCTCCACCGAAACTCCGCTTCGCTACGTTTTCATGCGGGAACAGCCCTTCCTCCAGCCCGCTGATGAATACGGCATGGAACTCCAG
>PQAG01000174.1 GCA_003104895.1 Nitrosomonadales bacterium
CCGCGCACCACCGAGGCCGCCACGTAAGCGCTAAAAAACTCCCAGTAGGCCAGCGGCGGCAGCAGCATGAACACGATGTTGCCTGTCATCTTGGACTGGATCAGGCTGGACGAGCTGTTGGAAAAGGCATTTTGCAGCATCGCCATCATCACCAGGCCTGGGATGAGAAATGCGGTGTAGTTGACCCCCGGATAAACCTGGACATGCGCTTCCAGCACGTGGGAAAAAATCAGCAGATAGAGCAGGGTCGTGACCAGCGGCGACAAAATGGTCTGCAGGCTGACTTTCCAGAAGCGCAGCAACTCCTTGTAGAAAAGGGTCCACAAGCCGGTCATGCTGTCACCAGTTCCAGGAATACATCTTCCAGGTCCGGCCTGACCACTTCCATATCCTCTACAGTAACGCCCGACTCGCGCAAGGCCGCCAGCACTCCCTCCACTTCGGCGTGACGCTGCAGGGAGAGCCTGAATATTTCGCCATCACGCCCGCAAGACAGTTCCTGCAACACCTCTGGCAAGCTTGCGGGCGCCAGCTTGAGCCGCAACTGGATGGCCGTGTGGCGGTTCAGCAGATTTGCGGTGGTATCCAGCGCCACGATCTGCCCCTGCTTCAGCATGGCCACGCGATTGCACAAAGCTTCTGCTTCTTCGAGATAATGTGTGGTGAGAACGATGGTATGGCCCTGCTGGTTCAAGCGCCGGATGAACGCCCACAGGCTCTGGCGCAATTCCACATCCACCCCCGCGGTCGGCTCGTCGAGCACGATGACCGGCGGCTTGTGCACCAGCGCCTGCGCCACCAGTACGCGCCGTTTCATGCCGCCGGAAAGATGGCGCACATAGGCGTCCGCCTTGCTGGTCAGCGCCAGGCGCTCCAGCAGTTCCTCAATCCAGGCATGATTGTTGCGGATGCCGAAATAGCCGGACTGGAAGCGCAGCATTTCACGCACGGTAAAAAACGCGTCATACACCAGCTCCTGCGGCACGACACCAATGGAGCGCCGCGCCTGGCGATAGTCAGCCCTCACATCATGGCCCAGCACGGCCATTCTGCCGCTGTCTGCAAGGGCCAGACCGGCCAGGATATTGATCAGCGTGGATTTGCCCGCGCCATTGGGGCCGAGCAGGGCAAAGAATTCGCCCTGCTGGACAGTCAAGTCGACGCCGCGCAGCGCCTGAACGCTGCCGAAGCGCTTGTGGACCTGATGGATTTCAATTGCAGGGGGTGTCACGAGAGTTTGTGGGCGCACCCGTCAAGCGGCGGGCAGCAATTCCTGGACATCATAGACCTTCAGCAGGCATTGCAGATTTTCCGGGAGATTGCGCAGCTGCAACTGGCGTCCGCGCAGCGCGGCCTGGCGCGCCCATTCCAGCAGCAGGCTGACCGCAGCCGAATCCACCTCTTCGACCCCGGCAAGATTCAGTTCCCACACACCATCTTCCGCAAACAGTGCTTCGCTCTCGCGCAGCCATTCGCTTACCGTGGCAATGGTTAATGGGCCACTGAAGTCGAAGCGGCCGCCATTGCGCGCTATCATTTTTTCCTGGCCGTCACAGGCTTGCCGTTGCTTGCGGCTTCCTTGCGGTTTTTATCCGACAAGGTTTTGATCAACCCCTCGATCCCGCGGCTCTGAATCTCTGAACTGAAAGAGGAGCGATAATTGGTCACCAGGCTGACGCTGTCCACCGCCACGTCATAGACCTTCCAGCCGTCAGCCCCTTTTTCCAGGCTGTATTCGATCGGAATRGGCTGCCCGCCCGGCTGGTTGACAATGGTTTTCACTGTGACATCGGTATCGCCGGGCGCCATCTTCGCCGGGCGGTAATCAATCGTCTGGTCCCTGTAGGAAGTCAGGGAACTGGAATAAGTACGCACCAGCAGAGTACGGAATTCTTTCACCAGGACCTGCTGCTGCGCCGGCGTGGCCTTGGGCCAGTGGCGGCCAACCGCAAGTTGCGCCATGCGTGCGAAATCGAAGTGGGGCAACACCTTGGCATCCACCAGATCCAGCACCTTTTGCGAGTTGCCGGACTGGATATCCTTGTCCTGCTTGATGATGGTCAGCACTTCCTGGGCCGTATTCTTCACCAGCGCATCGGGCGCCATCTCCGCTGCGCTGGCAGTGGTTCCCGCCAGCAGTGCGCATGCCACCATCAGGACACGCATCCTGTGCATCATTTGTAATCTCCTGTCACCTTGGCCAACCTGGCCACATGCATGTTGTATTCATTGACCGTAAGCAGATACTCGGCCTGGGTCGTGGCATAGGTCCTCAGCGCTTCGCTGACGCGCTCCGGCTTTTCCAGGCCCGCATTGAAGTCGGCGTAAGAGGCCACCATCCAGCGCCGCGCCGCCGCTGCTCCCGTAGCCAGCTCCTGCTGGGCAACATGATAGGCCTGCATCTGGGTATAGGTTTCAGCCACCTCGAAAGGTATCCCGGCCAGGGCGAAACGGTTCTTCGCCAGCAGCGCATCGAGTTCCGCCTGCGCCTGCGCCACCCGCGCCGGCACCACGTCAAAGGCGAGATCCCACTTCAACCCGACCACCGGCGTCAGGCCGGCATGGTTGAAAGGATCGTAGACGTAAGGATTGTCCAGCGTGTCGCGCCGCGAGGCATAGGCAAAACTGCCCACCACGCCGGCGTAGACATTGGGGTACATTTCTGCCTTCTTGGCATCCACCAGGGCGCGGCGGGCGCTCAGGCCCGCTTCCAGCTGGGCCATTTCGGGACGGCTGGCAATCGCCTTGCCCTGAAAGTCCGCCAGCGTGGCGGACGGCAGGGCAACAGGCGCCAGCCCCTCGTCCGCCACTTCAAGGCTGCCTTCCAGCCCGACGCCGGTCAGGGTTTTCAGGCCATTCAGGCTGACGGATTCTACCGCCTGCGCCTGTGCATAATACTTGTTCAGCAAGGCGCGCTTGGCTTGCAGCTCATACAGGTCAGACTGTGTCGCCTGGCCATTATCCGCCTTGAGCCATTTCTCGACCTGCGCCACCGCATTGTTCACCTTCGTGCGCACATCCTCGAGCATGCGCCGCGTGTCACGCGCCGTCAGATAGCCGTAATAGGCACGGCTCACGTCCAGCGTGGTATCGCCGCGCTGCAGGCGGACATCCTGGCGCTTCACGTCGATATTGCCCTTGGCCGCATCGGTATAGCGCTCGATCTTGCCAAAAGTGTAAAGCGGCTTGACGATGGAGAACTGCAGCGCCGTCCATTCGGACAGCCCTTTCCAGTCATAGGCATCATTGCGCGGCGTGGTGCCGGAGGTTGCCCCTCCCTGGTAAAAACCGCCCTCGACCTTGGGCGCCAGACCGACAAACAGGTTGGCGTCCAGGCGCAGGCCGTTATTGCCCTGCGCCTCTTCCAGCAAGGCGCGCGCCTGCTCCACCAGTTGCTCGCGTTCCTGGATACGGGGGTCGGCATTCAAACTCATGTCGATCGCCTGCTGTAGGTTGACCGTCTGGGCCTGTCCAGCCCCTGCGGAAATGAGCGCCCACGCGCCCAGCGTCACTGCCAGCCAATGCTTGTTCATTTGCCTTCTCCGCCATCCGCCGCCTTGTTGTAGAGAAACTGCCCAATCAGGCTTTCCAGCACCACGGCCGACTGGGTAATCTTGATCTTGTCGCCCTCCTTGAGCTGGGCGCTGTCCCCCCCGGTTTCAAGGGCGATGTACTGCTCCCCCAGCAGACCGGAGGTCATGATGCTGGCGGAGGTATCCCGGGAAAACGAATACTGCTTGTCCAGCTTGATCGAAACCACCGCCTCGTGCCGCTCCCCGTCAAAGCGGATTTCCGACACCCGGCCGACGACCACCCCGGCGCTCTTCACCGGCGCCCGCACCTTGAGTCCGCCGATGTTGCTGAAATTGGCCGTCACGCCATAACTCTCAGACATGTTTACGCCGCTCAGGTTTCCCACCTTCAGCGCCAGCACCAGAATGGCACCCAGCCCCATCAGCACGAACAGCCCAACCCACAAGTCGATTGTGGTGCGCTCCATTAGCCTTCTCCCCGAAACATAAATGCGGTCAACACGAAATCCAGCGCCAGAATGGCCAGCGATGACGTCACCACGGTGCGCGTGGTGGCACCGGACACGCCCTCCGCCGTGGGAGGCGCGTCGTAGCCCTCAAACAGGGCAATGGCCGTCACCGCCACGCCAAACACGAAGCTCTTGATAATGCCGTTGACGATGTCCTGATGAAAATCCACGGCGCTCTGCATCTGCGACCAGAACGAGCCCTCGTCCACGCCGATCAGCTTCACGCCCACCAGATAGCCGCCAAACACCCCCATTGCAGAGAACATCGCTGCCAGGAGCGGCATGGAAATCACGCCCGCCCAGAAGCGCGGAGCAACAACGCGGGCAATCGGATTGACGGCCATCATTTCCATCGCCGAAAGCTGCTCGGTCGCCTTCATCAGGCCGATCTCGGCGGTGATCGCCGACCCGGCGCGGCTGGCGAAAAGCAGCGCCGCCACCACCGGCCCCAGTTCGCGCACCAGGGACAATGCGACCATCACGCCCAGCGCCTCTTCCGAGCCGTAACGCTGCAGGGTGTCATAGCCCTGCATCCCCAGCACCATGCCGACGAACAGCCCCGACACCAGGATGATGATGAGCGACAGCACACCGGTCGAGAACAGTTCCTTGACGATGAGATGGAGCCGGCGGAAGCTGGAGCCCGAATAAAACAGCACCAGTACAAAGAAACGGCTCGCCACGCCCAGGCGCAATACACTGTTGATCGCCCGGTGGCCGATGCGCCGGACGCCCTTCACGAGGCGGCTAGGCATGCTGGCCTCCAAGCCGCAGATCGGCGCCATAGGCACTTGCCGGATAATGGAAGGGCACCGGGCCATCCTCCTCGCCATGCACAAACTGATGCACGAAGGGCTTGCCGCTGGCGCGCATTTCTTCCGGCGTGCCATGGGCCACGATCACCCCATCCGACACGAAATAGACATAGTCGACAATTGCCAGAGACTCGTGGACATCATGTGTCACCACAATGGATGTCGCSCCCAGCGCATCATTCAGGCGGCGGATCAGGTTGCCGATCACGCCAAGAGAAATAGGGTCCAGGCCGGCAAAGGGCTCGTCATACATGATCAGCATCGGGTCCAGCGCCACTGCCCGCGCCAGTGCCACGCGCCGYGCCATGCCGCCGGAAAGYTCGGARGGCATGAGRTCCCKYGCCCCSCGCARSCCGACSGCRTGCAGCTTCATCAGCACCAGRTCGCGGATCACGCTTTCCGGCAGATCGGTATGYTCGCGCATCTGGAATGCTACATTGTCAAACACCGACATGTCGGTAAACAGGGCGCCGAACTGGAACAGCATGCCCATGCGACGGCGCATGTGATACAGGCCGTCCGCATCCAGTTCGTGCACTTTTTGCCCATCCACGGTGACCGCCCCGACGGATGGCCGGATCTGCCCCCCGATCAGCCTGAGCATGGTGGTTTTTCCGCAACCGCTGCCGCCCATGATGGCCACCACCTTGCCACGCGGCACGGTCATGTTGATCCCTTTGAGAATCGGGCGCTTGTCGTAGGAAAAACTGACGTTCTGGAATTCGACCAGGTTGTCGGCTGACATAGATTTAAGGCCAAGCATATTGGGAAAGCCGCAAATTTTATCCCATAGTCACGGCTCGATCCAGCATAGTTACAAATTGATACACACAGATTGGCGGTAACAGTGCGAACTGGCATCATTCAGGCCATGGAATTTGTCCTGTTTTATGAAATCGCCATGCTGGCATGGCCGGTTCATGCCCTGTATGAAGCTGCCGGCATCACAAATATTTTATGCGCCGCCGGCACGGGTTCGGCCTGAACCGGGATTGCGGAGGAATCTTTGCACTGTATCTCCACCGAGGTAATGCCCTCATCCCGGCAGGAGTGATAAAATCGGCACTTGTTTACTATCAGGATACTCGCCGTGCTTGAACTCACCATCAATGGCAAGCCGCGCCAGTTTGCCGGGCCGCTGACCGTGGCCCGGCTGGTGGATCAGCTTGAACTTGCGGGAAAGCGCGTCGCCATCGAGCGCAACGGCGAAATCGTGCCGCGCAGTCAATTCAACGAAACCCCTCTGAACCACGGCGATCAGCTTGAAATCGTTGTCGCCGTCGGCGGTGGCTAAACCAACCCATTGGAATGTATGGATAATTTGATTATTGCAGGAAAAACCTATTCATCCCGCCTGCTGGTGGGCACCGGGAAATACCAGGATTTCGACCAGACACGCCGCGCCATTGAGGCCAGCGGCGCTGAAATCATCACCGTGGCGATCCGCCGCACCAACATTGGCCAGAATGCCGGCGAGCCGAGCCTGCTGGATGCCGTGCCGCCATCCCGCTACACCTATCTGCCCAACACCGCCGGCTGCTACAGCGCCGAAGATGCCATCCGCACCCTGCGCCTTGCGCGCGAACTGCTCGACGGCCACGAGCTGGTGAAACTGGAAGTGCTGGGAGATCCGCAGACGCTGTATCCGAACGTGGTGGAAACCCTGAAAGCGGCAGAAATATTGGTCAAGGAAGGGTTTAAGGTGATGGTTTACACCTCTGACGATCCCATCATCGCCAGGCAGCTGGAAGAAATCGGCTGCGTCGCAGTCATGCCGCTGGCCTCGCTGATCGGCTCCGGCATGGGGATTCTCAACCCCTGGAACCTGCAGATCATCATTGAAAACACCAAGGTACCGGTTATCGTGGATGCCGGCGTCGGCACTGCATCCGATGCCGCAATCGCCATGGAACTGGGCTGTGACGGGGTACTGATGAACACGGCGATTGCCGGAGCGAAAGACCCCATCCTCATGGCCTCCGCCATGAGAAAAGCYGTCGAGGCCGGGCGCGAAGCCTTTCTGGCCGGACGCATGGCGAAGAAACTYTACTCCGCCAGCCCCAGCTCCCCCACCACCGGCCTGATCGGCAAGTAAGGCAATTCATGACCGAGACCCAGCACCGCCCGGTGCGCAGCTTCGTGCTGCGCCAGGGACGCATGTCCAAGGGCCAGACCCGCGCTTATGAAACCCTGATGCCGAAGTTTGGCGTTCCATACAGCGAGGAAAAGCTGGACCTGACGCAATTATTTGGGCGGACGGCTCCCAGGACCCTGGAAATCGGCTTTGGCATGGGGGACAGCACAGCCAGAATCGCCCAGAGCCACCCGGAAAACGATTACCTGTGCATCGAGGTTCACACCCCAGGCGTGGGCAGCCTGCTGAAACACATCGAGGAATTGGGGCTCACCAATATCCGCATCATCCAGCATGACGCAGTCGAAGTGCTGCAGCATATGCTGGCGCCGGAGGCCCTGGATGGGGTGCATATCTTTTTCCCCGACCCGTGGCACAAGAAGCGCCACCACAAGCGGCGCCTGATTCAGGCTGCGTTTACCGCCCTCATCTGCGAGCGCCTGAAATCCGGCGGCTATGTGCATGCCGCCACGGACTGGGAAGAATATGCGACGCATATTCTGGAGACTTTTCGCGGCGAGCCACGTCTGGTGAATAGCGTCGGTGATTATGCGCCGCGCCCCGAATACCGCCCCCTGACTAAATTCGAGCAGCGCGGGCTAAGGCTTGGGCATGGCGTCTGGGATATTGTGTTCAGAAGAATCTGATCAGGCTTCCTGTGGCAGTTTCTCTACCAGCAGGGTATGCACGCGCCGGCTATCCGCGCGCAACACCTGGAATTTCAGGCCGTCAAAAACGGTGTGCTCGCCGCGCTTGGGCAGATGACCGAACTTGCTGACCACCAGCCCGCCCACCGTATCGTAATCTTCATCGCTGAACTGGGTGCCCAGCACCTCGTTGAAGTCAGCGATTTCCGTGACCGCCTTGACCCGGTAGCGGCCGCTGCGATCCTGGATGATATTGTCCTCCGTTTCGTCGAAATCGAATTCATCCTCGATTTCCCCCACGATCTGCTCCAGCACATCCTCAATCGTCACCAGTCCTGACACACCGCCGTATTCATCCACCACGATGGCAATGTGGTTGCGGTTCATGCGGAACTCTTTCAGCAGGATGTTGAGCCGCTTGGACTCGGGAATGAATACCGCCGGGCGCAGCATGTCGCGCACGTCAAATTCCTCGCCTGCATAGTAGCGCAGCAGATCCTTGGCCAGGAGGATGCCTATCACATCATCCTTGTTCTCGCCAATCACGGGAAATCTTGAGTGGGCTGCTTCAATGACAAAGGGAATGAACGCCGCCGGGGAATCCGCGATATCAATCACGTCCATCTGGGCGCGCGGTATCATGATGTCACGCACATGCATCTCGGAAACCTGGAGCACGCCCTCGATCATGGACAGGGCATCGGCGTCGATCAGGTTCTTGTCGTATGCCGCATGAAGAATCTCCACCAATTCTTCGCGGTTATCCGGTTCGGGCGAAAGCCACGCGCCCAGGCGCTCAAGCCAGCCCGGTTTGGCAGGTTCATCCATGCTGTTGCTCAACCTCTTCAATGGCATAGGGATCAGTATAGCCGAGGCGCCTCATGATGTGCGTTTCCACTGCCTCCATGGCGTGCGCTTCAGCCTCGTCTTCATGGTCATAACCCTGCAAATGCAGCATGCCGTGAATGATCAGATGCGCATAATGGGCTTCCACACTTTTGCCCTGCTCATGCGCTTCATGGCCCACCACCGGAGCACACAGCACGAGGTCGCCCTGGCATAGCGGCATTTGTTCGTAAACAAAGGTCAGGACATTGGTTGCATAGTCCTTGCCACGATAATCGCGGTTCAGACTGCGCCCTTCTTCCTCGCCGACGATCCGGATCGTAACTGCGGCATCGCCTTCCAGCGCCGCACCGGCCCACATTCTGAACTGGGTACGCGTAGGAACGCCAGCCGGACTGGCGGCATATTGCACTGACAGGCTAAATTCAGGCTTTGTTTTTCTCATGATTCGCATAGGCGTTGACGATATGCTGCACCAAGGGATGGCGAACCACGTCTTCTGACTCGAAGAAAGTAAATGCGATTCCCCGCACCTTGCCCAGCACTGCATGCACCTCGGCCAGCCCGCTCTTTTGTCCGCGCGCCAGATCGACCTGCGTCACATCGCCGGTAATCACAGCTTTTGTGCCGAAGCCAATGCGCGTCAGAAACATTTTCATCTGCTCTGGGGTGGTATTCTGCGCCTCGTCCAGGATGATGAACGAATGGTTGAGCGTGCGGCCGCGCATATAAGCGAGAGGTGCAATCTCGATCGCGCCGCGCTCAAACAACTTGCCCACGCGGTCAAAACCCAGCAAATCGTAMAGCGCATCGTAGAGGGGCCGCAGATAAGGATCGACCTTCTGCGCTAGATCGCCCGGCAGAAAACCCAGGCGTTCACCTGCCTCAACYGCGGGACGCACCAGCACGATGCGTTTCACAGCATCACGTTCCAGCGCGTCTACCGCACTGGCTACTGCAAGATAGGTTTTTCCGGTACCAGCAGGGCCAATGCCGAAGGTAATGTCATGCTCCTGGATCTGCAGCAGGTACTGGTTCTGCCGCGGCGTACGGCCGCGCAGGTCGGGCTTGCGCGTCATCAGCACCGGCATGACCGCTCCCGGGCCTGCAAACCCTGACGACTTTGCCTGGGCGGCATTGATCAACTCAATCAAACTCAACTGCAGATCGTCGATCGAAATTGCATGCTTGGACAGTTCATAAAAATTTTTCAGCGCCTGAAGGGCGATCCTTGAGCGTTCACTGTTGCCGGCAATGCTGAAATGCTCGCCGCGGCGCGAAATGACCACATCGAGAGCGGTTTCGATCTGCTTCAGATTCTCGTCCAGCACGCCACACAGATTGCTGAGGCGTACATTGTCGACGGGAATAAAGGAATATTGTTCAGTATGTGTACTCAAGAGACTCCCGATGGAATTTCACCCCGCAAGGAATGGGGCTGAGCGGACGTAATCACGACATCAACGAAAAGCCCGATCAGGCGTGGATGCCCGGCAAAGTTGACCACACGGTTGTTGTCAGTGCGTCCGCACAACTCGCGCTCATCCTTCCTGGCGAATCCCTCGACCAGAATCCGCTGCATCGACCCGACCATTGCCTGGCTTATCTCTTGCGCCTGCTGATCAATCCTGGCTTGCAATCGTTGCAGACGCTCTTGCTTGACGACAAGTGGCGTGGAGTCAACAAGATCCACGGCAGGYGTTCCTGGGCGCGCGCTGTAGATAAAGCTGAAACTGGAATCAAATCCCACCTCCTCGACCARTTTCATGGTTGCCTCGAAATCCGCATCCGATTCACCAGGAAATCCCACAATGAAATCCGATGAWATCGAGATATCCGGCCTCACAGCGCGCAGTTTRCGTATCTTGGACTTGTATTCAAGTRCGGTGTARCCCCGCTTCATCGCTGCCAGTACACGATCCGAGCCCGATTGTACCGGCAGATGCAAGAAACTAACCAGCTTGGGAATAGCCGCGTAAGCGTCGATCAGAGCCTGCGAAAACTCAACTGGATGGGACGTCATATAACGCAGGCGTTCGATGCCGGGGATATCAGCCAGATAGTGCAGCAATAGAGGCAAATCGGCAGTTTCATTGTCATGCATCACGCCGCGATAGGCATTCACATTCTGCCCCAGAAGCGTGATTTCCTTGACGCCATTTTCAGCCAGTTGAACAGCTTCTGCCAGGACATCGTCGAAAGGGCGTGAAACTTCAGTTCCACGAGTAAAAGGGACAATGCAATAAGTGCAGTATTTGCTGCAGCCTTCCATGATGGAAAGAAAGGCTGTTGCCCCCTCAACGCGCGGGTCGGGCAAATGATCAAATTTTTCGATTTCCGGGAAGGAGATGTCAACCTGCGATTTCCCGGTAGTTTTGCGCGCTTGAATCAGGTGCGGCAAGCGGTGCAATGTCTGCGGCCCGAAAACCACATCGACATAAGGCGCACGAGCAAGAATCGCATCACCTTCCTGGCTGGCGACACAACCACCCACCCCAATCAGGAGATCCGGTTTACGACTCTTGAGAAGCTTCCAGCGCCCAAGTTGGTGAAACACCTTCTCCTGAGCCTTTTCCCTGACAGAACAGGTATTCAGCAGGATGATATCTGCGTCTTCAGGATGGTCAGTACTCACCATGCCTTCTTCACTATTGAGAAGGTCGGCCATTTTCGACGAGTCATACTCGTTCATCTGGCAACCGAATGTTTTAATGAATATTTTCTTGGGCACGGCAGGAGGTTTGTTTGCGGCAAAATCAACCGGCAAAGCAGGAGCAGATTCCAATTCAGACATGAATGCACCATAACACAATGAGACAGAAGGCGACAATCCGAGCAGCCAAATGAAAAAGCCCTCTCAAGGAGGGCTTTTTCAATATAAAGAGCTTGGCGGTGACCTACTTTC
>PQAG01000175.1 GCA_003104895.1 Nitrosomonadales bacterium
CGCCGTGCGGCTGGCCAGATCGACGCCGCCGACGCCGTTGTACATCACGCTGGCCGCGCCGGGAAAAAGCTGTCTTGCAACGGCATAAGGCGCCAGGCCGCCGATTCCTAGGATGCCCTGCGCCCATTTTTTCCTTGCCGTTTCATGGGCGTCGAGCCGAGCGATGATGTCCTGCGCCTGACCGGGGGATTGCAGCATGACGGCGGCCTGCCAGGCGTCGCAGGTGAGCAGCTCGCCGCCAACATGGAGGATATTCAGCGGCCGATTCCCCAGCTCCAGGGCAAGCTGTGACAGCGCCCTGACCTGGTGTCCGCCATAGGGGCGCAAGTCGCGTTCCGCCAGACCGGCGAAGATGAGCTTCCTGCCCGGCAGCAGGGCCGCGGCGACATGCGGGAACAGCAGATCGCCGAAGTTGTGGCGGTCGAAGGCGCCAAACAGGAGGATGGGGATGTCTGCCGGTGAGTTGGGTTTCATGGATTGAATCATAAGCCATCTTGCGAGCCATTCGGTACTGGCGGAGTTTTGTGGGAAAATGCGCTTCTATGCCATCCATCCATCTCCTTTCCGACCTCCTCATCAACCAGATCGCCGCCGGCGAGGTGGTCGAGCGCCCGGCCTCGGCCCTGAAAGAGCTGCTGGAAAACAGCCTGGACGCGGGCAGCGGTGAGATCTCGGTGCAGCTCCTGCAGGGCGGGGTGAAATCCCTGCGCGTCGCCGACAACGGTTCCGGCATCACGCGCGACGAGCTGCATCTGGCGCTGTCGCGCCACGCCACCAGCAAGATCGCCAGCCTCGACGATCTGGAAAGCGTGAAGAGCCTGGGCTTTCGCGGCGAGGCGCTGGCCAGCATGGCGGCGATTTCGCGCCTGGCGCTCACCAGCCGCAGGCAGGGCGAACGCCATGCCTGGCGCATGGAGGCCGCCGGGGGCGATCTTTCCGGCCTGCAGCCGGCGGCGCTGGAAGCGGGAACCGTGGTGGAAATGCAGGACATCTATTTCAACACCCCGGCGCGGCGCAAGTTCCTCAAGACCGAGGCCACCGAGTACGCGCATTGCGAGGAGGCCCTGCGCCGCATGGCCATCAGCCGCCCCGACGTGGCTTTCGGCCTGCAGCATAACGGGCGCAAGATCTGGCAACTGGCGCCGTCCCGCCTGGTGCAGCGCGCGGCGGCGGTGCTGGGCGAGGAATTCGCGGCGGCATCGGTGCAGCTGGAAGAGGGCGCGGGCGGGCTGCGCCTGCACGGCCTGGCGGGCCTGCCGGGCTTCACCCGCGGCAGCCGCGACGCGCAGTATGTCTATGTGAATGGCCGCTTCGTGCGCGACAAGCTGATCTCCCACGCCATTCGCGAAGCCTATAAGGACATCCTGCACCACGACCGCCACCCGGCTTTCGTGCTGTTCATCGAGCTGGCGCCGGAGATGGTGGATGTCAACGTCCACCCCAGCAAGATCGAAGTGCGCTTCCGCGAATCGCGCGCGGTGCACCAGCTGATCTACCACGCGCTCAACAAGGCGCTGGCGGCACCCATTTCCACGCGCCAGGCCGGGCAGCCTGCGCCCATCCCTCAGGCAGCATCAAGCTACGCGCCGTCACCCACCTATGCCACGCAGACGCGCATGCCGCTGGGCGTGGAGGAGCGCAGCAATCTCTATCAGACCCTGTTCGGCCAGATCGCCCGCCCCGAGCCGTCCTTCAATGCGCCGGAAACCCAGCCCGAGCCGGAAGTGCCGCCGCTGGGCTATGCCCTGGCCCAGCTGCATGGCGTGTATATTTTGGCGCAGAGCGTGCGCGGCCTGATCATCGTGGACATGCATGCGGCCCATGAGCGGGTGACCTACGAGCGGCTCAAGGTGGCGATGGAGCAGCATGCCATGAGCGCGCAGCCATTGCTGATTCCGGTGTCTTTCCACGCCACGCAACTCGAAGTGGCTGCCGCCGGGGAAAGTCGCGCCGCGCTGGGCGAGCTGGGCTTCGAGCTGGCTGCGCTTTCGCCCACCACCCTGGCGGTGCGCGCGGTGCCTGTGCTGTTGCAGGACTCCGACCCGGTGCTGCTGGCGCGCGACGTGCTCAAGGAAATCCGCGAATACGGCGCCAGCCGGGTGGTGACCGAGCGCCGCAATGAACTGCTCGCCACCATGGCCTGCCATGCCTCGGTGCGCGCCAACCGGCGGCTGACCGTACCGGAGATGAACGCCCTGCTGCGCGAGATGGAAGCCACCGAGCGCGCCGACCAGTGCAACCATGGCCGCCCCACCTGGCGCGAAATCAGCATGACCGAGCTGGATCAGCTGTTCATGCGCGGCAAATGAGACAGAAAAACGCTGTAATGGGTGATGAGGTATGGGTAATGAAAACCTCCAATTATCACTCATTCCCCATTACTCATTACGCCTTTGGGGTTCCGGCTTAGGATGAATTCTCTCCCCCCCGCCATCTTCCTCATGGGCCCCACCGCCAGCGGCAAGACCGGGGTGGCGGTGGAGCTGGCGCAGCACCTGCCGGTGGAGATCATCAGCGTGGATTCGGCGCTGGTGTACCGCGGCATGGACATCGGCACCGCCAAGCCCGATGCCGCCACGCTCGCCGTGGCGCCGCATCACCTGATCGACGTCATCGACCCGACCCGGAGCTATTCCGCGGCGCAGTTCCGCACGGACGCCCTGCGCCTGATGGCGGAAATCACGGCGCGCGGCAGGATTCCCCTGCTGGCGGGCGGCACCATGCTGTATTTCAAGGCGCTGCGCGAGGGGCTGAACGATCTTCCGCAGGCCGACCCGGCGCTGCGCGCGGAACTGGAAGAACGCGCGCGGCAGGAGGGCTGGCCGGCACTGCACCGGGAACTGGCCTGCCTCGATCCGGAAACGGCGGCGCGCCTCAAGCCCGCCGATGCGCAGCGCATCCAGCGCGCGCTGGAAGTCTGCCTGCTCAGCGGCACGGCGATGTCCGCCCTGCTGGCAAACGAGCAGCAGGCCGGGCTGCCCTACCGCCTGATCCAGC
>PQAG01000176.1 GCA_003104895.1 Nitrosomonadales bacterium
CCGTGATCCACGGAAGTGCGGATGATGGGCAGGCCCAGCGTGACGTTCACGCCGCCCCCGAAACTGGCATGCTTGAGCACCGGCAAGCCCTGGTCGTGGTACATGGCCAGCACACAGTCGCAATCGGCCAGCATGCGCGGCGTAAACAGCGTATCCGCAGGGAGCGGGCCGCGCAGGTCCATGCCCTGGGCGCGCATGGCCTCCAGCACGGGAGAAATGACCTCGATTTCCTCACGCCCGAGGTGCCCCCCTTCGCCGGCATGCGGATTGAGACCCGCCACCAGGATGCGCGGGCGGGCAATGCCGAAGCGCACAACAAGATCCTGGTGCAGGATGCGGATGACCTCGGCAAGGCTGTCCCGCGTAATGGCATCAGCCACAGCCCTGAGCGGCAGATGGGTCGTGGCCAGCGCCACGCGCATCGCCCCGCCCACCAGCATCATCACCACCCGTGGCGTATTTGTCCGTTCGGCCAGAAACTCGGTGTGCCCGGTGAAGGGAATGCCCGCATCGTTGATCACACCCTTGTGAACCGGCGCGGTCACCATGGCATCGAAAGCGCCGTTCTGGCAGCCTTCCACGGCCAGGCGCAGGGTTTCCAGAACGTAGGCGCTGTTGGCCGGGTCGAGCTTGCCCGGCTGCACCGCAGCCGCCAGCGGGACATGCATGACTTCCAGCGCCCCTGCTGGAGCAGGCTGATCGGCGAGAGGCGCATAGTCCATGATGGCCAGGGGCATCTTGAGCGCCTTGGCGCGTGACGCCAGCAAGGCCTTGTCTGCCAGCACCACCACCCGCATCGGCACGGGCTGCTGGGCGAGCAGCACGCACAGGTCTGGGCCGATCCCGGCAGGTTCACCTGCAGTCAGTGCAATAATCGGCAGATTCTTGGCCAATGTCCGGGTCCTTCAAGACGCTTTTACTTATCTTCCAGCCGGTATTCGACATAAGCCCGGTCGCGCAGCTGGCGCAGCCATTCCTGGTAGGCCTCGTCGGCCTTGCGCGCGCGGATTTCCTGGCGTGCCTGCAGGCGCTCGCGCTCCTTGCTCACATCCTCGTTGCGGCGTTCCAGCACCTGGATCAGGTGCCAGCCGAAAGGAGAACGCACCGGCTCCGACAGGGCGCCCGGCTTCAGGGCATTCATGGCCCGTTCGAACTCGGGCACGGTATCGCCCGGCGAGAGCCAGTTCAGGTCGCCGCCGCGGCTGGCCGATCCATCCTCCGAATGCAGGCGCGCCAGTTCGGCAAAATCGGCGCCATTATCCAGGCGCTCCTTGATCTGCAGGAGGCGGTTTTTGGCATCCTGTTCGGACATGACTTCATTCACCTTGATCAGGATGTGCCGGGCATGCGTCTGCTGCACCACCAGTGGAGCATCCTTGCCGCGCTTGTCGAGCAGTTTGAGGATATGGAAGCCGTTCGGGCTGCGCAGCACCGGGCTGGTTTCCCCGGTTTTGAGCGCCTCCAGCGCCTCCACGAACAGGGCGGGCAGCTGGCCGGCCGGGCGCCATCCCAGGACTCCGCCCTGAAGCGCATCGGCAGCATCGGAATAGCCGGCGGCAACCTGGCGGAAATCCTTGCCGGCCCGCACCTCGTCCAGCGCCTGCTGCGCGCGCGCCTTGTATTTCTGCAGCTGCTCCGGGCTCGCCTGTTCAGGCACCCGGATCAGGATATGGGCCAGGTTGAACTCGTTGCCGCCGCCCAGCGCTTCGCTGCGCGAACTCAGGTAGTTTTCCACTTCGCCGTCGCTGACGGAGATGCGGTTATCAACCTCACGTTCACGCAGGCGGGCCATGATGATCTCCTTGCGGATATCCTCGCGGAATTTGCTGAAATCGACACCATCCTTTTCCAGCGCGGCGCGGAACTGCTCCGGGCTCAGCTTGTTCTCCTGCGCAATGCGCTGCAGGGTTTTGTCGAGCTGCGCGTCGTCCACCTTGACTCCGGTCTCCTGTGCAAATTGCAACTGCACGCGATCCATGATGACGCGTTCCAGCAGCTGTTTTTCCAGCACCTCGCGCGGAGGGAGGGGCGTGCCCTGTTTCTGCAGCTGCTGGGTCACCATGCGCAGGCGCTCATTGAGTTCAAGCTGGGTGACGACATCGCTGTTCACCACGGCCACGATGCGGTCGAGCGCAGCCACTCTGGCAGGCGCCGGGTCCGCGGCCAGGGCGAGCGCGCTGGCCCCGAGCAGGGAAAAGCCGAAATAGAAGGAAAGCAGCTGCATTCTAGTACTGTTCATAAGGGGTGGCCGGTGAGGAAAGTTGATGAGACGGAGCAAATCCGGAAATGTTGCGTTTCAGAATATCCAGCGGATTGGAGCCGATTCTGCCCATGCCGAAAAGCTCGAGCTGGAAAAATACCGAGCTGCTCGTCTCCGCAGTTGCGGTGGCAAACTGGTGCAACACCATGCGTGCCGCCCAGCAGCCGCCATTATATTCAAGCCCTGCGAGCCCCTCCACAAGGCTGCTGTCGTGGAAGGAGTAGTTGAAGCGTCCCATCCCCTGCCAGCGGCCGGCGATGGGCCATTGGGTGGAGATATCCACCTGCTTGATTGGATTCAGCGCATCGTGGGTGAAGCGGTAGCCAAGATTGAGCACTTTGCCCGCTTCCGGCTGGTAGCGCACACCAACGCCAATTTTCTGGAAATCCTGCCGGCTGGGATTGTACTGCACGCCGGTATCGACGCTCCAGGCGGGCGTCACGCGGCCGCTGAATGCCGCCAGAATATCGGACGACCTGTCGCTGCGGGCAACTCCGCCGGGCAGCGTCACCTGCTGATCCTTGAAATAAAAGCGCTGGCCAAGTGTGGCGCGCAGCCATTCCTGGCCGCTGGCCGGATCGATCAGCCTTGATGTCAGCGCGGCCGTCAGCTGGTTGGCGTCGTTGATCCGGTCGCCGCCGACAAACTGGTTCTCGGAAAACATCTGCGCGTAGTTGAAATCCGCCAGCGCCGAGTCGAAATTGGGCAGCCGGCTCTGATCCCGATAGGGGACATAAAGGTAATACAGCCGCGGCTCCAGCGTCTGCAGGTATTCGCCCCCCCGCAAAGCCCAGTCCCGTTCCATGAAAAGCCCGCTGTCGAGGCTGAAAATGGGCAGGGTGCGGGTCATGTCCGGCACTTCGGCCGGATTGTTCTCCGTCAGCGTATAGCGGGTATGATGCACGCCGGCCTTGGGCGTCACGAAGGCAAAGCTCTGGTTCAGGGGCAGGCTGACGCTGGGATAGAAGGAAAAACGCCTGCCGCTGAGCAGCGTGGGGTGGCTGAAATCCGTCCACTCGCTGGCCAGGCCCAGATCCACCTCGGGAAAATTCCGCCACGCGCCATTGAGCAGCAGCTGGGGCCGGCGGCTGTATGGCGGCGTGATGGGTGCCAGCGGATCCTGCAGGGTCTGGAAGCTCTGCACCCGCGTCAGGAAGCTAAGGCCATAGCCGTTGTAGGCCAGCGTGCCCTCGCGCGGCAGGTGGACCTGGGAAGTCGTGGCCACCGTGGTATTGAGGTCGCGGAAATAATTGTCGTCCGAGACCTTCTGCACGTTCAGGCCGCCCGACCAGCCCGCGCCCAGGGTCTGCCCGTGATTGAGCAGCAGGTTGTAGCGGTTGGTCCCGGTCTGGCTGTCACCGGGCAGGAATTCGATATTGGTTTTGCCCGCATAACGCCGGTCCAGGTAACGGTACTCAGCGCTCATCTGCAGCCCGCGCTTGCTCAGGATGCGCGGCGTGAGCGTGGCGTCCCGCTCGGGCGCAATATTCCAGTAATAAGGCAGGGCAAATGTGGCGCCGTTTTTCCCGCTGCTGCCGAAAGCGGGCGGCAGGAAACCCGACTTGCGCTGATCATCGAGGGGAAACTGCAGCCACGGCGAATACAGGATAGGCACCCCCTTGAACACCACGCTGGCATGGTGGGCGGTCCCCACCTGGACGGTGCGGTCCAGCTCCATTCCGCTGCTGCGCAGGAACCAGTCATCGTTGCCCTCGCGGCAGGTGGTATAGGTTCCACCCGTAATGTTGTATTTGTCCTCCCCGGCGAATTCCAGGTTCTCGGCTGCGCCGTGCGAATCGGGCTGCTTTATCTGATAGACCGGCTGGCGCATGAAACCCTCGTGCGTCTCCAGCTTCATTTTCAGTTCTGGCCCGGTGACCAGCGAATCCTGCTGCTCGATGCGCACATTGCCCAGGGCATGGACTTCATCTTCCAGCTGGCGGTAGATCAGGCGGTCGGCATTCAGGACCTGGCCGCGCTTGCGCAGCTCGACCTCGCCCTCCGCCTCGATCTCGGCATCCTGATGCCCCGACATGCGGTCGGCATCAATGAAAACAGGCGTCTGTTCGTCTTCCGGAAAGCTTGAAATAAGCGTTGTTTGCTGACGCAACTCCAATGCGCCGTTTTCGGCATGGAGGGTGAATGGCGCAGTCAGCAGGGCAAGGGCGGTAAGGGTCGGAAGGCGCGTGCGCATTATTGTTGGAGTGCTTCGAAGAGGTGCTAAAATCGCACAATTTCGCGAATTAAGCAATTAGAGCTTGCCCTTCTAAGACGGACAAACACATGACGCGCACCGAACTCATGCACGACTGGCTGCAGCAGCAATTTCCGGATGGCGGCTGGGGCATCGAACCCGCCTCGGCAGACGCCAGCTTCCGCCGCTACTTCCGGGTCACGGCCAATGGTGCCAGCCACATCGTGATGGATGCTCCTCCACAGCACGAAGACTGCGCCCCATTCCTGCATGTGGCGCAGATCTTCGCCGCTGCTGGCGCCCATGTGCCGGAGATCCTGGCCCAGGACCTGCAAAAAGGCTTTCTTCTGCTCTCCGACCTGGGCCACACCACCTACCTGGACGCGCTTGACGACAGCAATGCCGACAGCCTTTACCGGGACGCAATCGACGCCCTGGTCAGAATCCAGCTCGCCAGCCGCCCCGGGGTGCTGTCCGCCTACGACGAGGCCTTGCTGCGGCGGGAATTGCAGCTGTTCCCGGAGTGGTACGCCGGCAAACACGTGCAGACCGGACTGAGCAGCTCCCAGCGCGATGCCCTGGAGCGCACCTTCTCCCTCATCCTGCTCAACAACCTGGCCCAGCCCCAGGTCTATGTCCACCGCGATTACCATTCGCGCAACCTGATGATCTCGGCGCCCAACCCCGGCGTGCTCGATTTCCAGGATGCGGTGTACGGCCCCATCACCTACGACCTCGCCTCCCTGTTCAAGGACGCCTACATCCGCTGGGATGAGGAGCGCGTGCTGGACTGGTGCATCCGCTACTGGGAACGCGCGAAAAAAGCGGGGCTCCCGGTGAGTCTGGATTTCCATGATTTCTACCGCGATTTCGAGTGGATGGGCGTGCAGCGCCACATCAAGGTGCTTGGCATCTTTGCCCGGCTCTGCCACCGCGACGGCAAGGATGGCTACCTCAAGGACATGCCTCTGGTCATGAGCTACCTGCGCAAGGCATGCGAACGCTACAACGGCCTGGGCCCGCTGCTGCGCCTGCTGGATGAACTGGAAAACCGCCAGGCGGCAGTAGGGTATAGCTTTTGAAGGCCATGATCCTCGCCGCCGGCCGCGGCGAACGCATGCGCCCGCTCACCGACAGCACCCCCAAGCCTCTGCTGGAAGCCGGCGGCAAGCCATTGATCGTATGGCACATCGAAAACCTCGCCCGCGCCGGAATACGCGAACTGGTCATCAACCATGCCCACCTCGGCCAGCAGATCGAAGCCTTCCTGGGCGACGGCAGCCGCTACGGGGTAAGCATTCACTATTCTCCCGAAGCCGAAGCGCTCGAAACCGCGGGCGGCATCGCGAATGCGCTGCCGCTGCTGGGCAGCGACCCTTTCCTGGTGGTCAACGGGGATGTGTTTTGCGATTTCGACTACAACCTGCTGATCCGTGAAGAAGCGCGACTGGATCAACAGACCGCCTGTCTGGTGCTGGTTGACAACCCGCCGCATCATCCCGCCGGCGACTTTTTTCTGGATGGCACAAAAATACGCGCCCAGGGCACGCCCCTGCTCACCTTCAGCGGCATCGGCCTCTACCGCCCGCAACTGTTCAGCGCCATCCCCCGTGGCAGCAAGGCCCCGCTGGCGCCTCTATTGCGTGAAGCCATGAACTGCGGCACAGTAAGCGGCATGCGCCATCATGGCCGCTGGGTGGATGTCGGCACACCCGGGCGCCTGGCCATGCTGGATCAAGAACTGAGGAAAAACTGATGCAAGCCGGAAAGCATGTTCTGATCGCCATCGCCATTCTGGCGCTGCTTGCGGGGTTAGCGCTCACTCTGACGCAAAAACCGGCAGCGCCGCAGATCTCCCTGAGCACGCTGGATGGAAGGCAGATCACCCTTGAGAGCCTGCGCGGCAAGGTGGTGCTGGTCAATTTCTGGGCCACCAGCTGCCCCGGATGCGTCAAGGAAATGCCCCAGCTGGCGGAGACCTGGCGCAAGTATCACGAGCGCGGGCTGGAAGTAGTGGCCGTCGCCATGAGTTATGACCCGCCGGAATACGTGCGCAATTACACCCGGCAGCGCGCCCTGCCTTTCACCGTGGCGCTGGATGCAGACGGCAAGGCGGCCCAGGCGTTCAACCAGGTCAAACTGACGCCGACCACCTTCATCATCGGGAAGGATGGGCATATCCTCCAGCAGACCCTGGGCGAGCTGGATTTTGTCAAACTTCATGCACTGCTGGAACAACAGTTGGGAGAAGGCAAATGATGACCACGCTGAAAAAACATTTCGTTTACCAGGCCGATTACCAGCACTGGGCCAACGACGCCCTGTTCGCGGCAGTGGATGCGCTCGACGAAACAGCGCGCCAGGGCAGCCAGGGCATGATGTTCGAGAACATCCACAAGACCCTGAACCATATCCTAGTGGTGACCCGCAACTGGATGTCACGGCTCAAGGGAGACAGCCAGGCCGCTGACCGGGAAGAACTCTATGTGGCCGGCTGGAAGGAGCTCAAGAACGCCCTCCGCATTGAATTTCGTGAAGCGCAACGCTGGCTGGAAGCCCAGCCGGAAAGCTTCTACGACGAGCCGGTCGGCTACATCGACACGCAGGGCCAGCAGCGGCAAATCTGGGTGCGCGATGCGCTCACCCACATCATGACCCACGCCGCCCATCTGCGCGGCCAGGTCGCCGCCGTGATCGTGCGTCTCGGCGCGCCCGCGCCGGAAATGGATTTCATTTTCTACAAGCTTGAAATGGAAAAAAGCCTGGAGAATCTGCGCTCCGGGAAGGAGTAGCCGCCTATTCTGCCAGCAAAGGCTCCACCAGCCCCTTGAGCCGGGCATAGTGGACCTGGCCGCTGATCTTGTGGCGCACCTTTCCCTGCTTGTCGATCACGAACGATGTCGGCAGACGGCTCACACCGCCAAAGGCTGCGCTACTGGCTGCATCCGCCATCGCCGCCGGGAAGTGATAGCTTTCCCTGGCCATGAAATCAACGACGGCGGCTGCAGCATCATCCTGGCTCAAAGCCAGAATCTCGAAGCCCTGGCCACGATAATCGCGATAGAACGCCTCCATCGCCGGCATTTCGTGGCGGCAATAGGGGCACCAGGTCGCCCAGAAATTCACCAGCACCACCTTGCCGCGCAGCTGCTCCAGTTTGACCACTCGCCCGTCCAGCAACCGGACCTGCAGCGCAGGCGCGGCCTGGGCAAGATCGCTGACCCAGGCAGGCGGGCGAAACCAGACGTAAACGATGGCGCAGAGCAGCAAGAGCGTCCAGATGTCCGGGCGCCACTTTCTTGCAGTGAAAAAGCCACGCAGGCTCCTCAGAATCTGCATCGGGGCGAATCCGGCTGTTGATCGGCTTGCGTCACGGGAACCCTCAGGGCGTATAATTCGCACCCATCTTACTGCATAAATCACGCCCCCCATGCTCTGGATCAAAGCCTTCCACATCATTTTCGTTGTTTCCTGGTTTGCCGGCCTGTTCTACCTCCCCAGGCTGTTCGTGAATCACGCCATGGATGTGGATGCTGCGACTGCGGAACGCCTCACGCTGATGGAACGCAAGCTGTACCGCTTCATGACGCCGCTGGCCATTCTGGCGCTGGCATTCGGCACCTGGCTCTGGCTCGGTTACGGTTTTGGCGGCGGCTGGCTCTATGCCAAGCTGGTGCTGGTCACCTTGCTGGTCATTTACCACCTTTACTGCGGCAGGCTGGTGGAGGATTTCGCCCGGCAGCGCAATCGCCGCAGCCATGTCTTCTACCGCTGGTTCAACGAGCTGCCGGTGCTGATCCTGAGCGCGGTAGTCATCCTGGTGGTGGTGAAGCCGTTTTAGCGAACGGCTCAGGCCGCAAAGAGCCCTGCCTTCAGCGCTGATAAAGCTGCATGATGCGCTGCCGGTAGCGCTCCTCCACCGCCCGGCGCCTGACTTTCTGGGTCGGGGTGAGAAGGCCGTCTTCGACCGTCCACGGCTCGCTGACGGGGATCACCCGGCGCACCCTCACGTAGCGGGGAAAAGCCTTCAATTGCGCATTGGCGCGCCGGACCAGCGTTTTCTCGTCCTGCTCCCGAGTAACGGCGAGCAAAGAGAAAAAGGGCTTGCCTTCGCCGACCAGCATCACCTGCTCAAACAAGGGGTCGTCAAGGATGGCGATTTCCACGTCCTGGGGCGAGGTCTTCTCGCCGCTGGAAAGCGCCAGAATGTCCTTGCTGCGCCCGCTGATGATGATCTTGCCGTGTCTGACCTCGGCCAGGTCGCCGGTATTGAACCAGCCGTCGGCATCCAGCACCTTTGCGGTCGCTTCCGGATTGTTCCAGTAGCCCGCCATCACCGAAGGGCCGCGCACCAGCAGCTCGCCGGCCGCGTTGATGCGGGTCTCGACCTGTGACAGCGGCGCGCCCACGGTCTCGGGATCATTGTCCCATTCACGGTTCGCCGCCACCACCGGCGCAGTCTCGGTCAGGCCGTAGCCCTGGATCAGGTTGAGCCCCAGGCCGATGAAAGTGCGCGCGATGCGCAGCTCCACCTTGGCTCCGCCCACCACCGCCAGGGCCAGGCGTCCGCCCAGGCGCGCCAGGATCGGCGCAGCCACGATGCGCTGCAGCAGGGCATAAAGCATTTTTTCCGGCCCGCTTGCCCGCCCCTTGAAGCGGCGCCAGCCAAGGTGAACCGTCAGGCGGAACAGGGCGTGCTTGATGAAGGATTTGGACAGGTTTTTTTCCAGCCGCGCCAGAAAACGCTCGAACACCCGCGGCACCGCAATCATCGCCGTGGGCCGGTGATGGGCGAGGTCCTCGCCGATCTGCTGTATGCCGCGSGCGTAGGCCACCYTGATGCCCGCTGCCAGCGGCAGGTAATAGCCGCAGGTGCGCTCGAACATGTGCGACAGGGGCAGCAGCGAAAGCAGGCTGTCTTCGCCGTGCAGSCGCACCACTTCGCTTGAGGCCGCGACATTGGCCAGGATATTGCCGTGGGAGAGCATGACCCCCTTGGGGCGCCCGGTGGTGCCGGAAGTGTAAACAATGGTGGCCAGCGCATCCGGCGCCAGGGACTGCACCTCGAACTCCGCCGCAGCGGCAGGAGGCAGCCATCTCGCCAGCGCAACACCGCCTGCCGCGCCGTCCTGCACGCATACCATGACCGGGAGATCGGCCAGGCATGCCTGCAATGCCTGGCACTGGCGCGCATTCTCCAGAACCAGCAGACGCGCTCCCGAATCGCGCAGGCACCAGGCCATGTTTTCCGCGTTATCATCCAGGTACAGCGGCACCACCACCAGCCCCAGCCCCAGGGCAGCCAGGTCCAGTGTCACCCAGTTCACCCCGTTCCTCAGGCACAGCGCCACCCGGTCACCGGCCTGCAGTCCCTCGCCACGCAGCGCCTGCTGCCAGCGCGCAACCAGCCGCGCCACCTCGGCCACGGAGTAATCGCGCCAAGCATCGCCTTCGTACTGGCTATAGAGTATTTTTTCCGGCGTGGAGAGATGCTGGGCGAGCAGTTGGGCTAGATTGGGCATGGCTAGTTTTCAGTTGTCAGTTAACAGTTTTCAGTCATCCTGCCTTTTAGCTGAATGCTGACGACTGATAACCGATGACTACTAGTGTATATTTCCGCCTTTGCCATCACCAGATTTTCGCATCATGTCTGAACATTTTTTTGCCCCCTGCCCGCGCGGACTGGAAAGCGTGCTGACAGCAGAACTTGAAGCGCTGGGCGCATCCGTCGTGCAAGCGACTGACGGGGGCGTCGGATTCAGCGGGCCGTTCGAGCTGTGCTACCGCGCCAACCTGGAAAGCCGCATCGCCAGCCGCATCCTGTGGCGCGTGGGCAATGGCCGCTACCGCCGCGAGGAAGACATTTACAAGGCCGTTTATGCCCTGCCGTGGCAGGACTGGTTCGACAACTCGCGCACCATCATGGTCAAGGTCAGCGCCAAGCGCTGCCCATTGCCAAGCCTGGATTTCATCACCCTCAGGATCAAGGATGCGGTATGCGACAAGTTCCGCGACCAGACCGGCGCACGGCCGAGCATCGACACCCATGAGCCTGACCTGCGCATCCACGCTTTCCTCGAGGAAGAAAGCTTCGCGCTCTACCTCGACACTTCCGGCCCGGCGCTGTTCAAGCGCGGCCTGCGCCGTTCGTCCGTGGAAGCGCCGCTGCGCGAGAATCTGGCTGCCGGCATCCTGCACCTCGCAGGCTGGAAACCGGGAGTACCCCTGCTCGACCCGATGTGCGGCAGCGGCACTTTTCTCATGGAGGCGGCGCAAATGGCGCTCGACATCGCCCCCGGCCTGGGGCGTGAATTCGCCTTCACCAGGCTGAAACGCTTTGATGCCAAGGCCTGGGAAAAGCTGCGCCAGGAGGCCGGGGCGCGGCAGAAGCCGGTGCAGTTCTGCCAAATTTACGGCAGCGACCTGTACGGCGATGTCCTGAAGGTGGCGCGCGAGAACCTTGAAACCGCCGGCCTGCTGGGCGCGGTAGAGCTCAAGCAGTGCAATGTGCTGGAAGCGCCCGCCCCGGCGCCCGAAGGCGTGCTGGTCACCAACCCGCCCTATGGCGTGAGGATCGGCGAACAGGAAGAACTGGCCGCCATGTACCCCGAGCTGGGCCACGCTTTGAAGCAGAAATTCGCCGGCTGGCGCGCCTATTTCTTCACCGCCGACTTCCGGCTGGCGAAGCTGATCCGGCTTTCCGCCTCAAGGCGCATTCCGCTCTTCAACGGCCCTCTGGAGTGCCGTTTGTTCGAATACAAAATGGTGGCGGGGGGGATGCGGCGGGAGAAGGGAGCGGTTAGCGGTTAGCGGTTAGCGGTTAGCGGTTAGCGGTTAGCGGTTAGCGGTTAGCGGTTAGCGGTTAGCGGTTAGCGGTTAGCGGTTAGCGGAAAAGTCAAACCCTGCTCACCGCTCCCTGCTCACACGATGCCCAGGTGGTCGATGCCGGACATGAGATCCTTGTCCTTGGATTCCTGCCCGTGCAGCTTGATCTTGAGGCGCAGATCGTTGACCGAATCGGCATTGCGCAAGGCATCCTCGTAGCTGATGTAGCCCGCCTCGTACAGATCGAACAGCGACTGGTCGAAAGTCTGCATGCCAAGCTCGCGCGAGCGGGACATGACATCCTTGATCTCGTGCACGTCCCCTTTGAAAATCAGGTCCGAGATCAGCGGTGAATTGAGCATGATCTCGATCGCGGCGACGCGGCCCTTGCCTTCCTTCATCGGGATCAGACGCTGCGAGACAAAGGCCTTGAGGTTGAGCGAGAGATCCATCAGCAGCTGGTCCCGGCGCTCTTCCGGGAAAAAGTTGATRATCCGGTCCAGCGCCTGGTTGGTGCTGTTGGCGTGCAGCGTGGAGAGGCACAGGTGGCCGGTTTCAGCAAAGGCGATGGCGTAGTCCATGGTTTCGCGGTCGCGGATYTCGCCGATCAGGATCACGTCCGGCGCCTGGCGCAAGGTATTCTTGAGCGCGGCAAACCAGTTGTCCGTGTCCACCCCGACCTCGCGCTGGGTCACGATGCAGTTCTTGTGGTCATGCACGTATTCCACCGGATCTTCGATGGTGATGATGTGGCCATAGCTGTTTTCATTGCGGTAACCCACCATAGCCGCCAGCGAAGTGGATTTGCCGGAGCCCGTGCCGCCGACGAAAATCACCAGACCGCGCTTGGTCATGGCAACATCCTTGAGCACTTCGGGCAAGCCGAGTTCCTCGAACTTCGGAATCTTGGCCGTGATGGTGCGCAGGACGAGCCCCACGCGCGACTGCTGCACGAAGGCATTGACCCGGAAACGCCCGATATCCGGCGGGCTGATGGCAAAATTGCATTCCTTGGTGGACTCGAACTCGGCAGCCTGCTTGCTGTTCATGATCGCCATCGCCAGTTCCTGCGTATGCGCAGGCGTCAGGGTCTGGCTGGAAACCGGGGTCACCTTGCCATCAACCTTGATGGCTGGCGGAAAGCCGGCAGTGATAAACAGGTCGGATGCCTTCTTGCTGAGCATCAGCCGCAGCAGGTCGTGCATGAATTTCTGTGCCTGTTCGCGTTCCATCTTTAATGTCCTCTGAATCGACCCCTCTCTCCCAGCTCTCTCCCGTTGCCTGAGCGTAGCCGAAGGCCGGGAGAGAGGGGCGCGGGATCGCTTGCGATTCCTGTTATTAGCCGCCGAAACTGTCTTTGTTCGCCGCCTTGGTTCGTGCTTCGCTCTGCGCAACGATATTGCGCCGCACCAGATCGGTCAGGCACTGGTCAAGGGTCTGCATGCCGAGGTTCTGGCCGGTCTGGATGGCCGAGTACATCTGGGCAATCTTGTTTTCACGGATCAGGTTCCGGATCGCCGGCGTGCCTATCATGATCTCATGCGCAGCAACCCGGCCGCCGCCGTCCTTGGTTTTCAGCAGGGTCTGGGCGATGACCGCGCGCAGCGATTCGGACAGCATGGAACGCACCATTTCCTTTTCCGCCGCCGGGAACACGTCGATGATCCGGTCAATGGTCTTGGCTGCCGAGCTGGTATGCAAAGTGCCGAAAACCAGGTGGCCGGTTTCGGCCGCCGTCAGCGCCAGGCGGATGGTTTCCAGGTCGCGCATCTCGCCCACCAGGATGATGTCCGGGTCTTCGCGCAGCGCCGAGCGCAGCGCATTGGCGAAAGAAAGGGTATGCGGCCCGACCTCGCGCTGGTTGATCAGGCAGCGCTTGCTTTCATGCACGAATTCGATCGGGTCTTCCACCGTCAGGATGTGGCCGTACTCGTTTTCGTTGATGTGGTTGATCATCGCCGCCAGGGTGGTGGATTTGCCGGAGCCGGTCGGCCCGGTGACCAGCACGATGCCGCGCGGCTGCTCGGAAATGTCCTTGAAAATGGCCGGCGCGTTGAGCTGCTCGAGCGTCAGCACCTTGGATGGAATTGTGCGGAATACCGCCGCAGCGCCCCGGTTCTGGTTGTAGGCATTGACGCGGAAACGGGCCAGGCCGGGAATCTCGAAGGAAAAGTCGACTTCCAGATTTTCCTCGTAGAACTTGCGCTGGCCGTCGTTCATGATGTCGTACACCATGCCGTGCACGCCCTTGTGATCCAGCGAATCGACGTTGATGCGCCGGACATCGCCGTTTACGCGGATCATCGGGGGCAGTCCCGCGGAGAGGTGAAGGTCGGAGGCCTTGTTCTTGACCGAGAAGGCGAGCAGATCCGAGATTTCCATTTATAATCCCCCAAGTGCGGTCACATGACCGCATGACCAAATAGAATAAGGGCATTATGACAACAATCATAAGCGCCTTGCAAGCCGTCAAACAGCGCATCGAAAGCGCGGCCTTGCGGGCAGGAAGAGCGCCGCAGGACATCCGCCTGCTTGCCGTCAGCAAGACCTTTCCCGCGGAAGCCGTGCGGGAAGCCTTCAGTGCAGGGCAAAGCGCGTTCGGCGAAAGTTACGTGCAGGAAGCCGTGGGCAAAATCGCCGCACTCGCCGATTTGCCGCTGGAATGGCATTTCATCGGCCCCCTGCAGAGCAACAAGACGCGCCTGGTCGCCGGGCATTTCGACTGGGTGCACAGCGTGGACCGGGCAAAAATCGCCGGACGCCTGTCCTCCGCCCGGCCCGCACACCTCCCCCCCCTGCAGGTGTGCCTGGAAGTCAATGTGAGCGGGGAGGCCAGCAAAGGCGGGGTTGCCCCGCAGGAACTGGAAGCCCTGGCGGCCCATGTAAGCACTTTGCCGCGCCTGCAGCTGCGCGGGCTGATGGCCATTCCCGCGGCAACGGATGACGCCGCGTTGCAGCGGCGGCAATTCCGGGCAGTGCGCGAATTGCTGGAAAAACTGAACCGCAAGAACTTCCGGCTCGACACCCTGTCCATGGGTATGTCGAACGACCTGGAAGCCGCGATTGCCGAAGGCGCCACCATCGTCAGGGTAGGGTCGGCCATATTCGGCGCCCGGAATTCACATTTAAAGATAGAACCTTAGCCAGCGCCGCCACTATAATAGCCCCCTTCTCGCCTTAGCCTGCCG
>PQAG01000177.1 GCA_003104895.1 Nitrosomonadales bacterium
AAACCGCCCAGGCCGCCCAGCACCTCGGGGCGCATGGTGCGTTTGGCGAAGGGCTTGATTTTTTCCACCAGGGCGTCACCGGCGTCGATGTCCACACCGGCGTCGCGGTAGCTGAGAGAAGTAGGCTGGCTCAAGTTATAATCTCGCTTTCTGAAAGATGAATTCGTTGCTTTTTCAACCTGCCATTTTACTTGAAATGGCCACAAAACGCCCCTAATGAAACTGAACCCATGAAACAGCTTCTGCTGGATATCGCTGCCGACATGACGCCAACCCTGGATAATTTCATTCCGGGGCGCAACGTTGAACTGCTGCACACGCTGCAAACCATCCTGCAGGGCGGCGCGGGGGAGCATTTCGTCTATGTCTGGGGCGAGCCCGGCAGCGGCAGGTCGCACCTGCTGCGGGCCTGGATTCATGCCGCGCGGCAGCAGGGGATGAGGGCCGCTTATGTGCCGGGTGAAATCCCGCTGCAGTGGGAGGGCAGCGGGCTGGTGGCGGTGGACGATGTGGCGCGGCTCTGTCAGGATGGGCAGATTGCGCTTTTTCACCTCTATAACCGCCTCAGGGAGTCCGGCGGCGCCCTGCTCGTCAGCGGCCCCGTTGCGCCGGCGGGGCTGGATTTGCGCCCCGATCTGCTGACCCGTCTCGGCTGGGGGCTGGTGTATCAGGTTCAGGGGCTGAATGATGCGGAAAAGGCGCTGGCCCTGCAGGAGCATGCCAGGGCGCGCGGATTCGCCCTGCCGCAGGAAGTGCTGGATTACCTGCTGCGCCACTGGCGGCGTGATCTGCCCTCGCTGATGGCGGTGCTCGATGCCCTGGATCGCATCACCCTGGAGCAGCGGCGCCCGGTGACGGTGCCCTTGCTGCGCCAATTGCTGCAAATCAAAATGGAGTAATAGCCATGGCGGAACAGCGTAAAGTGCCGGATGCCCTGCTCCTGCTCGCTCCCGGCTGTCCTCACTGCCCGGCGGTGCTGGAGGGCTTGTCCGCTTTGGTGAAGGAGGGCGTGATCGGCCGGCTGGAAGCAATCAACATCGCGGTGCATCCTGAGCAGGCGGCGGGCCTTGAGGTGCGCAGCGTGCCCTGGGCGCGGATCGGCGAATTCGAGCTGGAGGGCGTGCAGACGCCCGGAGAGCTGCGCCGCTGGGCCGGGCTTTGCGGCACGCCGCGCGGCCTGCCGGAGTATTTTCTGCATCTGCTCAAGAACGGCCGCCGCGACAAGGTGGAAGCCATGGCGCGCCGGGAGCCGCAGCGCTTGCTGGCCCTGGTGACGCTGCTGGCCGATGCGGAATCCAGCATGGCGGTGCGCCTGGGGATAGGCGCGGTGCTGGAGGAGTTTCAGGGCAGCAGCCTGGCCAGCGTGATGATTCCCGGCCTGGGCGAACTGACCCGCCATGCGGATGCGCTGACGCGGGCCGACGCCTGTCATTACCTGTCGCTCATCGGCGGCGAAGGGATCGTGCCTTACCTCAAAGCCTGCCTGGCCGACGAAAGCGCGGAAGTGCGCGAGATTGCCGCCGAAACGCTGGCAGAAATGGGCGCTCAATAGCTACTCAGCCGCCAGCCCTACAGTTTAAGAGGGAAATTCCATGACCATAAAAGCCCATCCCGGAATCGAACGCATGCTGCGCGACATCCGCTGGGAAACCTCGGAAACGCGCGCCTGGATTGGCAAGTCAGAGCTTGACCCGCGCGTCCTGGAGGCGATGCAGCAGGTGCCGCGCCATGCCTTCGTGCCGCGAGTCCTGGAAGACTGCGCCTATGACAACGGGCCGCTGTCGATTGGTCATGGGCAGACTATTTCGCAGCCCTATATCGTGGCGCTGATGAGCGATCTGCTGGCGACCCAGGCGCATCACGTGGTGCTCGAAGTCGGGTGCGGATCGGGCTACCAGAGCGCGGTGCTGTCCCGGCTGGTGAAGCAGGTCTATTCCCTGGAAATCGTGCCCGAACTGGCGCAGGCGGCGCAGGAGCGTCTGTCGCGCCTGGGCTACGGCAATGTGACGGTGCGGCACGGCGACGGCTACCAGGGCTGGCCGGAGCATGCGCCCTTCGACGGCATCATCGTCACCGCCGCCGCGCCTGAAATCCCGTCGCCCCTGGTCGAGCAGCTCAAACCCGGCGGCCGCATGGTGATCCCGGTGGGCCTGCCCTACATGCACCAGGAATTGTTGCTGGTGGAGAAAAACAGTTCAGGGGTGATCACCACCCGGAACATGCTGCCGGTGGCCTTCGTGCCGCTGACCGGCGATCATGGGGCAGCGGATGAGTAAGGCGTTTACCCGGGAAAGCGATGACGACGAAGACCTCGACGGCTCGCCCAGACTGCCGCAGGGCGTGAAAAACTACATCACTCCGGGCGGCTACCGGCGCCTGATGGACGAGTTCGGCCAGCTGTGGAAAACGGAGCGCCCGGAACTGGTCAAGACCATCACCTGGGCCGCTTCCAACGGCGACCGCTCGGAAAACGGTGATTACATCTACGGCAAGAAACGCCTGCGCGAGATCGACCGGCGCATCCGCTTTTTGTCCAAACGGCTGGAGCATTCCGAAGTGATCGACCCGGCAGCACGAGGGGATTGCGACCAAGTGTTCTTCGGCGCCACAGTGACGGTGTGCAGCCAGGACGGCGAGGAAAAAACCTACAGCATCGTCGGCCTGGATGAAGTGGACGTGTGCCGCGGCCGCATCAGCTGGATTTCGCCGCTGGCAAAGGCCCTTCTCAAGGCGCGCGAGGGCGACATGGTGACGCTGCGCACGCCGGGCGGGGCGGAAGAGCTGGAGGTGGTGGAGATCCGCTACATCGCGCTGGATAGCTGAGCACGTGAGGGGCTGGGTTGAGCATGATTAAGCTCCTAATTTTGCACAATATTCTCTGCGCTCCCCGTAACCAGCGAATTTTTCAGCCTGACCTCGCAGGGGAAGTAACGCAGGCTGTTCGAGCCCGCCACCGGGTCGAAATACTCGCCGTCGATCAGGCGGTTGGCGTCGCCTGCGCCATCCGCGAATTGCCACCAGCCGTACTGGGCGCACACCACTTCCGGCGCGAGATGTTTGTCCAATTTGGCGCGGGCGCGCATCCTGGCTGTCGCCGTCGCCACTTCCACCCAGTCGCCATCATGGATGCCGCGGGCTATGGCCGTGTCCGGGTGGATTTCCACCAGCGGTTCGGGCATCAGGCGGCGCAGCGAGGGCTGGTTGCGCTGCTGGCTGTGGCAATATTGCGGCCATTTCGCGGTGGTCAGGGTGAGGGGGAAATCCGCGCCGCGTGGCACGGCCGGTGCGGCGAAACCGGGCAGGGGGTCATGACCCGCGGCGCGCAGCCGCTCGCTGTGGAACTCGACCCGGCCGCTGGGCGTGGCGAAACCRCTGTGCACATATTTCCGGTAGCGGGTTTGCAGCGGCAGCGCGATGCCCCGCCGCCCGGCGCGCAGTTGCCCGGCYGTGATGCCGGCCGGTGCCAGCACGTGGTCCAGGGCCTTGCCGGGGTCGCCTTCGAAAAACTGCTCAGCAAGGCCAAGGCGTTTGGCCAGCTCGAACACGATCCAGGTGTCGGAGCGGCTTTCTCCCCTTGGAGAAACGAAGGCCGGGCGCAGCTGCACGTGAGCCTCGGCGCCTGCGCTGACCTGGAAGCCGGCCTGCAGTCCTTCCCGTTCCCAGGCGGTGCACACCGGCAGGAGCAGATCGGCATGGCGCGCGGTGGGTGTCTCGAAAAGTTCGGCTAGGACAAAGAAATCGAGCTGCTGCAGCGCTTCTTCAGCCAGGCGGGTGCCCGGCTTGGAGAGCAGGAAATTGCTGCCGAAAGAAATGAAGCAGGAAACGGGATAGGGCTGCCCTTCGACGATGGCGCGGAACAGGTCGCGAGTCGTGGTCCAGCCTTTTTGTGGCGGGCCTTCCGGGCGCTGGCCGAGGCCCAGGGTCAGCGCCCGCTCCCCAGGGGTGACCGTTTCGAAGCCCGCGATATCGGCCACTGGCGGCTTGCTGAACCAGACGTTGCCGCCGGGCGCATCGAGGCAGCCGGTCAGGGCGTACAGCGCGGCGATGGCGCGTCCGGTCTGGGTGGCGTTGGTGTGCTGGCAGGTGCCGGTCCAGATGAAGAACGACAGCGGCAGATGGCCGGAAATGAGGCGCGCCGCCTGCGTGACCTGATCCGCAGGAATGCCTGCCGCTTCGGCCACCCGCTCCGGCGGCCATGCCCGGCAGCGCCCGGCGAGGCGCTCGAATACCGGCCGGCAGGACACCGGGCCGCGCACGGTCATGACAGTGTAGCGTCCCTCCAGCGCCAGGAGCCCCGCGTCATCCGTGTTGGGCGGCTGGCGCGGGCAGGCTGCCGCACGGTTGGCGGCCAGGTCCCAGGCGATAAAACGTTCCGGGTCGCCGCCCTCGTCCAGCTCGGCGGCGCTCAGCGGCCGCCCGGTTTCATCCGCTACCAGGAAAGGGGCATCGCTCCAGCGCATCACGAAATCGCGGTCGAACCGGCCGCTTTCCAGCAATAAGTTGGCTAGCCCCAGTGCCAGCGCCCCGTCGCTGCCCGGCCGGGGCCGCAGCCACAGGTCGGCTCCTGCCGCCAGCCCGGCGCGGCGCGGGTCCACCACGATCAGCTTGGCGCCGCGCTTCTGTGCTTCCCGCACTGCCGTGGCCTGGGAGAGCCAGGAAGTGGCCGGGTTGAAGCCCCACAGCAGGATGCAGCCGGTATGGGCGTAGTCGGGCATGCCGATGCCCGCGCCGAAGGTGTAGGCGGGCGCGAAATCCTTGTGCCAGTTGCAGTTCTCGGTGGCGAACACAAGGTTGGGGCTCTTGCACGCATGGGCGAGGCGATGGATCCAGGCGAAGCTGTCGGCAACCGCCGTGCCGCTCGGCGTGGCCACGCCGAAAGCCAGGCCCTTTGAGCCATGCCGCGCGAAGGTGGCGCGCACCTTGTCAGCGATCAGGCCGAGCGCCTCATCCCAGGAGATTTTCTCCCAGCCGGGGTCGTCCGAACCCTTGGGGCGGGTGCGGCGCAGCGGGTGGAGGATGCGTTCGGGGTTGTAGACGGCTTCCGGCGCCGCCTTGGCCTTGACGCACAGGGCTCGTCCGGTGGGGTGCAGCGGGTCGGGATCGACCCGGGTGAGTACCCCATCCTCGACCGTGCCCATGCAGCCGCAGCGTGAGATGCACAGGGCGCAGTAACCGGGCAGGCGTTCGGTGGTCATTTTGTGACTTTTTCTGGCATAAAGCCGAATCCCCTTGGGGCGATGGTGATTAAACCTAGAAACTTCAGTTGACCGCTCATCTATATGCTTAATGCAGTGATTTTAATAAATTTTTTTATGGTTCGTGGATTCACCCATCTGGTGAGTTCGCTACAGGCCGAATTGCACGATTTTGCGGGCACATGGCGGCGTTGTAACTCCTTGGAATGGAATGACCATTCCGCGTCGTTACGCCTTGCCCTGCACCCGCAAAATCGTGCACTTCGGCCTGTCCAACTAAGGTTTCTAGGTTAAATCCGCTGCTTGAATGCGCAAGCATATCAGGCATGCATCATGCTTGGATAAACCAGGGGGAAAAGATGAACGTGCAGTCTCAACTTTTTGCATTTTCTGGCGCTAAGAAATTATAGGCAGTACAACGCGAATGGAGGTGTGCCATGATCAGCGTGATGGATATGACAACCGGCCTGTTTGAAAGTGACGGCACGGCCCCCGCTGCCCGATTTGAATCGGATAAATCCGCCCCATGCATGGAGGCGTGCCAGGCGACACCGCTGTTGCAGGCCGGGCTGTGTGAATATGTGGCGGAACAAGCGCTTCATGCGGGCATGCCGGTAGAGGTGGCAGCACTGGATCTGGGTGATTTTCTTGCCCGGATGGAGAATGCTGTAATCTGAATCCGTAACGACCAGAGGGCAAATGCCCGAAAAGGGCATCATGCCAAAGCGTTTGCTCAATGCTGCAACTGGCCGTAAAGCCGGCTGTAGAGCCCCGCGCTTTTCAGCAGTTCCTCGTGGGCGCCTTCCTCGATGATGCGGCCGTCCTCGAACACGTAGATACGGTCGGCCTGTTTCACTGCCGAGAGGCGGTGGGCGACGATGATCGTGGTGCGGTCCTTGAGGAATTCGCGCAGCGCTAGGTGCAACTTGGCCTCGGTTTCCGCGTCCAGTGCGGAGGTGGCTTCATCGAGGATCACCACCTGGGGTTTGGCCAGGATCATGCGGGCGATGGCGAGGCGCTGGCGCTGGCCGCCGGAGATGCGCACGCCCTGTAGGCCGACGATGGTGTCCAGCCCCTTGGGAAGCTGTTCCACCATGTCTTTCAGTTGAGCCACTTCCAGCGCCTGCCACAGCTCCGCATCGGGGCAGTCGCAGCCCATGGTGAGATTGGCGCGCACGGTGTCGTTGAAAATGGCGGGGTGCTGCAAAACCGTGGCGACGTGCTGGCGCACCACCTCCATGCCGATTTCCGTCACCGGCACGCCGTCGAAATACAGCATGCCGGTTTCGGTGGGATAGAGGCCGAGGATGACCTGCACCAGGGTGGATTTGCCGCCGCCCGATGCGCCCACCAGGGCGATCTTTTCTCCCGGCCTGATGTCGAGGTTGACGCCGTTGAGCACCAGCGGGCCGTCGCCGTAACGGAAGGCGATGTTTTCCATGCGCACGCCGACGGTGTGCTTGCCGCTGAAGGGGTCGCGCAATGCGGGGTAGTGCGGCTCCTCGTCCAGCTGCATGAGGCGGTTGAGGCGGCCCAGGGCGGCCTTGGCGCCGAAATAGGCATATTGAATCCCGAGGATTTCCTGCACTGGCGCCATCATGAACCACAGGTAGCCGAACACCGCCATCATCTCGCCCACCGTGAGGTTGGAGAACACCACCATCAGCATGCTGATGGCGCGGAACACGTCGAAGCCGACCAGAAATACCATGAAGGACAGGCGGCTGGCGGCATCGCTTTTCCACGAGAACGCGGCGGCGTGGGTACGGATGCCGCGCGCGCGCTCCAGCACGCGGCTGATGTAATGCTCCTCGCGGTTGGCGGCGCGGATCTGCTGGATGGCGTCGAGGGTTTCGGTGAGCGCCTGCTGGAACAGYTCGAAGGCGCTGTTTTCCTTCTTCTTGAGGGTCTTGACCTTCTTGCCCAGYACGGTGGTGAAGTAGATCACCACCGGGTTCATGAGCAGGATGAACAGCGCCAGCTGCCAGTGCATCCACAGCAGGATGGCCGCCGTGCCGACGATGGAGAGCAGCGCCACCAGGAACTTGCTGACCGTGGCGCCGATGAATTCGTCCACGGCATTGAGGTCGGTGACGAAATGGGAAGCCACCGCGCCGCTGCCCAGGGTTTCGTACTCCGACATGGCGATGCGCTTGAGGCGCTGCAAGAGACCCTGACGCAGGCGGTAGGAAACATCCTTGGCGATGAGGGTGAAATTGCGCGTCTGCCATACCCCCAGCATCGCGGCGATCAGGCGCAGCACCACCGTGATGGCCAGGATCAGGCAGATGTACAGCAGCGGGCCATGCCAGGCAGCCGGCGTAAAGGAGCCGATCCAGTCCACCATGGCGCCGGGCTTGTGCAGCAGCACTTCGTCCACCAGCAATGGCATGAGGAGCGGAATCGGCACGCTCGCCAGCGCCGCAAGGACGGCGATGACGTGGGCGGCGATCAGCTCCCTTTTATGCTCCCGTGCGATGCCGAGAATGTAGGGCCAGGTGTAGGTGTGCGGAACGGCCATCGGCTTAGGGTAGAACCTTCACATCCTCGATCACCACGTTTTCCAGCGGCACGTCGGAAGGGATGGGGTCGCGCGGGCCGGTTCTGACCTTGGCAATTTTCATCACCACATCCTGGCCCTTCACCACCTTGCCGAACACGGCATAGCCCCAGCCGCGCGGGGTAGGGCTGGAGTGATTCAGGAAGGCATTGTCCTTGACGTTGATGAAGAACTGCGCGGCGGCGGAATGGGGATTCATGGTGCGCGCCATGGCGATGGTGTAGATCTCGTTTTTCAGGCCGTTGTTGGCTTCATTCTGGATGGCCGGGAAAGTGTCCTTTTCACGCAGATTCTTGTCGAAGCCGCCGCCCTGGATCATGAAGTTGTCGATCACGCGGTGGAAAATCGTGTCCTTGTAAAAGCCGCCCTTGGCGTATTTGAGGAAGTTTTCGACGGTTTTGGGCGCCTTGTCCGGATACAGCTCCAGGGTAAAGCTGCCGAGGCTGGTCTTCATTTCCACCATCGGGTTGGCGGCGTGGGCGCCGATGCTCAGGGCAAGGCCGAAGATCAGGGTGAAAAGGCGTAGCAGTTTCATGATTCTCTCTCCGAAAGGATGTGTCAGAAATTCAATTTTACGGTTGCTATGGCTTGAGCTGAAAGGGGCGCAGCCCTAAACTGCAGCCATGATCCGGATTACACCACAGCTCGCCATCGACGAGCGCGAAATCGCGCTGCAATTTATCCGCGCTTCCGGCCCGGGCGGGCAGAATGTCAACAAGGTAGCGACGGCCGTGCAGTTGCGCTTCGATGTGGCCCATTCGCCCAATCTGCCCGAGGACGTGCGCGCCCGGCTGGTGCGCCTGGCGGGCAGCCGCCTGACGACCGAGGGCGAACTGGTGATCGAGGCGAAGCGCTTCCGTACCCAGGAACGCAACCGCGCGGACGCGATCGGCCGTCTGGTGGAACTGATCCGCCGCGCCACGGAAAAACCCAAGCCCCGCGTGGCCACCCGGCCCACGCTGGCATCGAAAAAGCGCCGCCTGGAAGCCAAGAAGCAGCGCGGCGAAGTCAAGCGCGGACGCGGTGCCGTGAGCGAGTAACTGCCAGATATGGCGGTTGACCTCGTTTTTTAGCCCTGCTGCTTGGCTTCTTCAGCGGCGATCTGCTTGTGCACTTCGGCCATGTCCAGCGCCTGCGCCTGTTGCAGCACGCCTTCCAGTGCCGGGCCGGGCATGGCGCCTGGCTCGGAGAAGATGATGACCTGTTCGCGGAAAATCATCAGGGTGGGAATGGAACGAATCTGGAAATGGTGCGCCAGTTCCTGCTCCACTTCCGTGTTGACCTTGGCGAACACCACGTCAGCGATCTTTTCCGATACGGCTTCATAAGTCGGGGCGAAGGATTTGCACGGGCCGCACCATGGCGCCCAGAAATCGACCACGACCAGGTCGTTGCCAGTGATGATGCCGGAAAAGTTGTCCTTGTTCAGATCTACGGTGGCCATGGTGTCTCCTTTAAATGGCGTTGGGGGATTGCTCGGATTCTTCCTGCTGCTGCAGCGCCCACATGTGGGCATAGGCGCCGTTCAGCGCCAGCAGCTCGTGGTGGGTGCCGCGCTCGACGATGCGGCCCTGGTCCATGACCAGGATCTGGTTGGCCTCGACGATGGTGGAAAGGCGGTGGGCGATCACCAGCGTGGTGCGGTTCCGGGCGATCTGCTTCAGCTCTGCCTGGATGGCTTTTTCCGATTTTGAATCGAGCGCCGAGGTGGCTTCGTCGAAGATCAGGATGCGTGGATTTTTCAGGATGGCGCGGGCGATGGCGACGCGCTGCTTTTCTCCGCCGGAGAGCTTCAGGCCGCGCTCGCCCACCAGGGATTCGTATCTGTCCGGCAGGGATTCGATGAATTCGTGGATGTGCGCGTGGCGCGCGGCCTGGATGATTTCCTCGCGCGTTGCGTCCGGGCGGCCATAGGCGATGTTGTAGTAGATGCTGTCGTTGAACAGCACGGTATCCTGCGGCACGATGCCGATGGCCCGGCGCAGTGATTTCTGCGTCACGGCGCGGATGTCCTGGCCGTCGATCAGGATGCGCCCGGCAGTCACGTCGTAGAAGCGGAACAGCAGCCGCGACAGGGTGGATTTGCCCGCGCCGGAAGCGCCGGCCACGGCCACGGTCTGCCCCGCGGGCACCTCGAAACTGAGGCCGTGCAGGATAGGGCGTTTTTCATCGTAATGAAAACGGACTTCCTCGAAACGGATGGCGCCCTGGTCCAGCCTGAGATCCGGAGCGCCGGGCCGGTCCTGCACCTCGGCATTCTGTTCCATCAGGGTGAACATCTTTTCCATGTCGGCGAGGGAATTCTTGATCTCGCGGTAGACAAATCCCAGGAAGTGCAGCGGGATGTAGATCTGGATCATGTAGGCGTTGACCAGCACCAGGTCGCCCAGGGTCATGGTGCCATCCACCACGCCCTGCCCGGCCAGCAGCATCAGCGCGGTGACGCCGATGGCGATGATGAGGCTCTGCCCGGCATTGAGGGTGGCGAGCGAGGTGGTGTTGCGGATCGCGGCTTTTTCCCACACCTGCAGGCTCTCGTCGTAGCGCCGGGTCTCGAATTCCTCGTTGCTGAAGTATTTCACGGTTTCGTAGTTCAGCAGGCTGTCGACGGCGCGGGTATTGGCCTTGGAGTCCATGTCGTTCATGGTGCGGCGGAACACCATGCGCCATTCGGTGACGATCAGGGTGAAGGCGATGTAGATGACCAGGGTGGTGAAGGTGATGACGGCAAACCAGACATCGTACTTGGCCAGCAGGATGGCGGCGATCAGGCCGATTTCCACCAGCGTGGGCAGAATGTTGAAAAGCATGAAATTGAGCAGGAAACCGATGCCGCGCGTGCCGCGCTCGATGTCGCGCGAAATGCCGCCGGTTTGCCGTTCCAGGTGAAAGCGCAGCTCCAGCGCATGCAGGTGGCGGAAAACCTTGAGGGCCACGCGCCGGATCGAGCGCTGGGCCGCCTTGGCAAACACCGCGTCGCGCAGCTCGCCAAACAGCGTGGACATGAAGCGCAGCGCGCCATAAGCCAGCAGCAGGAATGCCGGCAGGGCCAGCATGGCGCGCGGCTGGCCGAGGGCGTCGACAATGTCCTTGAGCACCAGCGGCACGGCCACGCTGGCGGCCTTGGCGGCCAGCAGCAGCAAGATCGCGGCCACGACCCGGCCCTTGAATTCCCACAGGTAGGGCAGGAGGGTGCGGATGGTCTTCCAGTCGTTGCGATTTTTTGGGGTGGGCGTGCCGCCAGGGGTCGGGCGCATCAGGGATCATGAAAAAGGAATATTAGCGAAGGATTATACTTTAGATCGCTTGTTAACCCTTCCCGTTTTTTGGCATACAATGAAGCGGATTTTGCAAAAACCGGGACAGGTTGCACATGGCTTTTCTGGATGAACTGAAAAAGGAAGCGCAGGCGCTCAAGGAGCAGGAGCAGAACCTGACCCAGGCGCGCGCGCTGGAAGTGACGCAAAGCTTTCTGCTGGTTCAGTCCAAACTCAAAACGATCCAGCTCTATTTGCAGGAACTGGTCAGGAATCTCAACATGGTGCCCCTGGCGCCTGCCAAGACTTACTACATTGATGGTTTTGGCAACATTGACGATTTCCGCCCCGAAAAATACGTGGTGAATACCGATCGCATCAGCATCAATGAGAAAGAATTCATCAAGGTCCTTTATCTGCGTTTCGCCTGCAAGACGGAGCGGGAAATTGTCATCGAAAAAAACATTCCCTCCATGATAGAAATGCAGCGGCAATATCTGTGGCAGGCCAATCTCAAGTTCCAGTGCACCGAGTTCAAGAACGCAAAGGGCCTGGTGGACCGTGCAACTTTCGCGGTGGCGAACGAAATCCCGGTGCATATCAAGTTTGCAGCCGATTTCGAGCATGCCAGGATTTTTCTCTCGATGAAGAATTTCAACGGACTGACCGTCAACGAATTTACCTATGATGCCGGCGAAATCGACGAAAACCTGCTGGACGAATTCGCCAAATATCTGGTGGGCAAGCCGAGCACCTTCATGGAACTGGGCCGCCACCAGCAGGCGCTGAGGCAGAAGGTGGCCAGCCGGCGTGCAAATGCGGAGCCCGCTTATGCCAAGCTCGATCCCGAACGTGCGGCAAGGCTGGATGCGGAAGCGGAGGGTTCGCCCAAAGAGCGCAAGAAGGGCCTGCTGGGCTCTCTTAAATCCCTGTTATCGAAGGAATAGGTGACATCGAGTGGATCTTGCCCCGGTTTTCAAATTCATGGCGGAGAAGCAGGCCTCCGACCTGTTCATTTCCGCCGGCGCCCCGGTATATATCAAGATGGAAGGGGAGTTGCGCCCCATCAACGCCCAGGTGCTGGATGTGGCCATGGTCAGGAAGGTGATCTATGGCCTCATGACAGAAGCGCAGATCCAGACTTTCGAGGCCAATTCCGAGCTGAATTTCGGCCTCTCGGTGGCGGATGCCGGCCGCTTCCGCATCAATGTGTTCCGCCAGCGCGGCAGCGTGGCCATGGTGGCGCGCTACATCACAAACCAGATCCCATCGCTGGAGAGCAATGGCCTGCCGGCCGTGCTGAAAGACCTGGTGCTGGAAAAACGCGGCCTGATTCTGGTCGTGGGCGCCACCGGATCGGGCAAATCCACCACGCTCGCTTCCATGATCGATCACCGCAATGCCAGCAGGGCGGGGCATATCCTCACCATCGAGGATCCGATCGAATTCGTGCACAAGCACAAAAAATCCCTGGTAAACCAGCGTGAAATCGGGATCGATACCGAAACCTACGCTTCCGCCCTGGTCAATTCCCTGCGCGAAGCGCCAGACGTGCTGCTGATCGGCGAGATCCGCGATACCGCCACCATGAAGCAGGCGCTGGTGATCACCCAGACCGGCCATTTGTGTCTCGGCACCCTGCACGCCAATAATGCCTATCACGCCATCAACCGCATCGCGAGCTTCTTCCCTGAGGATGAGCGCGATTCCCTGCTGCTCGACCTTTCCATGACGCTGAAAGGCATCATCTCCCAGCGCCTGGTCAAGGGCGTGGACGGCAAGCGCGTGGCCGCGGTGGAGATCCTGCTCAACACCTTCTACGTTTCCGAGCTGATCCAGAAAGGCGAGGTGGACAAGCTCAAGGATGCCATCGAGCAGAGTCTGAACGCGGGCTCCAGGACTTTCGAGCGCTCGCTGCTCGATCTTTACGCAAGCGGCAGGATCAGCCGCGAGGAAGCGCTCGTCAACGCCGATTCGCGCACCGACATGGAATGGCTGATCAGCAATGTTTCGCAGGAGCGGGGCAAGGGCGGGATGCGCGGCAGCACCCAGGTCGATATCACTGCGCCCCAGGAAAGCGCTGCGGAGAGCCTGGAAGGTTTTACCATCAACCCGGAATTCCTCGACCAGATCGGCTCGTCTTCTCCGGGCTTCCCGAAGCGCTAATCCGGTCTTTTTTGGGTGACTGAATCGTTCATGCAGGATGCGGAAAGCATTGAAAGCCGGCGCCACCCGATTGTCCTGAACACCGGCGAACTGGAGTACATGCTCGAGGGGCGGCAGCAGTTCCGCCATTCTTCCCTGGGCAGCCTGCTGGTGCAGGAAAAAATCATCAGCCAGGCCCAGCTGGACGAAGCGCTTGCCTATCAGAGCAGGCACCCCGACAAGAAGCTGGGCGCTATCCTGGCGGAAATGGGGGCGGCAACCTCGCCCCAGATCTTTCTTGCCGTGGCCCGTTCGCTGGGGGCGCCCATCGTCTGCCTCAGCGGCTTCGATTTCGACCACAAGGCGCTCGCCATGGTCACGCCCGATGTGGTGCGCGATCATTATGCAATTCCCCTGATGTTCCATGGCGAGCGGCTGGTGCTGGCAATGGAAAATCTGCTCGATACCGACGCCATCCACGCCATCAGCTTCATCACCCAGCGCGCCATCGAGCCCGTCTTCGCGCCGCGCGAAGAAATCAGGAGCGCGATCAACAAGTTCTACGATCTGCAGGAGCAGGAACGCGAGCTGGATCGCCTCGAGCTTTCCGATTTTTACTACGAGGATGACCAGGAGGTCTGGCGGGAGGCGGAGCGCCTCGCCAACGAGACCCCGGTGGTCAGGCTGGTTGATAACCTCATCCTGGCGGCCATTCACCAGCGCGCCTCGGATATCCATATCCGGCCCGGCAGCAAGAAGGTGGACCTGCTCTACCGCATCGACGGCACCCTGATTTTCAGGCGCGAGATCCAGAAAGGCCTGCTGCCGGCGATTGTTAGCCGCATCAAGATCATCAGCCGGCTCAATATTGCCGAGCACCGCCTGCCGCAGGATGGCAGCTCGCGCATGCTGGATGGCAAGAACATCGTGGACATGCGCATTTCCACCATCCCCTGCCAGTTCGGCGAGAGCGTCGTGATCCGCCTTCTCAACAAGGGCGAGGGGCTGCGCTCGGTCAAGGACATCGGTTTCAGCGAGCGGGACGAAACGCTCTTCACCCACCTGATCAACAAGAGTTTCGGCATCATTCTGGTGACCGGCCCGACCGGCTCGGGCAAAACTACCACCCTGTACGCCGCCATGCGCGAGGTGGCGAAGCACAGTCTCAATATCGTCACGGTCGAAGACCCGGTGGAGTATGAATTTGAAGGCATGCGCCAGATTCATATCCTGCCGCAAATCCATTTCGGTTTTCCCCAGGCGCTGCGCCATATTCTGCGCCACGACCCGGACGTGATCATGATCGGCGAGATCCGCGACGAGGAAACCGCAAAGATCGCGGTGGAGAGCGCGCTCACCGGGCACCTGGTGCTTTCCACCCTGCACACCAACGACGCGCCCGGCGCCATCACCCGCCTGATTGAAATGGGCGTCGAACCCTATCTGCTCAAGTCTGCCGTGATCGGCGTCATTGCGCAGCGCCTGGTGCGCCGCAATTGCCCCCACTGCATGGCGGTGGAGGATGTGGACCCCTTTGTTCGCGCCAGTCTGGGCGTGCCCGAGGGCGAGGTGTTCTACAAGGGGCGGGGCTGCGAGCGCTGCAATCGCACCGGCTATCTTGGCCGCCTTGCGGCCTACGAATTGCTGGCGGTCAACGAGAACATCCGCCGCCATATCAAGCCCGGCATCGCCGGAAATGAATTGCGCAAGCTCGCTGTTCAGGAAGGGATGGTCACCCTGACCGCCAATGCCATTGAATGGGCGCGCAGAAAGGATACCTCGCTGGCCGAGGTCTACCGGGTCTGCCTGGAAGTGTTGTGATCCCGCTTTTCTCCTTCAGGGTGCCGCCCGGGCGTTGCTAATGCGCGCGGGATCAAAATCCGTTAGAATTCAACTTTCCTAACCAGAAAAGGGCACATCACCGTGCCCTTTTTGCTGCATACAAGCAAGCATGAACCAGATACGCAATTTCTCCATCATCGCCCACATCGACCACGGCAAATCCACCCTGGCGGACCGCATCATCCACCTTTGCGGCGGCCTCTCGGACCGCGAAATGGAAGCCCAGGTGCTCGATTCCATGGACATCGAGCGCGAGCGCGGCATCACCATCAAGGCCCAGACCGCCGCCCTGGAATACAAGGCGCGCGACGGCAAGGTTTACCAGCTCAACCTCATCGACACCCCCGGCCACGTGGATTTCTCCTACGAGGTCAGCCGCTCGCTGGCAGCCTGCGAAGGCGCGCTGCTGGTGGTGGACGCCTCACAGGGCGTGGAGGCGCAGAGCGTGGCCAACTGCTACACCGCCATCGAGCAGGGCGTGGAAGTGGTGCCGGTGCTCAACAAGATCGACCTGCCCAGCGCCGAGCCGGAGCGCGTGATCAAGGAAATCGAGGACATCATCGGCATCGACGCCAAGGATGCGGTGCTGGCCAGCGCCAAGACCGGCGTGGGCGTGGAGGAAACGCTGGAAGCGGTGATTGCGCGCATTCCCCCGCCCAAGGGCAATCCCGCTGGCCCGCTCAAGGCGCTGATCATCGACTCCTGGTTCGACAACTATGTCGGCGTGGTGATGCTGGTGCGGGTGGTGGATGGCGTGCTCAAGCCCAAGGACAAGATCCGCCTCATGGCCACCGGCGACATTCACCTGTGCGAGCAGGTCGGCGTGTTCACGCCCAAGTCGCTGACCCGGCCGCAGCTTTCGGCTGGCGAGGTGGGCTTCATCATCGCCGGCATCAAGGAACTGAAATCCGCCAAGGTGGGCGATACCGTGACTCTGGCGAACAATCCCGCCAGCGAGCCCTTGCCCGGCTTCAAGGAGATCAAGCCGCAGGTGTTCGCCGGGTTGTACCCGGTGGAATCGCACGACTACGAAGCGCTGCGCGATGCGCTGGAAAAGCTCAAGCTCAACGACGCCTCGCTGCAATACGAGCCGGAAACCTCGCAGGCATTGGGCTTCGGTTTCCGCTGCGGCTTCCTCGGCCTGTTGCACCTGGAGATCGTGCAGGAGCGCCTGGAGCGCGAGTACGACATGGACCTCATCACCACCGCGCCGACGGTGATTTATGAGGTGGTGATGCGCGACGGCACGGTGCTGGAGATCGAAAACCCGTCCAAGCTGCCGGATCTGTCGAAAATCGAGGAAATCCGCGAGCCCATCATCACCGCCACCATCCTGGTGCCGCAGGAGTATGTCGGTTCCGTGATCACCCTGTGCACCCAGAAGCGCGGCTCCCAGACCAATATGCAGTACATGGGCCGGCAGGTGATGCTGACCTACGACATGCCCATGAACGAAGTGGTGATGGACCTGTTCGACAAGCTCAAGTCCACCAGCCGGGGTTACGCCTCGCTGGATTACGAGTTCAAGGAATTCCGCGCCGCCGACCTGGTCAAGGTGGATATCCTGATCAACAACGAAAAGGTCGATGCGCTCTCGGTGATCGTGCACCGCGCCAATGCGATTTACCGCGGCCGCGAGCTGGCCGCCAAGATGCGCCAGCTGATCCCGCGCCAGATGTTCGATATCGCCGTGCAGGCGGCCATCGGCTCGCAGATTCTGGCGCGCGAGAACGTCAAGGCGCTGCGCAAGAACGTGCTGGCCAAGTGCTACGGCGGCGACATCACGCGCAAGCGCAAGCTGCTGGAGAAGCAGAAGGCGGGCAAGAAGCGCATGAAGCAGGTGGGCAACGTGGAGATTCCGCAGGAGGCATTCCTGGCCATTCTGCAGGTGGATAATAAATAGTGAGGCGTCAGGAGTGAGGAGTGAGGAGTTTCGAGGGGGTTTTCTCCTCACTCCTCACTCCTCACTCCTTACTGCCCGTAAGGGAACAAAATGAATTTTGCTTTAATCATGCTGATCGCGCTGCTGATTACCGGCGCCATCTGGCTGTTCGACATCTACCTGGGCAAGCCGCGCCGGGCAAAGGAAGCCAAGGAGCCGGTGCTGGTGGAATATGCCAGGAGTTTCTTTCCGGTCATTCTGGTGGTATTCCTGCTGCGCTCTTTTCTGGTGGAACCGTTCAAGATCCCTTCCGGCTCCATGCTGCCAACCCTGCTGGTGGGCGATTTCATTCTCGTCAACAAGTACACCTATGGCATCCGGCTGCCGGTGATCAACGCCAAGATCATCGATGTCAATCCGCCGCAACGCGGCGACGTGATGGTCTTCCGTTACCCGGAAGATACCTCGCTGGACTACATCAAGCGGGTGGTGGGGCTGCCCGGCGACCGCGTGGTGTACCGCGACAAACGCCTGTTCATCAATGGCCAGGAAATGGCAATGGAAGACCGCGGCGAGCAGTTCAATTACGTCAAAAGCGGCCTCAACTATGTCACCGCCAGGCGCGCCTACGAACGGCTGGGCAGCCATCAGCATGCGGTGCTGGTTCTGCCCGAATTGCCGCCGGTGCGTCTGGGCGATGTCAGGTCCTTTCCGTCACGGGCCAACTGTGATTACAATGAGGACGGTTTCGGCTGCACCGTGCCCGAAGGACACTATTTCATGATGGGCGATAACCGCGACGACAGCAACGATAGCCGTTACTGGGGCTTTGTGCCTGACCGCAACATCGTCGGCAAGGCATTCATGATCTGGTGGAATTTCGGCGACTTCAAGCGTATTGGCCAGACAATCAACTAGGAGACCGGGATGAAAAAAAATCAGCAGGGGATGACCTTTTTGGGCGTGATGTTTGTCGGCATGATCATTGTATTTGGAGCCATTCTGCTGATGAAACTGATCCCTCCCTACCTCGAATTCTGGTCGGTGCAGAAGATCATCAGCGTCATGGCCAAGGATTCTGCCCTGCCCGGCATGACACCAAAGGAGGTCAGAGACTCATTCGACAGGCGCGCCGTGATCGACAATGTCAGGGTGATCACGGGTAAAGACCTGGATATCGACAAGAGCCGCGGTGAAAACACGGTTTCGGCCAGCTATTCGGTGACCGTGCCGATCGCGGGCAATCTGAGCGCATTGATCGAGTTTCAGGCCTCCACCCAGGGCACCAAGGCCGCAAAGCCGGCGGGTGAGTAAATTCTTGCGCATTTCCCGGTCTTGATGAAGCGCCAGGCACTTTGCCGCCGCCTCGGGCGCGAGTTTTCCCGGCCAGAGCTGTTGCAGCAGGCACTGACGCACCGCAGCTACGGCTCCCCCAATAACGAGCGGCTGGAATTTCTCGGCGACAGCATCCTGAATTGCGTCATTGCGGCGCGCCTGTACCAGCTCTACCCGCGTCTGCCGGAAGGCGACCTGAGCCGCATGCGCGCAGCGCTGGTGAAGGAGCAGACGCTGGCGGAGATCGCCGGGCGGCT
>PQAG01000178.1 GCA_003104895.1 Nitrosomonadales bacterium
GCCGGGTCCAGAGCATGCGGATCAGCAGCGGCTTGCCGAAAAGGCGCGCGCAGGCGTAGCTAAAGTACCAGAGCAGCGGGTGCTTGCGCCGGTCGTAAAAGTAACGGCTGGGATTGTCCCAGTAAATCCAGTTGTTGAGGCGCTGCACGAAGGGCAGCAGCAAAATGCCCGCCAGGCTGATCAGCCCTTGTTGGCGCAGATATCCAAAGAACTCGCTGCGGAGGGCTGCTGTGACCGGAACATTCGGCGATGGCAAGTGCACGATGGAAGCCAGCTTGGTCTGTCCGAACATCTCCCGCGGCACACCGGCTTCCTCGGCGATGCGGCGCGGGATGGGGCGGTCGTAATTATTGTTTAGGCGCCAGGGTCCCATCTCGTCGCTGTGCGTAATACGGAACAGGTCTGGGCGCCGTCGTGCTCCAATATATGGAACTGCGGCTTGAACAAAACCGCAGTGAACACGAAGCTCACCTAACCCGAGTCCGGATTGATCTGTACGTTGGAAATAGCTGTCAATGGGTTCATCTCCTTTGTCTCCATATACGACGTCCCCAAAAAAACCGGTCAGTAGCAAAAAAGGCCTAAGTGTTTCTTGTTCATGGATCGCGTTGAGATTTAAGTCTTGATTATTGTCCAAACTAGCCCAGTAATAGTGCTCATTGACAAGCTGACTCTTAAAAGCCAGGCGGTCGATTGGGGTACAGATGAGCCCCAACGCCATGCAGATGGCCGTGCCGTCGTCATTGGGCTGGTCGCTAGAAATTCCAAGGTAAAAGGATCGATTCTCCTTGGATGCCGGGCTGGTAAATACCTTATCGATGCCATATGAAGCGGCTAGAGCGTTGAAAGCTGTCGAGTCATATCCCTTGGATTGGGTGGAATAAATGTGCATCGGCATATGACGCGCCGGATCGCGAGCGTTGGCAAACAGAGATCCGATACGGTTCTGCATAAATCCGCGATATTCCTCAAACTGCGGGAAGCCCGGGGGAAGAGGCTTTTCCGCCAGGCTGATTCCTTCCGGCCCGAAATGGACATTGCTGTGCAGGACTCTGCGGACGTGACCCTTGCGGGTGGGGATTCCGGATATGAAATCGTGAATGCCGTCGAGGATGGACATGTTGATCCGGCTGTAATCCTCGCACGCGGGCTGGAGCGCGTCGCCCAGCCTGGCGAGCAGCAGCGGCAAGGAGTTGGCAATGACGAAGTGTTTTACATCATCGCTGTGATAGAGGTAATCCGTCGTGGCCGTGCAACTGACAAAGGTGACCGCCCCATCGCCCAGAACGCCACCGCTGCCGAACACGGTATCGGCATTGTGTATCTGGCCTTCGGCAAAATTGCCCGCCCAGGCGCCCTCCACGAAGAAGTGTGGCAAGGTTTCCACGAAACGGCCGTGCAGAATGACAACGGCTTCCACGCCCGGCTGGCAGGTAGCCACCCAGGCCAGCGGCGGAAAATCTTCAATCAGGCGGTAAGCGAATTGCAAGGACTCTCTCCCCGGTCAGGATGCGTGTGCAGCCATATCGGCCGATTCAGAAAGCCGGGACTTTAGTTCGCGCAGGAACAGGGCCGGGGGAAGGAAGGCGCAAACCTGGTCGACGGGGTTGGAACGCCCATCAAGAAGGGACAGGTAGCGTTCCCTTGCCTTTTCTACGTCCAGGGGTGGGCTGAGAGTGTCCAAGAGTACAGCTTGATGCAGAAAAAAAGGTTTCTGATTCATAACACCCTGGTGAAAGCTGAAGTATGCCTTCCGTCTGGCCGCGAGGCGTTGAATGGATGGGAACTGCTGTATTAGCGCATCCATTCGCCACTTAATTGCGGCGCGAAAAGGAGCTTGGGTTAGGGGAAGGCCTGTCTCAGCGTAGGGTATGGCAGCGACTTCGGGCAGGTAATCCCGAATCATACGTTTGTACAAAAGCTTGCCATGGAAAAGCGGGAAAGGGATACGGAGTGTGAAATCCACAAACTCGCGGTCGAGGAAGGGCGTAATGACCCTGAAATCGTAATCCAGGCTTTGCGACACAGTGGCCGTATGGCGACGCTGCCGGTGCTCGAACTCCGCTCGCATCATTGCATAAAACGGCACTTGCCGGGCAATGGGCGAAAATGTTGCCTCGATGATGCCATCCAGCGATTTCCGGGCATCATCTGCCGCATCGGGCCCGAGCAGGCGGAGGGCGGCCGCTTCGCCGCCATACTCCTGATTGCAGGTGCAAAATATTTCACCCAGGCGTTGACTGGCGAGAGGAGCCTCCCCGGACTTGCGCCGGTAATCGAACCGGTCAGCCCCGAGCAGGTGATCCGCGAACATGCCGCTCAGAACGCAGTATCCCCGCGTGTCTCCGAGAGCAGGATGGGTATGGGCATAGCGCGCGCCCCAGTTGAGCTCGGCGCTCCATTCCGCATCGAACCACCATGCCGCCTGTTCGAGGTGCCGGGTCATGAAGTCCTTGGGCGTCGGGATCGTCACATGCCGGTAGCCCAGCTTGCGGGCGATGGCGCGGCCGTAGCGCACGTCGCGGCTGCTGGGCTGGCCGTAGCTGTAGGCCAGCACTTCCCCGCCAAAGCCGCTCTGGGCCAGCAGCCCCGCCATGGTGCGCGAGTCCAGCCCGCCGCTGATCGGCAGCAGGATTTTCTTGACGCCATTCAGTCGGCGCTTGAGCGCACGCGCCAGATGGCCGTGCAATGCTTCGGCCAGCTCCGCTTCGCTTTCCGGCCAGGGCTCCTGTTCCCCGTAGGGATAGTTCCAGTAGCGGCCGAGGCTCAGCCGGTCAGCGGCGGCGCTGTATGCGAGATGGCGTGCGTTGGGCAGGCACTTCACGTCTTTCAGGAGGGTGAGGTCACCAAGGTGATAGCCAAAGCTCAGCATGCTGGCCAGGCCTGCCGGGTCGATCTCGATGTGGTCGAGAAAGACCGCCAGCGCCTTGACTTCGCAGGCCACATGCAGCGCGCCCGGGCGTTGCAAAACGTAGTGCCGGTTGGCGCCGAAGCGGTCGCTGATGAAGTGGAGGACGCGCTCATGCCGGTCCCAGACGGCGATGTCGTAGCGGCCGTTGAGGTGCTTGAGGCCGTCCGCTCCCCGCTTCAGGAAACGCTCGAGCAAGGCGCGGCAGAGCGCCTCGCCGTCCGGCACGGGCAACAGCTCATCCTCGTAAATGTTGCCGTAACAGGCAAGGACGTGGCGCCCGGTAACCAGGATGCGCGGCCCCTGGCAAACCTCGGGGTGGTAGAGACAGGCGAGTTCGAAGCCGGGCTCGCTGTATTGCTCCAGCCGATGCTCCGGATGGTGCTGCACCAGTTCCAGGCCATGCCGCCACTTGGGCTCGATGGCATGTCCGGAGGGGTCATAAACACTGCATAGAATCCCTGGCATTATTTCTCCCTGACAAGCATTGCTGTCCCGAATCTACGATGGACGCGAGAAAACCTGTTTGTCTCCGAAGGCCAATTAAAACAGGGCCCTCTGTCTTGGAGCCAATGAGTGCAGCATGAAGAC
>PQAG01000179.1 GCA_003104895.1 Nitrosomonadales bacterium
ACCTCCATGGGCGCTTCGGCGGTACTGCTGTTCGCCGCCCCCCACAGCCCGCTTACCCAGCCCTGGCCGCTGGTTGGCGGCCACCTGATCTCCGCCTTCATCGGCATCGCCTGCGCCAAGCTGGTGCCGGACTTGTGGGTCGCCACCGCGCTGGCGGTTTCCCTCTCCATCCTCGCCATGCATTTCACCCACAGCCTGCACCCGCCGGGCGGCGCCATCGCCCTGATGGCCGTGCTGGGCAGCCGCCACGGCCTCGCCAGCGACTTTTCCTTCGTGATCGCCCCGGTGGGGCTCAATGCCCTGCTGATGCTGCTCATGGCGCTGGCCCTCAACAACCTGCTGGGGCGCCGCTACCCCGCCCGCGCCTTCCCGGCCAGGGACAAGAAACACCAGCATGACGACCCCAAGCCGCTCGACCGCATCGGCATCGACAAGAACGACCTGCAGCAGGCCCTGCGCGACATGGATGTATACCTCGACGTCAGCGAGGCGGACCTGAACCAGGTCTACCGCCGGGCCGGCATGCACGCCTACCGGCGCAGGATGGGCGAGATCACCTGCGGCGACATCATGTCGCGCGACATCACCTCGGTCGAATTCGGCACCGAACTGGAGGAAGCATGGGCGCAACTGCGCTTCCACAAGATCGGCGCCATTCCGGTATTGGACCCGGCGCGGCGCGTGATCGGCATCATCTCGCTGGTGGACTTCCTCAAGCGCGCCAACCTCAAGACCTACGAAACCTTCGAGGACAAGCTGATCAAGTTCATCCGCCGCACCCCCGGCCTGACTTCGGAAAAACCCGAAGTGGTAGGCCAGATCATGGCCTCGCCTGCATACACGGCACAGGAAGGCATGCATATCCTGGAACTGGTGCCCATGCTCTCCGATCACGGCCTGCACCATATCCCCATCGTCAATGACGAACGGCGGCTGGTAGGGATGGTCACCCAGTCCGACCTGATCGCGGCGCTGTATGCGGGCGGATCGAAGCAGGGCTGAACGTTCGCCGCGCCATTTGGGTTAAAATGCCGTTTTCACCTGTTTTCCAAGAGTCAGATCATGCCACTTTCCACCCTCACCGCGCTCTCCCCCCTTGACGGACGCTATCACAGCAAAATCGACGGCCTTCGCCCCTATTTCAGCGAATTCGGGCTGATCCACCACCGCGTGCGGGTGGAAGTGGAATGGCTCAAGGCGCTGAGCCGGGAGACTGCCATCGCCGAGGTGCCGCCCTTCTCCGCCGCCACCGTGGCCGAGCTGGACCGGCTGGTCGCGGACTTTTCAGAAGCCGACGCTGAGGCGGTGAAGGACATCGAGAAAACCACTAACCACGACGTGAAGGCGGTCGAATACTGGTTGAAGAACAAACTCGCCGGCAACGCCGAAGTGATGAAAGTGAGCGAGTTCATCCATTTTGCCCTGACCTCGGAAGACATCAACAACCTCTCCCACGCCCTGATGCTGAAATCAGCGCGCGAGAACGTGATGCTGCCCGGCCTGGAAAAGGTCATCGCCCGCCTGCGCGAGATGGCGCACGGCCTCGCCGCCCAGCCCATGCTGTCGCGCACCCACGGCCAGCCGGCTTCACCCTCCACGGTCGGCAAGGAACTGGCCAACGTGGTGTACCGCCTGGAGCGCCAGAAGGCGCGCATCGCCGGGGTGGAAATCCTCGGCAAGATCAACGGCGCGGTGGGCAACTACAACGCCCATCTCTCCGCCTATCCGGAAATCAACTGGGAAGCATTCGCCAAAGCTTTTGTCGAAGGCCTGGGCCTCACCTTCAACCCCTACACCATCCAGATCGAGCCGCACGACTACATGGCCGAGCTGTTTGATGCCTTCGGCCGCGCCAACACCATCCTGATCGACATGGACCGCGACATCTGGGGCTATATCTCGCTCGGCTACTTCAAGCAGAAGGTCAAGGCGGGCGAAGTCGGCTCCTCGACCATGCCGCACAAGGTCAACCCGATCGACTTCGAGAACTCGGAAGGCAACCTCGGCCTGGCCAACGCGGTGCTGCGCCACCTCTCCGAAAAGCTGCCGGTCTCACGCTGGCAGCGCGACCTCACCGATTCCACCGTGCTGCGCAACATGGGCGTGGGCTTAGGGTACGCACTGCTCGGCTATGAATCCACCCTGCGCGGCCTGGGCAAGCTGGAAGTCAACCCGCAGCGCCTCGACGACGACCTCGACCACAACTGGGAAGTGCTGGCCGAACCGATCCAGACCGTGATGCGCCGCTACGGCGTCGCCAACCCCTACGAGCAGCTGAAGGAACTCACGCGCGGCAAGAGCGGCATCAACCGAGAAACGCTGCACGCCTTCATCCAGGGACTGGCGATACCCGAAGGCGAAAAAGCGCGCCTGCTGCAAATGACGCCGGGCAATTACATCGGCATCGCGGTCGAGCTGGCGAAGCGGGTTTAAGCATGCAGCAGGAAGACATTCGCTGGAAACAGCGTTTCGAAAACTACAAACGCGCACTGGATCGCTTGGCCGAGGGCGTCGCACTCAGCCAGCAGAGGCCGCTCAGCCAACTGGAAAAACA
>PQAG01000180.1 GCA_003104895.1 Nitrosomonadales bacterium
GCGTTTTCTCCGGCCGGAGGGTTGCGCTGCAGGGTCGCCAGGGCAGCCGGCACATCCCCACGCTCCACCTGGATCCGCGCCAGGGTCATGGCATATCCGGCATTTCCCGGCTGGAGCTCCAGCCCCTGCTGCAGCAGCTGCTCGGCGCGATCCAGACGGCGCGACTCCAGCAGCAGCGCAGCCAGCGCCTGGCGCGCGGCGGCATGGCGCGGCTCAAGCTGCAGCGCCTGGCGCAGGCTCTCTTCCGCCTCGCCCATGCGCCCCTGCTGCAGGCTGGCATAGGCCTGCCGGTAGGCGTTTTCGGCGCGCTGCTGCGGGGTGGGCTGCCGGATTTCCTTGTTGATGCCGGCAGGCGGGGGCGATTCCACCGTCCCGGCCGGCTTCTTGATCTCGGCTGCGGCTGGCTGCGGTTTTTCCGCCACGGGGGGCGGCAGCTCTTCCGCGACTGCCAGGCTGGCCGCGGCGGATGAGGCTCTTTCTGCTTTGGGCGCGCTGGCCGGCATGGATGGCAGGAGGCTCAGCTCCGAAGCCAGCTGCAAAACCGATGGTGTATTTCCCGGCCGGGAAACCGGCTCCGGAACGGCCGCTGCTGGCAGGTTAGCCGTTGCCGCAAGCGGGGCTGGCTGGGCGCGTTTTTCTGCTGGCGTTTTGAACAAAACCCAGTAAGCCCCACCAACAACCACTGCCAGCAGAATTACAAGTACCCATATCCAGCGCACAAATACTGCACTTCCCGGCCTGTGCACTGCGCGCACCTGGGCTGCTGCCGCGCCGCCATCGGCCTTGCGCTGCTCGAGATCCTGCAGCATTTGATTGATCAGACTCATCCTGTTCCCCTTATCCCAGCCCGGGCACCAGCCACCGCCAGCCCAGGCGGCGGGCCGCAGGCGTATCCGCCACGGCTGCGCGGACATGGCGCGCCTCTACCTGCATCCTGCCCTGCCCGTAGGCCAGCAGCAGCGCCTTGTGGGCAAGGATATTGACCAGCCTGGGCACGCCGCCGCTGGCGCGGTAGAGCTGGAGCAGCGCACTCTGCGTGAACAGCTTCCCTCCGGCGTAGCCCGCAATGGCAAGGCGGTGCGCCACGTAGTCTTCCAGTTCGGCGCGGCCAAGCTCTCCGAGACGATAGTGAAAGCTGATTCTTTGCTTGAGCTGGCGTATGGACGCCTGGTCCAGCTTGCCGTCCAGTTCCGGCTGGCCGAACAGCACGATCTGCAGCAGCTTGCGCTTCTCGGTTTCGAGGTTGGTCAAGAGGCGCAGGGCTTCCAGGGTTTCCAGCGGCATCGCCTGGGCTTCGTCCAGGCACAGCACCACGCGCCTGCCTTCGCGTGCAAAATCCATCAGGCCCTGGGTCAGCGCCTTGAGCAGATGGTGCTGGTCGGCCGAGACATCCACCGCGATGCCGAGGTCTTCCGCCACCGCCATCAGCAGGGTGCGGGGTTCGAGATAGGGGTTGGGGATGTAGGCGCTGACGAAACCCTCATCCAGGCTGGCCAGGAATTTGCGGCACAGCAGGGTCTTCCCCGTCCCCACCTCGCCGGTGATCTTGATGAAGCCTTCGCCGCTCTGGACCGCCACCAGCAGGGTATTGAGCGCCTCCTGGTAGCTGGTGAAGGCAAAGAAGAAGCTGGTGTCGGGAGTGATGCCAAACGGCGGCTCGCCAAAGCCGAAATGCGCCTGATACATGTCAGACGCGGCGCTTCATCACTGCCCTGCTCCGCTTGCGGCGGGAGTACGGCTCATGCCCTGAATGCGGCGCTGGCTGTCCAGAATGTCCTGCTGCCAGCTGGCGTCATTCTGGATCACCGTCGGCTTGAGCAGAATCACCAGTTCCCGCTTGACCGTGGCACGATTGATATTGCGGAAGAGATTGCCCAGCACCGGCACATCACCCGCGCCCGGCACCTGCGAGCGGTCATCGTTGGTCGTCTGCTTCATCAGCCCGCCGATGGCAACAATCTGGCCATCCTGTGCGCGCACGATGCTGTCAGTTTCGGAAATATTGCTGGAGGCCAGCGGCAAATTGAGTCTGCCCGCATCCCCCAGATCAACCACCTTGTTAACCGTGGTCACCTTGCTGACCGAAGGATGTATATGCAGAGTGATGTTGTTGTTCTCGTCGATCTGCGGCGTCACGTCCAGCGCGATGCCGGAGAAAAAGGGCTGCAAGGTCACCGAAGGTGTAGTCGTGGATGTCGTGCCGGTCGTGGTGGTGGTGCTGACGTTGGTGACGAAAAACTCGTCCGTGCCCACCTTGAGCACCGCTTTCTGGTTGTTCAGCGTGGCGATGCGGGGGCTGGAAAGCACCTGCACGTTGCCCTGGGTTTCAAGGAACTGGATCAGGGCAGCAAAATTGCTGGTCTGGAATGCCAGACCAAACAGGCCGCCGATATTGGTGGGATTGGTCACCATGTTCACGCCGGGAAGCGCGCTCAGAATGGGGTTCGTAAAGGTTCCTGCAACGGTGTCAATCGCACTTGCCCCGGTAGCAAGGGAGCCGCTGGTTTGCATGACCGTTCCGGGAGACTCGATCCCCGTGCTGAGACGCGTATTCGGTCCGCTGCGGAAGGCACTCCAGTTGACACCCGCCTGGTAGCCGTCACTCAGTTCCACTTCGACAATCTTGGCCTCAAGGATCACCTGGCGCTCAACGGACAGCTGGGAGGCATTCAGGAAGGTCGACACATCGCGCAGTTCGGCCGGCAGCGCGCGCACCAGCACCACACCGGATTGAGGATTGATGACCACGCTGCGGCCGCCGTCACAGCCTTCCACCCCACGCCCGGAGACGGTTTCCACATTGCGCTGTACAGCCGCCACTCCACCCGTCATTCCTGCCGCAGAAGCGCCCCCGCTCATCGAACGGGCCGGCATCTTGCAGCCGATCACGGTGCGCACCGAATCCTCCAGATCACCCCAGAAATCATTGCGCGTCGAGGTATAAATGGTGCTGCTGTCCTGCGTGGCGGAAATGCCGCCGCTGGTGGATGTGGTCGTGCCAGTGATGGAGGTCCCCGGCGCGGGGGGGATGTTGTTGATGGAACCGGAGTGCACGCGGGTATCGGAGCCGCCGACACGCCGCCCAACCAGGTAATTCACCTTGTAGATGCGGGTCTGCATGGCCAGCGGCTGGATGTAGATGCGCGAGCCGTCCACCTTGTACTCGTAGCCGTAAATCTCGCGCACGGCATCGAGCGCCTCGAAGACGGTCACGTCCTTCAGATTGACTGAAACCGAACCTGTCACGTCGGGGTGGACCAGCATGCTGTAGCGGGTGCCGTTCACGATCCCCATGAACACCTGGCTGGCGGGCGCGTTATTGACCACCAGATCAAACTTCTGCTCCAGCGGCTTGCCGCCCGCACGCGGCATCTCGACCTTGAGCGGCGGCAGCAGGGCCGCCCCCAGCGCATCGCTCTGAACCGTTTTGGCCCTGTCCTGGCTCGCCCTGGCCAGATCCGCATTGATCTGGTCGATAGTTGCGCCGTGCTTGGCCTGCGAGGCGCAGCCCGACAAGGCCAGGATTAACAGTCCGAAATATGCTTTCCGCATTATGGTGCCTTTTGCTCAGAGTTGCGTTTTGACTTGTTCTTGCCGCGTTGCAGCGTTTCTTGCAGCGGCGGACGGGCAAAGTGTTTTTCCACCCCCGGGAAGAGCTTGAGCGTCTGCCGGCCTTCGGGCCCGGCGAGGACCACCTCGCCCTCGCTGATCCTGACCAGCCTGGCGCCGCCAAAGCGCTCGCCCTCCGCCAGCAGCTGGCCGCTGATCACGGCAGTCCGGCGGCCCGGACGGATCATGACGGATTGCAGCACCGGGCCGCTCGCCACTGCCGCTGCACCCGCGGTTTCCACACCTGCCTCGACTGGAGGACGGGTCGGGTCGGGCAGCGCCTCTGACGCCAAGGCCTGGGCAACCCCGCCCGCCAGTGCAAGCGCCAAAAGCATTGTTCTCACACGCTTAACCATGTCTTGTCCATACTCAGCGTATACAGGGTAATCGTCAGGGTGACGAGGGGATATGCTTCCACCCGCATTTCAGCTTTGCCCCAGATCATCTGCCATGGCAGCTTTTCCATGGTCTCGAGATATTGCGTCAGCTCGGCATAGCTGCCCGACACGGCGATCTCCACGCCATGCTTGTAAATCGCCGGGCCTCCTGGCGCTTTCTCCCCGGATTTGGGCGGGGCGGCATCCGCCGGTTTCTCCAGCACACCGCTGACCGGCAAGGTCTTGAGCGACACGAGCTTCAGGTTGCGGTTTTGTGTCAGCACATCCTCCAGCAGCCGCGCCATCTTCTCCGGCGGCACCAGGCTCTGCTGCACGCTTTGCAAAGCAGCGCGGCTCTGCTCCAGCTTCTGGTTCAGGGCTGCCAGCCTGACCCGGGTGGCGGCATCGGGGTCAACGCGGCCGCCGCTCAGAATGGTCCCGATCTGGGCCTGCAATTGCTGCAATTGCGTCTGCTGCTGGCTGGCCTCCTGGGTCAGGCGTTTCTTTTTGGCCAGCAGCGGATCCAGCAGCAGGGCATTGAGCAAGGCCCACACCACCGCCACGGCCATGACAAAAATCAGGGCGCGTTCGCGCGCATTGCGGGCATTGAGCTGTGCAGCATAGCGTTCCCAGTATTGCTTCACTTCGCGCCCTCCGCGAGGCCGGAATGCAGCCTGAATTCAAGGTAGTTCGGCACCTTCTGCGGCTTGTCCTGGGATGCCGGCTCCGCTTTTGGACGCTGCATTTCCAGGGCGGCAAAGCCGCGCCCCTGCGTTGCGGGCTCCTTGTTCAGCCGCTGGACGTAGGCCGGCACCAGTTCCGGACGCAATGTCCGCCCGCCAAGGAGCATTTCCTTGCCCGCCCCCTTGATGCCGAATTCCGTCAGCCACAGACCATGCACGGTCTGGCGCGCAAAAGCGCGCATATAGCCGGAATACCCCTGGGTATTGCCCAGGCTGCCGCCCTGCAGCACTTCCAGCACCGCCTCTTCGCCTTTGACTTGCTGCTCCATTTCCTGCGCCCGCATCTCAAGCGCCGCGTTCTTCTGGCGCGGGGCATGTTCGGCAGCCACCCTGACCAGCCTGGCCTGTTCCTGTGCCAGGCTGGCGGCGCCGGTCTGGACTTGTTTTTCCAGCAGCATCACCTGGCGGTACTGGTAGCCATATACAGCCGCCATGACCAGCACCAGCGCAGCCAGCGCCTGGACCAGCATGAGCGCGGCAAACCACTCGCGCTGCTTGCGGAAGGCGGGGTTGAGGAGATTGATCTGCTGGCTCACTGCGCCACGCTCTCTGCGCGCAATGCAGCGCCCAATGCCAGGAAACACTGCTGCTTTTGCACCGGCCCGACACCAGAAACGGTAGAGAAATCGAATACTTCATCCAGATTCAGGGTGGCCACAGGCAGGTACAGGTTGGCCGCCAGATACGCTTCCAGATTGACCGCCGGGGGCAGGGGCGCGAGCACCAGCTTGCTGATGGTAATAAAGCTGAACTGGCGCTCGAAATGATCCATCGAACGCTGCAGTTCCAGCGTAATGCGATCGAAATGGCGCTGCCGCTGCTCGCTATCCGCCTGGTTCAGTTGTGACAGCGGAAYATCGATATGGCGGGAGGAATACAGCTCGCCATCGAAAGTGAAGGTCAGCAGGCCACCGTTTTCATCGAAGGACAGCAAGGCCATGCCGCGCCCCYTGTCCTCCAGCAGGCTGGCAATATTGCGTTGAGCCAGTTCGGGAATATCAATCACKGAAAGCGCTACCTTGGCCGCATCGAAATCCGCCATGCGCTTCCTGATCACCTCGTTGCGCGCCGCCACGGCATAGAGCGAGCGGCTGCGCGACTGTGCGTTCCTGTCGGCGGGGATGTCGAGCACATCCACGGTGGCATCGTCCACGGCAAAATCCAGCATATCCTTGATGCGCCAGCGCACCGCTGTTTTCAGCTCGGCATGGGGAACACTGGGCGCCTCGACCACCAGCATCTGATATTCGCCTGAATTCAGCAGGAAGCTGCAGTTGTAACGGTTGAGACGGTGCTCCCTGGCCAGTTTTTCCAGCACAGGCACGTCCGCTACGCTCGCCGGGGAAATAGCACAAAGCGTCACGCGCGGCTTGCTGTCCGCCACTTTGCATACATGAACCAGGTTCACGCCCTCAGAGGTGAACTGCATGGCCATCCAGCCGGGTTCCTGTTTTTTTCTGGCAAAAAAAGGCATAAATTCGCTGATCAAATAATCGGCTTGAAGTTAAATGAATAAGTCATTGTTGTCAATTGATTATATTCAATCGGCCGATCAGTAGTTCTCGCGCATGTAGATGACTGGGGGGTTTTTGTAGATGCCGAAGGTGGCGCGAGATACCGGATTGGCGCCAAACCATGGAATGCTGGCAGCCGTCGCATTTGACTCCGCTGCGCCAATGCAGGTTTTCCCTGCCGGGGTGGCGCTAACATTGACCGCGAGATTCACACTTCCTGCATTGCCCGATCCCGGCTTGGTCAATTTCACGCCGGGCGTAGCTGGTTTCCCTCCGGAGAACACAAGGCTGCCCGCGGGGGAAAGTTGCGTTTCGCAGGCGTTCAGATTTTTTAAATAGTTGTCCATGATAATGCTGGAAGCAGGAACGACGGTGCAATTGTCAGCGGTATTGGTGGCGTAATAATTGCCCGTCCAGTACTGCGCCTCCAGCGCCACCGGCAAATCCAGCAGCTCCGAGCCATAGGCGTTCAGCAGGCGGAGGCGGCCGCTGCGGATTCCTGCCGCCCCCTCGGTAAAACCGGAGGAGCTCACCTCGCCGTCAGAGGCACGAAGTGCCAAGGTGAGCGGCGCAGTCTTGGGGGTAGTGAATGTGAATACGGGCGCCGCCGCAGCGCTTCCAGCCAGAAAACTGGCTGCGGCAATCACATTGGCACTGAAAGCTCCGGCTGCAGAGCCGTTGCCATCCGACAGCGTTACCGGCCGGGCGAAAGCGCCCCTGTAATTAGGAGTAACAGATGCAGTCGGCGCCCCATCCATGGCTTTCACCGTCACTGCCGTGATGGGCTGACCGGAATAGGTGAACGTTCCGCAACCATGCGTGGTCGCCACGGTTTCCAGATGGTGCGGCGAGAATCTCCCCAGCACGGCGCTTTGCCCCGCTATGGACTGCCCGAGATAGGTTGCCGAGGCAGCGATGCGCATGGCCCCCGCCTGTGTCCACTTCTGGGCAGCAATGGTATTGGTTCCTGCCGCAAGTGCCGCGCTCGTGGCAGTCAACGTTCCCGCACTTCCACCGGACGGGGCTGCCAGAACGGATGCCAATGCGACGGGGCCGGCATAGCCAGGCGCCACCGGGTTATCGGTCAAATCGCCATCGCTGTCACTGGTCCACAAAGCAGCAGTCACCGTGGAGGAGAAAGCATCTCCTGCCGAAGCCACTCTGGCATCTGCACCGGCGGTAGCATCGCAAGCTGCGGAGGGCCCGCCGGCACAATCATTCTGGGTCGCAGCAGACGCCGTGACCGAACTCGCCGCCACCCCATAGCCCACCGGAACAGATTTCACCGAAGCCGTACCGCTAAGGGACAATGCCGGGTAAGTGCTTGTGGCAGCAGTATCCAGCGTGGCAGAGAGGTTAAACTGGCCCGTGTCCATGTGTTTCAGCCACAAGGTCGTCGTAGCGCTGCTGTCGAAGCTGAGGCCCGTCACATTGTTCGAAGCGGGGAGCGACGATGGCGTATAGATGTAGGCGCCTCCAGAGGCGTTTGCCACCTGGGGCGCGCCGCCCACTGTCACCCCGGCTGATGTGGCAGTGCCCGCAAAACTGGCTGGATCAACGGCTGAGCTCCAGACTTTCAGCCCCGCGCCAGTCAATCCCTTGACCGGCACACAGGCGGCGCCCGGCGTCGGGCCTGATGAATGCACTGCCTGCACCGGCACGGCCGTTGGTTTTGCGCCCGTAACGACCCCGGAGTTCGGCACGGTAAGCAGCAAGCCATCATTAACCGAGGTCCAGTTGCACGATCCGCCGGTGCCGTTGCATTTTTTCGGGTTGGCTTCCATCACCGGAACCCCGGTTCCAGCCACGCTGAACGTGGCAGTGCCGGCCGCCGTGTAAAAATTCCTGGTGGCGCTTGACTGGCCCGCCCCGATGACAATCGTAGCCCCTCCTGTAGCCGGATCCCATACCGTAGCCGCGCCAGTAGACGACAATGCAGCCACCAGGCCGGAGGTGTAAAGGGACGAACACGCCGCATTCGCACAGGCGACCACGGTCAGGGTTCCAGGTGCGCAGACGATGCCTGACCAGGTTGAATGCCGCAGCTCCAGGTGATCGATGAAGAAAGTGGGGCACGCATGAGTCTGGCTGCTTGCGCCAAGCACCTGCCCTTGATTCAGTTCGAAGTTATAGAGCCTGAGCTCATCGAGCGTGCCATTGGCCGAGTTGACGCTGCCTTTGGTGCCCGTCAAACCCGACGGATTGTCACCGGCATGGACATAGTCCAGCGCCGTCGTCACATTGCCGGTACTCGAGAATGCAGACGTTGCCGGCGCCGCGCCGTTGATGAATATCTGCAAATGGTCGCTGTTGGCCGCAGGCAAGGCATTGAAATTCCATGAAACCGCGACATGCACCCATGTATTGGCGGCAAATGCCTGGGCAGCGGTCTCGACCGACCTGACCGCGCCCGTGCTGTCCGTCACCTCGAAAAAGAGCGTTCCGGCGGCCGTTTTCGTGAGGGAAAACCACTGTCCGCTGCTCTGGGTTGCGTCAATCAATTGCGCCGCCTGAGCCCCGGCGCCACTCCATGCCGCGTTGGACTTGTACCAGAACATGATCGTGCCCTGGCCAGACATATTGACACCGGCATCATTTAGCTTGACGCCGGTCTTGATCGCATCAACGCTGGCAGCCAGCGTATTTGCAGGGATAGCCGCGCCCCGGCAGACCTTGCCCGCGCTGGTTTCCTGAGCCGCGCCGAGGGCTGTGCCAGGCCGGTTTGGGACAGAGACAGAGGAATCTGCGACCTGTCCGGCCCCTCCGGAACTCCATGCCCCCTCTTCAAACCGATATTCAGCCAAAGGGGCGGCCGATGGAATATAGAAAATGATGGCGGTACTTGGCGGCGGCTCTGAGGATGCCCCGAAACTCAGCACCCCGTAATCGGTGGTGCTCAGCTGCCAGCCAACCTGGGCCGTGCCGGTGCCGCCGTGAACAATATTCCCGTACTGGTAAATGAAGGTGCCGTTCTCGTTGAGAATTACCTGCAAGTCGAATGAGCCGCTGGTATTGCTGGCATTGACCCATTCCGGAACATTTTTCCAGGTCACTACAAACTGGCGGTTAGGGGCCGTACCGATGCTTGCATAACTCACATAGCAGCTGGCATAACCGTTGCAAGTAGTCGGATAACTGGCTTTATCTACCTTATTGGTTGGATCAAGATCCACGCCGAACACCTTCATGGTGTTGTTCATGTTGGCGTTCGGGTAGACATAGGGGTAAGTCTGGGGCGGGCCGATGCTCTGCGTTCCCGAACCGCAGGTGTTGTTGTTGAACTGCAGGCGTCCGTTGGTCTGGATTTTGAGCGAGGTGTAGTTTGTGGCGCCATACAGGAAAGTAAAGCCTATGGGAATGGCATCGCTGATGGTGTCATCCAGCACTGGCGGAACGGTTCCACAGCCAGTGCTGCCGCCGCCATTGAATTTATAGGGCGTGGTGTTATAACCGACCTTGGTATGCGTGGCCGGATCGATCCAGCTGAAGGTGGTCGAAGCATTGGTATAAGTTGCCGCAAGTCCAGGCAAGTACCACAGGGCGGCCACCAACAGTACCGCAACCCGCATAACCCTTGCGCACACGATCCAGGCAACTGACTCTATCATTGCAGTTCTCCCACCCTCACAATCAATCTTTAAAACTCCACCATCGCCGACACGCTTCTTTCAATGTAGCCGGGGCTGCCGACAGCACCACCCGACGTAGCCATGGATGTAATACTGAACGTCGTCCTGCTTGCCCCCCCCTCGGCATAAACCTGACGGGCACAAGCAACCGCGAGTGAAAACCCATCCACGTTAAACGGCGAGGGCACTGCAGGGCAGGAAGCTGGAGCCGCCTTTACACTGCTGATCGCCCACTCCAGGCCGGCACGTGCCGCCCAGTAGGCGCGCGAACCCTGAACATCCTGCGCCGAGGTCACGTGCTGGGTGCTGGAAAATGTCAGCATGAAAGCGCCCAGCGCGGCGAGCGTGACCAGCAGGAAGATGGCGGCGACCATGGTAAAACCGCGCTGGCTTTGTCGTATCCGTGTCATGGCGTATTGTTCACGTGGGCTTCGTGATAGAGATTCACGGTTTCTCCGTTGCTGCTCAACTGGAGGGTCATCCGCACCAGCGCGTTGCGTTGCAGGTCCGGACCACTGTAATCAAAATTGCAGGAACTCACGTTCTGAGCCAGCACTGCGCCCCCTGCCGTGGGGCAGGAGCTGGCATAGGCATAGTTGCTGTTGCGGTAGAGCGTACTGCCGCTGCACACGAACGAAACAATTTTCTCGTTGCCTGGTATGACGTGAAAGCGCTTGCTGCCGGATTCCAGCGGGAACTGCTTGCCGGCAATGGTGATTTTTGTTTCATTGGCCAGGCTGCCCGCCCCCACGCCAGAAACCGCCGACGTATTGTCCCCGTTGTAGGCGTCCGCCCCGGTGATGCCCAGATTGTAGACGGCTATCACGTCGTTCGCCGCGATTTGCTGGTTGGCAGGGCGGTCGCCATTCAGGCCGAACATGTCGAAACTCGTGTCCGCTGCGGTGAAATCCAGGATGTCGCCATTCCCCGATCCATCGTCATCCGCGCGATAACGCCCGCCGGTTTTGGTAGGAATGAACTCGATGCACTGGTTGCTTGGATTGCGTATGCTGTTCGGCAAGGCCTTGCGGATATCCCGGGCCATGCGCCGCACGGCTGTATCCGCCACGTCGGTCAGCGCGGCACGGCGGGCGGAGTCAAAATAACCCTCCACTGGCCTCTGGATAAACACCGCCACCACGGCCGAGACAATGCCGGTGATCACGATCACGATGACCGCCTCGACCAGGGTAAAACCTCTTGCGTAAAGGGGGGAGCGTTTCATGCGGCCGCCTAATAGTTCGCCCGGTAGCCGGTCATGCTGATGGTCTCGGCGCCATTGCTTACCGTGACGGTTACTTTTTTCGCGGCAACGCCCAGCGTCGCGGTTCCATCAGTGACGGCGATGCCGATCACGTAAGCAGCCAACTCGCCCGGCAGGTCGGTGAACACCGCGTTGCTCTTGCCGTTGTAGTCATCCACATCATCATACAAATCGCGGCTCGCTTCTGTCACAGCGACGCCATCCGGATCGTCATAGTTCTTGAGCAGAATTTCTTCCAGAATGGAGTCCGCAAGCGCTGCCGCCTGCTTGCGCACCAGAGGATCGGCGCTGTGCTGCGTCGTCACGTTCATCACCGAAAGAATCCCGGTCACACCAACACTCACAACCACAATGAAAATCACCATTTCGATCAGGGTCAGGCCAAGCTGGGCGTTGATTTTTCGACACGCCTGATGCCGACTCGACATGAAATTCATAAAGAATGGGTAGTGGCCATCAATAAACATGGCCAGTCTCTTTAACCACCGAAATGGCATCAGGAAAACCGCCGACCTGAATGCTTGCCGCCGCGCTGGCGCTGCCATCAGGATTAAACGATATGGAGGAGGGAACGGGATTATATTGAACCGAGCCACGCGCATTGATCTGGTAAGGGGTGCCACCGCCCGGCCCCGCCAAGTCCTTGTCGCAGGTACCGCCAAAGCTGGTGGCGACCTGCAATGTCACGCTCGTTGCAGTGAAAGAGGCGCACACCATGCGCCGTTGCGCCACTGCGGTTTTTTGCCCGTAACGCAGGATGGAAAGCGTTTCGTCATAAAAACCGCGCGCATCGAAAGCATTCTGGTCGTAAAAACGCGGCAATGCTGCCACGGCCAGCACGCCGACAATGATCAGGACAACAATCAGTTCGACCAAGGTGAAGCCCGCCTGCCGTTGACTCCTGCAGGACATCAGAGGCCAGGTAGCGAGCGCCATTAGTTTAGACACATTCCCCTCACTGGCAGCAACAAGGCTCAATTTTTCCCCATTCCAAGTAACAAGGGGGCACAAAAGTGCCCCCTTGATGCAAGCCAAAGGGGTCTGACCCCAGTTGTTTCTGGCTATTATGCGCCGGTACAGATCACAGTAACTGCATAGCCGGCCGCAGTTCCGTTATCATGCTTCACCTTGCAGGCTGTTGAATCGACCGCACCTGCGGCAGTACAACCAACCAGCGTGGCAGCACCATTAACCCAGCTCACCTTGCCATCCGAGGACAAAACTCCGCCAGTCATCAGGGTGTCGAGCCCGCTGCACGTCGTAGCTGCCTTAACATCTATTCCACCAGTGCCAGACGCCAGACGTTTTGCATAATTTATGCTGGTTGCCGAGGTTAACGCTCCGGCAACACCCTGAGCAGCAGCATTACCGGCATCAGTAGACAAATCCACAAACTTAGGCAATGCCGTGGCGGCCAGAATGCCCAGAATCACGATCACCACCACCAGTTCAATCAGGGTGAAGCCTTTTTGATTGCTATGCATTTGTATCTCCTGTTCAAAATATAAAAATTAACTTAATTGGTTTTTTAATCGCAGTTTGCCACTGTCAAACCGGCAATGTTATAGGTTGGCTGATTGGGTGCTACTGCGTTCAGATAAATGATCTGGCATGCCACATGATTGGCATCGGGCTGGATAATTTCCTGAGCGCCTGTCGATGCCACGACCACATAGTCCGGCGCAGTGATCCCGGAAATTGCCGCGATGGACTGGTCGTCGGGGTAGCCTGCTGTAAACACCACGTTGGTCCCTTCCACGTTGATGTCGGGCCCTACCGGCGCGGTGACGCCTGGGTCCCCGGTGTAGTCGGCCGGATAGCCATTCGCCAGCAGCAGCCCGTGCGCCATCGCCGCAGCAGACTTCATTGCGCCCAGTGCGCCGTTCATCTTGGCGATGCGCGCCTGAGCCTGCATATTCGCGAATTTCGGCAGAGCAATGGCCGCCAGAACCCCTAGAATAACAATCACCACCACTAGTTCGATCAGGGTAAAACCCGCCTGCTTTTTCATTTTCATACTCCGTACTTTATTCAGCAAAATTGTCTGTTAAATACATTTTTAATTATAACGGCCAGAATCGCGATAACTTGAAACCACAGAAACATTCCCCACAGAAAACCTAAGCAATTCCTGTGCCAGATCTTATCTAGAACCAGGTATACGCTTCGACCTCCCTCAACCGCACTGTGACAACATCCGCACTGTTCCTCCCTGCCAGCAGTTCGACGCGATAACGTATCCGCACCTGCCCCTCGCTATCCGGCACGAAATGGCCGTCCAGAGCGGGCAGATAGACCAGTTCGCGATTCGGTGTGTCGAAATACCAGGCGCCACGGGCCAGCGCCCCCGCATCGCGGCGGAATTCGCCCAGATAGTTGGGCGGCTTCCGCTCCAGCCAGTTTATCGGATTCTCGCGCGCCAGGCGCTGGTAATCGATCTCCTGTCCCGCCATCAGCGCCCGCGCCATCTCGAAGCGCAAGCCGCTTTGCAGCGCCTTGACGGTGGCCTCCATATTGGTTTTCTCGGCCACTTCCTGGTAATAATGCAGGCGATTCAGCAGCAGGCCGGCAAAAACGGCAAGAATGCTTGCCGCCACCATGAACTCCAGCAAGCTGAAACCTGCCTGTCTGTATTTCACTTCTTCAGCGCCACCTTGCCCAGATCCCAGATCGGCAGGAATATGCCCAGGGCAAGAATCAGCACCAGGATGCCCAGGCCAACGATCAGGATCGGTTCGATCTTGGCGGACAGGTTATCCACTTCGTATGCCACCTCGCGCTCGTACATCTCGGCGATTTCCTGCATCAGGTCGTCCAGTTCGCCGGTTTCCTCGCCCACCGCGATCATTTGCAGCACCACCGGCGTGAACACGCCGGAGGCCGCGGCGGTGCGCAGGATGCTGTCGCCGCGTTCCACCCCGGCGCGGATATCCTCGATTTTTCTGGCGATGTAGTCGTTGTCCACCACCTGCGCCACCACGTTCAGGCCCTGCACGATGGGCACGCCACTGCGGCTGGTGAGGGCATAGCTGCGCGCAAAGCGGGCCAGGGTGGCCTTCTCGACGATACTGCCAGTCACCGGCAGGCGCAGCTTGATCCTGTCCCACTGATAACGTCCAAGGGGAGTGGCGACATACAGGCGGAAGCCGTAAAACGCCCCCGCCAGGATCATGAGCATGACCGGCCAGTACTGCACGGTAAAATCCGAACTGGCAACCAGAATCCGGGTCATCAGCGGCAATTCGGCGTTGAAGCCCTTGTAGACCTTGGCAAAGGCCGGGATCACGAACAGGTTGATGATGCCAATCGCCACCACCATCGCGACAATCACGAAGGTGGGATAGCGCATCGCCGCCTTGATCTTGTCCCTGGTCGATTTCTCGAATTCCAGGTAATAGAACAGGCGCAGGAAGATTTCCTCCAGCATGCCGGTCGCCTCGCCCACCCGCACCATGCTGASGTAAAACGGGTTGAATACATCGGGATGGCGCCGCATGGCTGCGGAAAGCTCGCGCCCGCTGTCCAGGCTCTCGCGCATATCCTGCAGCACTTTCTTCATGCTGTGGTTGTGAGTCGACTCCTGCAAGCCAGCCAGGGCGCGCATGATGGGCACGCCAGCCTTGAGCAGGGTGTACATCTGGCGCGAAAAAAGCATGACATCGATGGACGTGATCTTCTGCCGCTGCATGTGCTGCAGCAGGCTCTCGCCTTCCTTGCCCGGCCCCCTGGMCGAAACRGCGATTTCCACCGGCGTCATGCCGCCGCTGAACAACATATCAGCCACCGCAGCGCTGTCCGGGCCTTCCTGGATGCCCTCGATCAGGTCGCCGCGTGCATTGCGGGCTTTGTAGGAGAAGAAGGGCATGGCTTTGCCTAATCTTCAAACTGGTTGCTGATGCGCATCGCTTCCGCCACCGTCGTGCGCCCCCTGATCACTTCACCCACCGCCTGGCTGCGCAGGGTTTTTCCGGCCAGCTGCTGGCGGGCCATTTTCATGAAGTGATGCGGATCATGGTGATTCGCTGCCTCGACCATTTCGAAGTTCATTTCCAGCATTTCGTAAATGCCCATGCGGCCCTGGTAGCCGGTGCCGTTGCAGTTGGTGCAGCCGCGGCCATGTTTGTACTGGTGCCGGTCGACCTCGTCCTTGAGTTCGAGGCGCATCCATTCGTGCTCGTAAGGTTTGAGCGCATAAGGTTCGGCGCAGCTTTCGCACACCAGGCGCACCAGGCGCTGCGCCATCACCACCTGCAGCGAGGTCGCCACCATGAAGCGCGGCACGCCCATATCGATGAGGCGGATCGGGGTGCTRATGGCGTCGTTGGTATGCAGGGTGGAAAGCACCATGTGGCCGGTCATGGCGGCCCTTARGCCAATYTGCGCGGTTTCCTGATCGCGGATCTCGCCCACCAGGATGATGTCCGGRTCCTGGCGCAGGGTGGAACGCAGCACGCGGGCGAAGGAGAGGTCGATTTTTTCGTTGACCTGAACCTGGTTGATGCCGGGCAGGCGGTACTCCACCGGGTCCTCCACGGTGAGAATCTTGGACTCGATCGAGTTCAG
>PQAG01000181.1 GCA_003104895.1 Nitrosomonadales bacterium
AAACCGGGCTGCCACTCCTTGATCAGCGCTGCAATGGCGCCAAAGCGCTGCTCGTTGCTTTCGCCCTGGATGGTCTGCAAGGGATGAGCCACGCCGATCATCCGGTCGCCCACTGCAACGCCGATGCGCTTGAGGCCGAAATCGAAGCCCAGCACGGTAGTTTGGTGATGGGCGATGGGTGATGGGCGATGTGAGGAATGCTCGCTCATCCTGCCACGCCACCCATCGCCCATTCCCCTTCACTCATCACCAGTTCAGGCATGGCCCGCTTCGTCCGCCAGGCTCGCAAAATCCACGCCCAGCAAACCCATTGCTGCGGCCAGACGCGTTTCAGGCGGTTCGTCAAAAATGAGGCGTGGAATGGCCGGTACCGTAAGCCAGGCATTCTGCGCCAGTTCATGCTCCAGCTGGCCCGCATCCCAGCCCGCATAGCCCAGGGACACGAACAGTTTATCCGGCCCTTCGCCGCGCCCCACGGCTTCCAGGATATCCTTCGAGGTGGTCAGCGCAATGCCTTCGGCGACAGCCAGACTAGACTGCCAATGCCCCTCCGGCTGATGCAGCACGAAGCCGCGGTCCATCTGCACCGGCCCGCCATAGTGAATCGGCATTCCGGCCAGCTCCGCCACCTCGAGCGGGATGTTGATCTGTTCGAACAGGGCCTTGAAATCCAGGTCGATCTTGCGGTTGAGCACGACACCCAGCGCCCCGCGCTCGTTGTGCTCGCAGATATAGGTCAGGGTCTTGGCGAAATAGGGGTCCGCCATCGCCGGCATGGCGATGAGGAAATGGTGGGTAAGATCGACGCTTTGCATGGGCGTCATTATGGCATATTCGCCACTATCCATGCCCCATGAAAAATGCCGCCGGCCCTGCAACAGGCGAGCGGCATGATCATTGGAGCGGGATTCGCCCTAGCCCTGTTCAAGGCAGGGGAATAACTCAGGCCCCATGATAGGAAACCACGGTTTCCACTTCGTTCTTTGACCCCAGAATCACCGGCACGCGCTGGTGCAGGCCGTCCGGCCGGATGTCGAGGATGCGCTCGCGGCCGGTGCTGGAAGCGCCGCCGGCCTGCTCAACGATGAAGGACATCGGGTTGGCTTCATACAGGAGGCGCAGCTTGCCGGCCTTGGCGGGGTCCTTGGTGTCCTTGGGGTACATGAAAATGCCGCCGCGCATCAGGATGCGGTGCACCTCCGCCACCATCGAGGCCACCCAGCGCATGTTGAAGTCCTTGCCGCGAGGGCCGGTCTTGCCGGCCAGGGCCTCTTCCACGTAGCGCTGCACCGGCGGTTCCCAGAAACGCTGGTTGGAGGCGTTGATGGCGAACTCCCTGGTGTCCGCCGGAATGGTCATGTTGGCATGGGTGAGGATGAATTCGCCGATATCGCGGTCCAGCGTGAAGCCGTTCACCCCATGGCCGCTGGTCAGCACCAGCATGGTGGAGGAGCCGTACAGCGCATAGCCGGCGCAGACCTGCTGGGTGCCGGGCTGCATGAAATCCTTGGCGGAAGGCGAATCGCTCTCACCCTGGCAGCGCAGGATGGAAAAAATGGTACCGACGGAAATATTCACGTCGACGTTGCTGGAGCCGTCGAGCGGATCGAATACCAGCAGGTACTTGCCGCGCGGGTATTGCGCCGGGATGGGGTAGATGTCGTCCATCTCCTCCGACGCCATGGCGCACAGGTGGCCGGCCCACTCGTTGGATTTGATGAAGATTTCGTTGGTGATGACATCCAGTTGCTTCTGAGTTTCGCCCTGCACGTTTTCCGAGCCGGCCGAACCCATCACGCCAATGAGCGCACCCTTGTTCACGGTATTGGAAATCACCTTGATCGCGGTGATGACATCGTTCAGGAGCGAGGTGAAATCACCGCTCGCACCCTGGATATGGCGCTGTTCCTCAATAATGAACTGGGTGATGGTGGTGCCTTTATGCATGTTTTTATCCTGGTATAAAAAAATATAATGGGTCGCGGATTATAGCCCAGGCACCAAATAACTTGCAGCAAAAAAAATCACGCCGGACCGCGCCAGGAAAAACGAGCGGAAAAGAAAAACAAGGATTGATGAAAATTTCAATATTAGCGGGAACTAATTTTTAGCCCGCCCACTCTGAACATGCAGACGATTCAGTTCGTCTCCCGCTTCTCCTCCCTGAGCGGGTGCCTTAATCCTTATTAAGGCCTCTGCCCCCGGCTTTTCCCCTTTAGCTGGGGGCTTTTTCTTTTCGTGAAACTCGCGAAGCGAGCCTACTTCCCCCTCTCCCTGCCTTCCCTTCGGCAGGCTCAGTGCACCGCGGCTGCGCTCAGGCGGCGGCGGGAGAGGGGGGATTGAGCCACGCCCCGATCACCCGCTCCGCCTCTTCCATGCCCTGGTGCTTGGGACTGGAAAACAGCTGGGCAGTGGCGCCGGGGCAGATCTTCCGCAATTCCCTTTCCACCGAGCGCAATGTGGTGGTTGCCTGCTGGCGGCTCAATTTGTCCGACTTGGTCAGAAGCACATGCACCGGCTTGCCGGCAGGCTGAAACCACTCCAGCATCTGACGGTCCAGCTCGGTCATGGGATGGCGCGCATCCATGATGAGGACCAGGCCGCACAGGGAAGGCCGGTTCTGCAGATAGGCGCTCAAAACCGAACGCCAGTGCAGGCGGATTTTTTCCGGCACCTTGGCATAGCCATAGCCCGGCAGGTCCACCAGATAGCGCTCCTCGCCCAGGCTGAAGAAATTGATCAACTGGGTACGGCCCGGTGTTTTGCTGACGAATGCGAGGCGGTTGCGGTTTGACAGGGTATTGATCGCGCTCGATTTTCCCGCATTGGAGCGGCCGGCAAAAGCCACCTCGCGTCCGAACGGCGGCGGCAGATCGCGCAAATCATGCGCGGAAATGTGGAACTGTGCGTGCTGAAATAAGGCCATGTAAAATTTTTCTTTCAAAGTGGCATGATAGCTTACTCTTAGTATAGAATTGTCAACTTTTAAGTCAAAAAGAACTGTCTAAGGAGTCGGAAGAATGAAACAAACCATGGCGATGGTGGCGATAGCAGGAGTGATGGCCGCGTCTTCAGCGCTGGCGGAATCTTCCGCCAAGGGTGACCCTGCCAAGGCTCAACAGATTGCGACGACGGTTTGCGTTGCCTGTCACAACGCCGACGGCAACAGCACTGCGCCCGCGAACCCCAAGCTTGCAGGCCAGCACCCCGAGTACCTCACCAAGCAGCTGACCAACTTCAAATCCGGCGAGCGCCAGAACCCTATCATGGCCGGCATGGTTGCAGCTCTCTCTCCTGAAGACATGAAAAACCTGGGCGCCTATTTCGGCGGGCACAAAGCCAGCCCGGGCAGCGCCAAGGACAAGAACCTGGTCGCGCTTGGCCAGAAAATCTACAAGGGCGGCAACCAGTCCAGCGGCGTACCAGCCTGCGCTTCCTGCCATGGCCCGAACGGCGCCGGCATCCCGGTTCAGTTCCCGCGCCTGGCTGGCCAGCATGGCGAATACACCCTTGCCCAGCTGAAACTGTTCCGCAGCGGCGAGCGCGCCAACGATGCTGCCAAGATGATGCGCGTCATCGCTGCCAAGATGACCGACCAGGAAATGGCAGCCGTTTCGGAATACATCTCAGGCCTGAACTAAAACAATCTGCGGGAAACCGTAAACAGACAAGGGTGGCGCAAGTCACCCTTTTTTGTCCGCGCCAGTTTTCATGACCCATCCCAACCCATCCCACCGCAACCTGAGCCACGGCCTGTATGAACTGCTGAGCTCGATGCGCTTCGCCATCAGCCTGCTCACCGTGCTGGCGATCGCCTCGATCATCGGCACCGTGCTCAAGCAAAACGAGCCCTACCCGAACTACATCATGCAGTTCGGCCAGTTCTGGTTCCAGACTTTCGAAATGCTGGGACTGTATGATGTTTATCACTCCAGCTGGTTCCTGATCATCCTTGCGTTCCTGATTCTCTCCACCACCCTGTGCATTTACCGCAACACGCCGCTGATGCTTCGCGAGATGCGCTCGTTCCGCGAGCACGCTACGGAAACCTCGCTGCGCGCCTTCTCCCATCAGGCCGAATATGCCACTGCCTTGCCCGCGGACGCCTTGAGCCAGCGGCTCGGCAACTACCTTCAGGGCCAGGGCTTCCGTGCCAGGACCGGCGCGCCCAATCCAGATGGGGATATCCTCATCGCCGCCAAGGCCGGCAGCTACCACCGCATCGGCTACATACTCACGCACACCGCCATTGTGGTGATCTGCCTGGGCGGGCTGATCGACGGCAACATCCCGCTCAAGG
>PQAG01000182.1 GCA_003104895.1 Nitrosomonadales bacterium
AATAGGGGACAGACCACGATTTCGAGGGGCAGGTCAATATGGGCAAACAAGAAAGTAAACCGTGGTCTGTCCCCTATTATTTCCAGCAGGTAGTTGGCGTGGCCAATGGTTTACCTCTGAGCCGCCGACATCGGTTGCACAAGTGCGTATTGACACTGCTGTTAAACCGCAATGGATTGATCCAGTTTCAGGCGTGCTAATGAGCACATCCCCTATTGACGCGGTTTACGCAATCAAAATTCCGGCTGGAACGACGATATATCAAGGGCCGGTTGCTTCGCAGGGCGGCATTTATGTTGGCGGTTCCGGTGCAGTACAAACGCAAATATTTATTCCCAAGACTACACCTGGCCTTACGCCCGTTGGCGTGACTCCGCTCAATTGACGAGGTCTGTATGAATAGCGACCATAAAATCGAGAAAATCAGAAACCTGTTGGAGCATCTTCTAAGAATGCTTAAAGAACATCGTGGAAGTAATCATGTTGCCGGGGTGCAATCAGCGATCCGTGAACTCTCCAATGATGAGGTTATGCCAGATGAGCGCATCCGCAATGCAAGATCCATCTTCAGGAGCATGATGGGCGGAATGGGGACACTAGGCGACTTTGCTATCGGAGATGGGGACGAGGCAACACAAGCATCTCTCAATCATGAGTTAAACGAGCTATTAACAGAATTATGGAATCGACTTGAGTGCTGAAAGAATCAAAGGGGTCGAATCAAAGGGGTCTACCATCGAATTTGCAGATGACGCCCGTCAGCGGGAAGCGTAGCATTATTCTCTGACGGGGGTGTGGCTCCTGAGTAAATAAAGAAATAATAGGGAAAGAATAATAGGGGACAGACCACGTTTTTAATGACAATAATTAGGGGTCAGATACCGTCTCGGGAGCATAATGGGGGACACATAATGGGGGACAGACCACGGTTCAGATGACAATAATTAGGGGACAGATACCGTGTCGAAACCCAATCCCTGTTTCCTTGCACCCGCCTTCAGACGTTCGGCCTGAATTGACCCACGACAGTTAAGTCGAGTGGTGCGAAAATACAAGGCTACTCGTAACAAGAATTTCGCCATGTCCGAACCAAGCAAACTGAACGCCCAAGCCGGAGGCGGCATGACTGAGCAGGCCAGCGAAAACCTCATCTGGGCCGGCAATCTGATCCATAGCCTGGCCGCGGGCGGCGTGATTCATGCCGTGATTTCGCCCGGCTCACGTTCCACGCCGCTGGCGCTGGCCTGCCTGCAGCATTCAAACCTTAACACCTGGGTGCAGGTGGACGAGCGCAGCGCCGCGTTTTTTGCCCTGGGGCTGGCCAAGGCATGCCGGCAGCCGGTCATCCTGGTCTGCACTTCCGGCTCGGCGCCTGCCAACTGGTATCCCGCCGTGATCGAGGCGGACATGGGCATGGTTCCGCTGGTGCTGCTCAGCGCCGACCGCCCGGCGGAACTGCGCGACTGCGGCGCCAACCAGTCCATAAACCAGACCCATCTCTTCGGCGGCCATGTGCGTGCCTTCCACGAATTGCCTGCCGCCGATGCGCGGCCCGAAATGCTGCGTTATCTGCGCACGCTGGCGGCCCGGGCGGCAGACCAGTGCCGTTGGCCCCTGCCCGGCCCTGTGCATGTCAACGTACCACTGCGCGAACCGCTGGTGCCTGCTACTTCTGCAGGTCGGTCTTCAGACCGACATGTCGGTCTGAAGACCGACCAACAAGCGGAAAGCATGGCGCCTGCCATGGTCAGCCACCCGCGCCTGTCCCTTCCCGGCGCGGAAGCCGACACACTGGCGCACGCACTGGCGGGCGGGAAAGGCCTGATCGTATGCGGCTGGGGGGCGCATGATCCCGATTTCCCGGAAGCCGTTGTGGCGCTGGCGCGCAAACTGGCCTGCCCCCTGCTGGCGGATCCCCTTTCCGGCCTGCGCTTCGGCAGCCATGAGCTGGACTCTGTCCTGTGCCGCTACGACGCTTTCCTGCGCCGCAGCAGCATGCAGGAAAACCTGCGCCCCGACTGGGTGCTGCGTTTCGGCGCCATGCCAGTCTCCAAAATCTTGCAGCAGTTTCTTTCGGCACAATCCGGCATACCCCACATCGTGGCAGACGCGCACGGGCGCTGGCCCGATCCGCTGCATCAAGCCACGCGCCTGGTGAGGGCCGATCCGGCCGTCTTGTGCCGGCAACTCACGGCAGGGATCGCATCCGCGGCGCCTTCATCCTGGCTGGCGGCATTTCAGTCCGAGGAGCAGCGCGCGGCCGGGCCAAGTCAGGAAAATGCGCCGCTGGAGGCTGCAGTGGTGCGCGCCGTGGTGGATTTGCTGCCGGATGGCGGCACCCTGTTCAGCGGCAACTCCATGGCGATCCGCGACCTTGATGCCTTTTCCGGCAGCGGCGCCAAGTCATTTCAGATCATCGGCAATCGCGGCGCGAGCGGCATCGACGGCAACGTCTCCACCGCCCTCGGCCTGGCCGCCGGAAGCCAACGGCCCGTCGTGGCGCTGCTCGGCGACCTGGCGTTCTACCACGACATGAACGGCCTGCTGGCGGCGCGCGGGCTGGATGTGGTGCTTGTCGTTCTCAACAATGGCGGCGGCGGAATTTTCGAGTATCTGCCCCAGGCACGGCTGGCGGATTTCGAGCGCGCCTGGCTGACGCCGCTCGGGGTGGATTTTTCCCATGCGGCAAGGATGTATGGGCTGGGCTATCAGAGAGTCAGCGCGGCAGCCGGTTTCAGGGCGGCACTGGCGGCCGCGCTCGCGGGCGGTGCGCACCTGATCGAAGTCATGGTTGACCGTGATCTGAGCGTGGCGCGCCATCGGGCTTACTGGACGGCGCAGGCGGAAGGCCGGTAAGGCGCTGCTGGCGCAGGTAGAGCTGCCCCGTTTCGCTGTCCAGAAAACGGATTTCCTCAAGCTGGCCGATCAGGTAGCGCTTCCTCAGGGTGAAGTCAACCGGATCGGCAAAATCGGCCTTCCAGAAGGTATTGCTCTCGGCGTGGTAGGGCGCTTTCATGCGGAACGCGGCGAGCATGACCAGGCGTTCCCGCGCGGGGAGCCCGGAAGCCTTGATCCTGGCGCCAAAACCGGCATCGTCATCCACCGCGCGCGGATAAAAATCGTAGAGATTCTCGAAGGCCAGGAAATAGTCGTAGCGCCACACATTCCTGACCTCCAGCCTTTTGCCCGGGTAAAGCTCCACTTCCACCGGCCCGGCCTTTTCCTCATGGGTGGATTTCAGGGGCAGGAACTTGGCGCGGTAATAATCCTGGCTCGCCGGGTCGGCCTGCGGCTCCCAGCTCCAGCCCTCTGCGACGTTGTTGAAAGCCATGCGGTACAGCAGCGTGAGCGTGCCGCTTCCCGCGTCAAAATCCATGCTGAAACCGGGGCTGTTGCCGAGATCCACGGCAAAGGAAAAAAGCTGCCCGTCGAGTTCCGCAAGACGCTCTGGCGCCATGAGGCTGATGGCATGAAAGCGTTCTTCAATATCCTGCCCCGCATTGCCACCGGGCAAGGATGTATCCGCGCAGGCAAGGCCGGAAAACAGGCCCAGGAGCAGCGCCAGTAATATTTTGGCCATCCAGGCTTACTCCTGCGGCTGAATCGAGGTGAGATAGGCCAGGACGTCGCGGATATCGGTTTCCTTCAGCTCGGCCAGGATGCCGCGCGAATCCTCTTCATCGTGCGGGCGTTCGCCCTTGATATAGCTGTTGATCTGCTTGCGCAGATAATTGGTGTACTGTCCCACCAGCATCGGGAACGATCCCCGCCCGCGCCCATCCTTGGCATGACAGGAAGCGCACTCTTTCTTGAAAACCCTGCCGCCATTCTCGATATCGCCTTCGGAACGGGGAACGATCATGACTTTTTCCATCATCTGCAGACGGGTCAGAGCGTCTTCATCGCCCTTGAATGCGGGGGGAATGGTCGGCAGCTTGATGGCTGACAGATAGCCGGAGATGGTCGTGATATCCTCGTCCGACAATTCGCGTTCCTCGGTATAGGGCGCCATTGGAATATTGATGCGTTTGCGGGAACGAAAGTTATGCAGCTGGCTGGCAAGGTATTTCTCCGACTGCCCGCCAAGCCGGGGGTATTCACCGCGTGAGCCCCCCTGGCCAAAATCGCCGTGGCAGGTTGCGCAAACCCCCATCAGTTCCTGCGCTCTTTCCATATCCAGGGCATTTGCTTCCAGGCTGAACAAGCCAAGCGCGAGGGCAAAAGAAAGCGCGAAAAAACGGCCGCCAGCGCGGGGGGACATATCTGTCCTCTTGAATGAATGGGCGAGGAGCGCCATCGGAATTTTCATACGACACCATCTGGAATTAACAGGATCAAACAGTGTAATTGTACCGATCCACGCCCACTTTGAAACCTGGCCGAAGGGATAGTCATAAAGAGCGCTCAGCAGGCAAGGTCAATCCCGCACGCCATCCGGCGGCGAGAGACTCGCCTCCATCAGATGACGGATGCGCTCGGCCACTTCGGCGGGTGGGGTGGCATAAGCGAACTTGGCAAGGAAACGCCCATCCGGTCCCAGCAGATACATGCCTGCCGAATGGTCCACCGAATATTTGTCCTTCGCCGCCCCCGGTTCCCAGTGCTTTTCATAACGCACCTTGAAGTGGTCCGCCACGCGGCGCACCAGTTCGGGCGAACCGGAAAGGCCGATGATACGCGGATGGAAAAAGGCGGTATAGCGGCGCAGCACCTCGGGAGTATCGCGTTCCGGGTCCACCGTGACGAACAGCGGCTGCAGCCGCTCGGCCTGCTTGCCCAGCCTGTTCATGACAAGCGACATTTCCGCCAGGGTGGTCGGGCAAATGTCCGGGCAGAAAGTATAGCCAAAGGCGATGAGCTGGAAACGGCCGGGAAAATCCTGGTCGGTCACGGCGCGCCCACGGTCATCCATGAGCAGATAACGCGAGACAATCCCGGTTTCAGGCTGCTCTTCGGCGGCCGCCTTCGGCGCCTCGGCCTGGGCGGGAGAAATGCCGGCCAATACAGCGATGAGGACTGCAAGACATCTTTTTTTCATGCTTGCGCCCTATTGCGGAGCTGCGGCCGGAACTGCGGCCATCAGGCGTGCTGCGGCATCCTCGGCCTGGCTAGTCAATGCCGGCATGTCCGGGCAGGCGGCAGGATCCTTTTTGATCTGGGCGAGAAAAGATTCGCTGGTAGCCGCCTCGAACGCCTCCCCATAGCGCCGCGATTTGGGCGCATGATCAATGATGATCCTCTTGATCCGGGATGCAGCCTGGGCGTGGGAGCAGGCCAGAGACTGGCCATTGAGCTGCCCCAGCTCGCGCACTTCCGCCAGGCCGGCATCGGCGGGAGAATCCGCCGCAACGGGCAGGGCAAAGCCCAGGAAATACAGCATGAGGACAAAACGCTTCATTTTCACTTTCTCCATTCTTGGGTGAATCCTTATTTCCGGGCAGCCGGCGCGGGGGTGGCCAGCATCCGGATCAGCAGGATGGCGGAAATCTCGTGGTTCAGGGCGGTTTCGGCATAATCGCGCGCGCTTCTGCCCTGATTGTCCTTGGCATGGACATCGGCACCCTTGCTGAGGAGCAGCTCAAGATTTGCCTTGCGCCCGGAAAATGCGGCGATATGCAGCGGCGTGGCGCCATTGTTGTCCTTCACATTGACAGCGGCCCCTTTCTCGATCAGCAGGCGGGCGGCGTCCGGCGCAGAATTGCCGGCCGCAATATGGAGCGGCGTCGAGCCAAGTTCGTTTCTGGCATTCACCATGCTGCGGTTTGCGGCAACCATCCTGTTGACGGCCTGCGCGTCTCCCTCCCTCACGGTTTCGTGCAGGGTAGCGGCAAGGACGGAAAGGCTCGCCCCCAGCGCCAGGGCGCCGATAATGGATGAAAAGAAACGGCTTTGGATCATGTTCATTTCCTGTTGCAAATCAATTCATGCAGTGAAGATATTGGATAAAATACCCGTCAGTTTAGTCTGAATACATTCAAGGAGTAAATCTATGGGCAAATTGATCGGCACCGGAAGTCTTGTGATCATCCTGAGCGGAGCATTGTTCGGCAGCCAGGTGATGGCGGCTGAATGGACCCCCATCAAGCAGGGGGATGACACGGTGCGCGAGATCGACACCGCCAGCATCAGGAAGAATGGCCCGCTGGCGACATTCACCGCGCGCCATACCTTCGTGGACCGCAATGAATACAAGGTGGGCCGGCGCGCGGCGCAATACCTCCTGATTCACTCCCGCGCCAATTGCGGTTTCCGCACCCTTGCCCAGCTCGCCACCGAGGCCTACGACGAAAAGATGGCTTTGATCAGCAAGCAGCTGATTCAGCAGCCCCAGGACTTGCCGGTGACGCAGGGGAGCATCGACGAGAGCACGCTGAATTTCGTTTGCGCCGTAAAGTAAGCCCGCTTTTAGTCATCTCAACGGATCCAGGGAAATCCCATGAATGCACCCCAGTTTTTCGCGGCTGTGCGCACCATCCGCATGCACGACCCGCTCGCTGACTTTCTCGGCGCGATGGAGGATGGCCTGATCGAATACACCTACCTCGACGCGGTCAAACTTGCCGGGCACTCCTGCCCCACTGTGGCAGGCGCCTACCTGGCAACGCTGAAGGCGCTGGAACATCTCTACCCGGGAAACGCACCGCAGCGAGGAGACATCAAGGTCTCCTTCCGCGACTCCATCACGAGCGGGGTCACCGGCGTCATGGCAAATATCGCCACCCTGATCACCGGCGCCACCCAGGACAATGGCTTCAAGGGGATCGGCGGCAAATTCGACCGGCGCAATCTGCTGTTTTTTGACGCTCCCATCAGCAGCGAGATTCGCTTCGAGCGCCGCGACACGGGCGCTGCCGTGAACACCACCTACCACCCCGAAATCGCGCCGCCGGATTCCGCCATGAAGGAACTGATGCAAATGGTCATGGCGGGCTGCGCAGGTGCAGCCGGGCAGAAGGAATTCGCCAGATTGTGGCAGGAAAGGGTCCGGCGCATCCTGATCGAGCTCATCGATGACCCGCGGCTGGTCGTTCTGAGCTGACGCATGGAAAAGCTGACGCTGCTTCTAAGCCCCGGGCAGATGGACACCCAGTGCCAGGTGCTGATCACGCAAACCCGCCATTCCGGCCAGACGCTGGCGGCACTCACCGCCCTGCACTCGTTCATCACTGCGACAGCCCGGCCAGACGAACAAACCGGCAGCGCATACCACGAAATCAAGCGCATCCTCGAGCAGCATATCGCCTCGGCACGCAACAGCGTCATGGATGACAACCTCGCGCGCCTGCTTGGCGCACTTGAAGAACAGAGCCTGAGCGAAATTCAGGGGGTGCATGCAGCGCTCTCCCGCAACGGCTTCCACCAGACCGTGCTGGCCGCCATCCAGCGGCTGCCGGACGCCAGGCTGCGCGCCGCTGCCGCCTGGGCAGACGCCTGGCAACGCGACGCCCGGACGCGCGCGGAGGCCGCCAGCCCTTATCCGGACGCGCTGAACCTGCGCGGGGCCGGCGTCTCGCCCGCCCGCTTCGCCGCCATGTCCGAGCTCAACATCTACCTGCAGGAAGCGGTTGCCTGAATCTGGCCTGATGACGGCATGCTTGCGGAGGCTTACTATTGGAACTGCGGAACCCCCCGTATTTTCGCCTCAAGGAGCCATGATGAAATCCAGATTCGAAAACCGCACCCCCTTCTCACTGCTGCTGCTTGGCCTGGCCGCCGTCTCGCTGGCAGGAGGCGCGCTCGCCTCAGACATGCCAAAGCGCAAATCCGGCCTGTGGGAAATCAGCACGAGCATGGAAGGCATGCCCAGCATGGGCCCCATGCAGCAGTGCATCGACCAGAACACCGACAATCTCATGCAGGAACGCGCGCAAAAGGAAAAGCCCAATTGCAGCGTGATGGACGTCAAACAACAGGGCAACAAAGTCACCATGCATTCGGTGTGCAAATTCGAGAATACCACGGCAACGACCGATGCCGTGTTCACCGGCGCCTTTGACTCAGCCTACAAGGGGAACATGCATACCCGCTACAGCCCGCCGATGCATGGCATGGGCGAAGCAAAAATGACCATGGAAGCCAAATGGCTGGGCCCCTGCAAGGCCGGCCAGAAGCCTGGCGACGTGATCATGCCGAACATGAAGGGCATGAACATGAACGAAATGATGAAGGACCCGAAATTCCAGGAAATGATGAAGCGGCAGAAATAATCTTCTTCCTCAAAACCTCACTGCCGGAGGGTGTGCATCAGTAGGGCTTCTGCCCCACCCAATTTCCGGCAGGGGAATACTGGCACACCCAGATCTGGTTCTGATTCCCGCACACCGCCATGCCACAGCCGACAGACGTGGTATTTTTCCATACCACCTGTGTGTAATGTCCGCACGTTCCGGAAGGTGTGCAAGCATTAGCAGCATGGTTGTAATGCTTTTTCTCGCTGCCCCAGGAATCCACAACTTCTTTCGGCGCAACGTGACGCAATTCACTCCTGCCATCGGACCAGCTTACTGCGCTTTGCCAGAAAATATTTTCACCCGCCGCGCCGCCGCTATGCTTCATGTTGCAGTCATGGGCGTTTTTCAGCTGGTCCGCCCATGCCTGAGCCGAGGATGCCAGTTTTTCTGAATAGGCAATCCCTGGAACGCCCACATCAGCACGCCACTTGTTGTGTGCCACAACCATTCTGGCGCCATCCACGCTGCCAGACGAAGAGCCGCCACTGACTCGAGCTGTGGCAACGGCGTCACCCTCGCCCCAAAAACCCTCTGTCCCGGTAAAATCGGCATGGGCAAGACTGCAATGCAGAACAATCAGGGCGCTCAATGTGCCTGGCAAGAGCTTCAAAGCGGACTCCCTAAACAATGCATCCCAACTTAAGGCAACAATAAGGGCGCTCCGGAGGGATGCCCTTGCAGGGGAAACAGCCTGGAACGGATCAGTTTCGCGTCACTCGTGTCGCGCCCCCGCCGCTCAGCACGCGCACCCGGTCACCGGGACGGATGTCTTCGTCTGCTTCCTGGGTGACGGCGATCATTCTGCCGCTATCCAGCTTGACGGTGATCTCCAGGCCAGTTTTTTTGGTGACGCCTTCTTCAATGGCCGAGCCGGCAACGCCGCCGGCAACCGCGCCCAGAATGGCTCCGACCGTGCTGCCCTTGCCGCCGCCGATGTTGCTGCCGGCAATGCCGCCCACCGCCGCACCCGCAATCGTTCCCACCGGGGTTTTGGTGCCTTCAAGCTGCACCTGGCGCACGCTTTCCACCACCCCCATCTGCACTTCCTGGGCCTGGCGTGCCTGCGAACGCGTATAGGCGCCCCCCGACATGCTCGAAGCACATCCGCCCAGAACCATTGCTGCAATCAGCATCACACCTGCCATTTTGATCGTGTACATGAATTTCCCCTTCAAAAATATCAAATCTGCTTAACGCACGGCATGCCAGACAGTTTACCACCGCGTCACGCTATTTCTGAGACAGCGGCTGTTACAACAAGTTTAATATGGCGCTGAAGCCAGGCCACATACCCCCATCGACAACGAGGTTGAACAAGGCAATGGGACATGCTAGTCTACTTGTCCTGAATTATGGCGCTATCCGACTACATTCACACCTTCGGCCAGCACCTGCTCCAGCTTCACGGCGAGCGGGTGCACAAGATCGCCCTCGATGTTGGATTCACCTGCCCCAACCGCGACGGGGTCAAGGGTATCGGTGGCTGCACCTTTTGCAACAACAGCTCCTTCAGCCCCAACGGGCGCCAGCCGCGACCCATGGAAACCCAGCTGGACAGCGGCCGGAACGCCATCGCAAAACGCACGCGCGCGAAGAAATACCTCGCCTATTTCCAGGCCTACACCAACACTTATGCCGACGTGACGGAGCTGGACGCGCTTTACCGCCAAGCACTGACACACCATGACATCATGGGCCTGTCCATCGGCACGCGGCCCGATTGCGTCTCGCCCCAGGTACTGGATTTGCTGGCCGATTATCGCGCGCAAGGACGGATCGTTTGGCTGGAGCTGGGCCTGCAGTCTTCCTTTGACGAGACCCTGCAGCGCGTCAACCGCGGGCATGGGCTGAAGGAATACCGGGATGTCACAATTGCGGCGCGCCGGCGCGGCATCCCGGTGTGCGCCCACCTCATCCTGGGCCTGCCTGGCGAAGGCAAGGACCATTATCACGCCACCCTGGACAGAGTGCTCGAGATCGGCGTGGACGGCCTCAAGCTGCACCCCCTGCATGTGGTGAAACACACCGTTCTGGCCAACCAGTGGCGGCGCGGCGAATACCAGCCTCTGACGCGCGGGGCCTACATCCGGCACGCGGCGGACCTGATCGAGCGCACGCCTGAAGATATTATCTACCATCGCGTCACCGGCACCGCGGCAAAGGACATTCTGCTCGCGCCCGAGTGGTGCTCGCAGAAATGGAACGTGCTCAACGGCATCGAGCGCGAACTCGCACGGCGCGGCCACCGCCAGGGCCAGTTCGCCGGCATATCATGGATCAACGAGGAAATTCCCGATGCAGCCTGAAACTAGAAAATTCGAACTGGTCTGTCCGGCAGGCAGTCTGCCTGCCCTGAAAACCGCGGTCGACAATGGCGCCGACTGCGTCTACATGGGGTTCCGCGACGATACCAACGCGCGCAATTTTACCGGCCTGAATTTCGACCTGAACAATGCCAGGGAAGGCGTGCGCTACGCCCATGCCAAAGGGAAAAAGGCCTTGCTGGCACTCAACACCTACCCCCAGACCAGCGGCTGGCAACGCTGGACCTCGGCCATCGACAATGCCGCCGAACTCGGCATGGACGCGGTGATTCTGGCCGACCCGGGACTGATGCAGTACGCCGCAAAAACCCATCCCCAGCTGCGCCTGCATCTTTCGGTGCAAGGCTCGGCCACCAATTACGAGGCGATCAATTTCTACCATGAACACTTCGGCATCCAGCGCGCCGTCGTACCGCGCGTGCTGGCGCTGGCCCAGGTCGAGCAGTTGATGAGCAAAACCCAGGTGGAAATCGAGCTGTTCGGCTTCGGCGGCCTGTGCGTCATGGTGGAAGGCCGCTGCGCCCTGTCCTCCTACGCCACCGGCGATTCGCCCAACACCTGCGGGGTGTGCTCTCCGCCCAAGGCGGTGCGCTGGCAGGAAACGCCAAACGGGCTGGAATCGCGCCTCAACGGCATCCTCATCGACCGCTACGGCAAGGATGAGAATACCGGCTACCCCACGCTGTGCAAGGGGCGCTTCGACGTGGCGGGAGAAACCTATTACGCCATCGAGGAACCCACCAGCCTCAACACCCTGGAACTGCTGCCGGAACTGATGCGCATGGGTGTTGCCGCGATCAAGATCGAGGGGCGCCAGCGCAGCCCGGCCTACGTGGCCCAGGTCACCAAGGTGTGGCGCGAGGCCATCGACGCCTGCCGCCGCAACCGCGAACAATTTGCCGTCAAACCGGCGTGGATGAACGAGCTCGGCAAGGTCTCCGAAGGCCAGCAGCAGACGCTGGGCGCCTACTACCGCCCCTGGAAATAAACCATGAAACTCTCACTCGGCCCCCTCCTCTACTACTGGGACAGCGAAAGGGTAAACGCCTTTTACGACGCCATCGCCCAATCTCCGGTGGACATCGTCTACCTCGGCGAAACTGTATGTTCGCGCCGCCACCTTCTGCGCCTGGACGACTGGCTTGAAGTGGCGAGGAAGCTCAGCGATGCAGGCAAGGAAGTGGTGCTCTCCACCCAGACCCTGATCGAATCCGAGTCCGACCTCAAGACCCTGCGCAAGATCACCGCAAATCCCAACTTCCGCGTCGAAGCCAACGACATGGGCGCCGTGCGCCTGCTGGCAAACCGGGTACCCTTCGTGGCCGGCCCCACCCTGAATATCTATAACCCGCAAACCCTGCAGCTCCTGGCCGGGATGGGCGCCACGCGCTGGGTCATGCCCGTTGAAATGTCCGCAGCGGCGCTGGCCGACATGCAGCAAAGCCGCCCAGACGGCATGGAAACCGAGGTCTTCGCCTACGGGCGCCTGCCGCTGGCGTTCTCGGCGCGCTGCTTCACCGCGCGCCACCACAACCTGCAGAAGGATGACTGCCAGTTCCGCTGCCTCGATTACGAGAACGGCCTCACTCTCAAAACCCGCGAAGGCCAGCCCTTCCTCACCCTCAACGGCATCCAGACCCAGTCTGCACGGGTATACAACCTGCTGGGGGATTTCGAAGAATTGCGCGCCAGCGGCGTGGACGTGGTGCGCGTCAGCCCGCAGGCGTACCACAGCGAAAGAATCCTGCACCTGTTCCGCGAAACGCTGGAGCAGCGCCTGCCACCCGGCCTGGCATTGAGCCAGATGGAAAAACTGATGCCCGAACGGCCCTGCAACGGCTACTGGCACGGCAAACCCGGCCTGGATTTCATCCCGCAACCCGCGCTCGCCAAAAGCGCCTGATTGACAAGGAACACCATGCGTCCATTCTTCATTCCCCAGCAAGTCAGCGCCATCCTCTCCCGGCTGCCGCAGTATCCTCATTCACTGATTTTCACCCGCGCAATCAACCTGGCCCTGGGCAGCAAGCTCCAGGACCCGGTCTGGCAACCGCTCCATGGAAAGCGGATCTGCATCCGGGTCAGGGATGCCGGCATCGCCTTCCATTTCACGCTTGACCAGAACGGTCTTGCCACCCGCAGCGCCACGGCCCGGCCCGACCTGGCCATCAGCGCCAGCGCCCAGGATTTCGTGCTGCTGGCGCTGCGCAAGGAAGATCCGGACACCCTGTTTTTCTCCCGCCGCCTGGTGATGGAAGGCGACACCGAGCTGGGCCTGCTGGTGAAAAACACCCTGGACGGCATGGAACTGCCGCCGCTGGATTTTCGCCTCCTTCTGCCCGCCCACCTGTTCGGCAAGCTCAGGATGCGTCTGCTGGCATAAATCGAAACATCACAATCTATAGTGTTTATGCTTTACAAATAACCACTACATGTTGTTATAATCCTTCTCACAAAGATGAATGATGTGAGGAGGATTCCATGCCGTTTGCCAAAGCTTTCCAGCCGCAAAACCGGTCTGAAACACGCCGCGCCCACCATGTCCATTTGCGCGTCATCAACGGCGGCCAGCGCACCCACGAAGCGCGGGGAGAAATGCGTTGCTCGCGCCGAATCCCGATGGAATGCTACGTCAAGGTCAGGACGGCGGAAAGCGGCGAGGTGTTCTACGCCATGAGCAAGGATCTGAGCGTGGATGGCGTGGCCTTCATTGCCCAGTACGTGCCCCGCTATGGCGAACTGATGGAGATTCAGCTGCAGCCGCCGCCCGGCTCCAGCGCAAAGCCCTTCAAGGCGCTGGTTCAGGTGCGCCGTTGCAGCCAGGTGGGCGACAACAGGGGTTACGAGATCGGCGCGGCAATCATCAAGGTGCGCCAGTAATTTGTTGATGTCATTGCGAGAAGCGTAGCGACGAAGCAATCTGTTTCTCGCTGCCCAGGAAAAAGCAAGATTGCTTCGCTACGCTCGCAA
>PQAG01000183.1 GCA_003104895.1 Nitrosomonadales bacterium
GCCCCAGCCCAGCACGATGCGCTGCGCCTGCCCTGTGGCCACGGCCTGCAGCAGCGGCAGGGCGCGGGCGGCGGGGTTGCCGGCGCGCAGGCTTTCCAGTTCCGGGTGGGACATGACCGTGCCAGCTTCAGTATTCGGATCCAGGCTGATCTGCAGGCGGGCCAGCGCATTGGCCGGTTCCGGTGTCAGCAGCAGCGCCACGGCGAAGGGCGCCGCGGTGGGGCGAACCTCGTGCAGCGGCGAGGGCAGGGGCAGGTCATAAGCGGCCAGCAGCACCGGAATGTTCTCTGTCACAGCCTGAACAGCCGCTTCCAGCAGGCCGGCGGCAAAAGAGTCATCGTATGCGGCAATGCTGTTGGCCGGGGTGCGCGCGCCGGTGGCAATGTTCCAGTAGCCCGCGGCGGCATTGTGCACCGAGTTGTGGAAGCGTGTCGGCGAGACTTCGCGGGCCGGCTGGGCGAGCGATTCCAGGATGTGATGCAGGTTCTCGCCATCGCCATCCGACGAGGCGAACACCACCGCTGCCTGGGCAGCCGGCATCCCGGCGTGCGTCATGGCTTCCAGGGCGGCCTGCAGGGCGTAGCGCGTGGCCTGGCTGCTGCGCCGCCGCTCGGCGGGCGGCAGGAGGGCGGCTGCGGGTCTGGGCTGCCCGCTGCCGGCTGGGCTCTCGCCGCGCAGCACGGCGGATCCCGCTGCCCAGCCGGGCATGCCGGGGGCGCACAGGCCGACGCCTGCAAGGTAGACATTGATCATGGCCGCACCCCGAAAATCAGGCTGCAGTTGTTGCCGCCAAAACCGAAGGAATTGCTCATCACCCGGCGCAGTTTACGAGTGCTGTGCTGCAGCTGGATGGCGCTGCCCAGTCCGGGATCGATGCTGTGCGTGTTGCAGGTGCCAGGGATGAAGCCGTGCTCCAGGCAGAGGCAGGAGATGGCGGCTTCGACCGCGCCTGCGGCGCCCAGGGTATGGCCGGTCGCGCCCTTGGTGGAGCTGCAGGGCGTGGCATTGCCGAACACGCGCAGCATGCCCTGGTCTTCCGCACTGTCGTTGCTGCGGCTGGAAGTGCCATGCATGTTGATGTAATCGATCTCGTCCGGCCGGAGGTTCGCGGCGGCGAGCGCTTTTTCCATCGCCAGCGCCGCGCCCAGTCCTTCGGGGTGGGGGGTGGACATGTGGTAGGCGTCGCTGCTTTCGCCGTAGCCCAGGAGGGCGAGCGGGGCAGGCTTCAGATCAATCCAATCGCCTTTCACGTTTGCCCCCTCTCCCTGCCTTCGCTTCGGCAGGCTCAGTGCACCGCGACTTCGCTCAGGCAACGTTCCCTGAGCGAAGTCGAAGGGAAGGAGAGGGCCTCTTTCCAGCAGGAAGAATCCGGCCCCTTCGCCGATGGAAATGCCGTTGCGCTCCGGGTCACAGGGGCGGCAGGGCTGGGGCGAGACCAGCTGAAGGGCGTTGAAGCCGTACAGCGTCATGGCGCACAAGGAATCCACCCCGCCCGCCACTGCGGCATCGCAGAACCCGGCCTGGATCAGGCGGCTGGCGCTGGCGAATACCTTGGCGCTGGAGGAGCAGGCGGTGGAAATGACAAAAGCCGGGCCGCCGAGAGCCAGGTAGCGGCGCACGAATTCGGCCGCGGAATGCATGCTTTGCGTCGCGGCATAATGGAAATCGCCCGGCAGCGCAGCGCTGGCAGGGTCGCGCCGGCGGTAGGCGCGCTCGCTTTCGAGTATGCCGGAAGTGCTGGTGCCGAGAATCACGGCGATGCGCCGTGAACCATGTTTTTCCCGCGCGGCGGCCACGGCGGCGGCAAAGCCGTCCAGTTCCAGGCATAGCTGCGCCAGGCGGTTGTTGCGGCAGTCATATTCGGCCAGGGCGCGTGGCAGGGCAATTTCCTCAACACCTCCCACTCGGCCGATGTAAGTGTCCAGCGGTGCCTCGGCGAAGTCGTTGGGGCGCAGGCCGCTCCTGTCTTCCTGCAGGGCTGAGAGCGTTGCCGCCTTGCCATGGCCGAGGGCGCTGGCCAGGGTGTAATGGGTAAGGAACAAGGGGGTCATGATTTATATTGGCTCAATTTTACTTTGCCTCGCGCAAGGGAAGCCCAGGCATTGAGCGATTGCTTACCTTGTTTGTTCCTTGAATTTCCGGAGCTCAAGCAGCAAGCCGGGAATGTCGTCCACAATAATGCTCCAAAGCGTATCGTTATCAATACCCAGATAGCCATGGATCAGCCGGTTGCGGGTTGCGATAATCTGCCGCCAAGGCATCGCAGGACAGACATCCCTCTGTTCGGACGGGATGTGCGTGGCGCGGCCCCGCCAAGCAATTCCAGGTAGCGCACGGCCGCGTCATAGTTAAGGCCGCTGGCGATAAACGCATGCTGGTCGATTCCTCCGGTATAGGCGAGCACTTTCTGGGCGAAATCGGTCATGTCGTCGAGATGAAAGTGCCACTCGCGCTCAGACATTGACCATCTCCCGTTCGATGAATGGACACAGTTCGGGGCGCAGCGCCTTTTCAGTCACCAGGTCCACCGGGCATTCCAACAAATCTTCCAGATAGAACTGGACACCGAAGTAGCGTTTGGAGGTGGCAGCCCCGTCAAATGCCACGAGCACGTCCACATCGCTATCCTCGCGGGCGGCATCGCGCACCGTGGAGCCAAACAAGGGCAGACGGGTTACGCCGAACTGTTCGGCCAACTGCGCCTTGTGTTGGGCGAGTAGTTGCAATGCTCCGGTGCGATTCATAAATAACTCCATTCGCGGGGAAATAGCCTGCATTCTACTTGCTGCCGGAATTGTTTTCCCGGTTCAACGCTCAGGCTTCGTCCACATTGCTGCGAATAATAACGATAAAACCGCACCCAGTGCCACCGTGATGCCGATCGCCTGCAGAACCGGGGTGGATGAAAATGCCAGTGCCCCGAAGGCGCTTACAGTGCTGGCGGCGCACACCAGCACGGAAAACAGGGTGCGGCGGCGCTCGGCCTCGTCCAGCATGGGGCGGTTGAAAAACAGGCCGTAATTGAGCCCGATGCCCAGCACCAGCAGCAGGGAAACGATATGGAACAGCGACAGCCTGATGTTCATCCCGGCCAGCAGCGCAGCAGTGGCGAGCATGGCGGCGGCAACCGGCAGCAGCACGGCGAAAACGGAGCGGAAATTGCGCAGCCCGAAACCCAGCACCAGGATGATCGCCGCCACTCCGAGCAGGGAGAAGCGCAGCGACTGGTCGCGGTATTGCATGATCATGCGGCTGGACTCTCCCTTGATGTCGAGCAGAAAGGCTGCGCCGCCGAGCCCCTGCATGAAGGTTTTGAGCGCCTGCTCGTTGCTCACGTTGCGCAGCGAAATGAGCGCCACCCAGCCATCGCCCTGTTTGGCCAGGAGGCCAGCAGCCAGTCCGCCCAGGGGCGTGCCTTGCCAGTCCGCGGCTTGCAGCGGCGGCAGATGGCGCGACTGTTCCACCTGTTGCAGGAAAGGCTCGAATATCTCCGCCTTGAACGGCGTCGCAGCCACGGCACGGCCGAGATTCCGGCGCAAGGCATCCGGCTCCGGCAATGCGGCCTGGCGCGCAGCCTGGGTGCGTTCGCTGGGAACGATGCGCGCCGTCAGGTCATATCCGGCCGTGATGCCTTCCCGCACCAGCGCCTGCAGTTGCGGCGCAATGGCCTCGCTCTGCTCCAGCGCGGCCTGCCGGGTGGCGCCGGGAACGGCGATCAGGTAGCGCACATCGGGCGCGCCCATTTCCTCGCGCAGGCTGCGATCCAGCTCCAAGGACTGTTGCGGGACAGGGCTCAGGCGGGAAAGCTCGTTCTCCCACAGATCCCGGCTATGCGCTGCCAGATAAGCGGCGGCTGCGGCGAGAGCCAGAACGGGCAGCCATTTCAGGCCTGACAGCGCAGAAGCGCCGCGCGCCAGCAGGGCCTGCGTCCTTGGCCGGCCGGCGAATGCAAACTGTCCGGGCGCGATTTCCGGAATCACGAAGCGCGTGACCAGCCCGGCTGCCAGCACCCCGGCGAGCGAGAACATCCCCAGTTGCGACAGGCCGCTGAAGCCTGAAAGCAGCATGGTGAGGCTGCCGAAAACCGTGGTCAGCACGGCCAGCCTGAGGGTCGGCCAGATGCGCCGGAGCGTGTCGTGCAGGCTTTCTCCCGCGGCGCGCTGGGTGAACAGGTAGGTCGGGTAGTCCACCGCCTCGCCGATCAGGGTGGCGCCGAAGCCCAGCGTGATTCCATGCACGCTGCCATAGCTCAGGCTCACGGCGGCCAGACCGGCCAGCGCGCCGCTGGCCACCGGCAGGATGCCGAGCCCCAGGAGGCGCGGCGAGCCATAGGCCAGCAGCAGGATCAGCGCCACCAGCAGCGTGGCCAGCAGGCTGAGGCGCCAGGCGTCGTTGTGGATGAGGTTGCGCGACTGCACGGCAAAGACGCTCGGCCCGCTCATGAGCAGCCGCAGTTCCGGGCTGGCGCGGCTTTGATTAAAAGCCTGGCGGATGGCATCGCCCACCTGCTGCTGGGCGTCGATGTCGAAGGCGGGGGAGCGGGTTTCCGCCAGCAGCAGCGCGCGCCGGCCGTCAGCGGAGAACCACACGCCATGCTGCAGGCCGGGGCCGCCGCGTCCGTCGCCCCAGCTTTCCAGCAGGTTCAGCATGGCGCCGGCCGGGTCGCTGGGGAGCAGCTGCTTCACCATCGCGCCCGCCGGCGAAGCCAGCAGCTGGAGGCTGTCCTGCAGGCCCTGCTGCAGCCCCGCGGCGCTGAAGCGGTCAGCTTCGGTGGCGGGGCTGAGCAGGTAGCGGTATTGCATCAGCCGCTCGCGCTCCGCCGGGCTCAAGGCCTGTTCGCCGTTGCGCACGTAGCTGAAGTGGCCGCTCGCTTCGAGCGCCCGCGCCAGCTTCCTGCTGCTCTCGGCCAGTTTATCGGCGCTGCCGTTTTCCACGGCGAGCAGAACCAGGCGCGAGGCCACGCCGTCGCGCAGCTGACCGGCCATCAGCTGCTGCGCTGGCGTGGCGCTGTCGGGCAGGAAGGCGGCCATGTCGGTGTTGAAGCGGGTGTGCCCCATCACCCACCACAGGCAGCCCGCCAGCACGGCCAGCCAGAGCATGACGGGCCAGCGTATACCGGGCCACCGTTTCAAGGCATTTCCTCGCGCAGGGTCATGAGGCTGCGGTCGCCGCCGGCTTCCTCGATTTCAATCGTGCTGATCCTGGCCTTGCTGCCGCTGATGCGGATGACGCGGATGAATTGCGCCATGTCGATGTCGGAGGGCAGCAGAACCAGGGTCCATTGCTGCTCGTTGCCGTCGAGGCGGACTTTGTAGAAGCGTTCCAGGGTTTGGGCGTCGCCATTGAGGGTGGAACGCATGCTCTCGATGAACCCCCGGATCGCGGGGTAATCGCGCAGTGCCAGCGCATGTTTTTTCTGCGCTGCGGGTTTCTCCCACAGCAGGCGTTCGCCGTCCACGGTGAGGATTTCCTCGAACGGCGTCTGCACGTGTTTTTCCAGGAAGGAAGGCTTTTTGTAGCGCAGCGTTCCGCCCATCCTGAGCGGCTCCCTGAGCAGGGCGGAGTGCTTGGTTTCGCTGTAGCGCACCTGGCCGGCAGGCCGCTCGGCGAGCATTTTCATCAGGGCAGCGGTGTTCCAGCCGGCCTGGGCGAAACCTGCCCAGGCGAGCAGGGTTACCGTCATTGCGAGGAGCCGCAGGCGACGCGGCAATCTTTCCGCCATCCGGGCTGCGAAGAGCGAGATTGCTTCGCCGCGCTCGCAATGACGGGGGTTAGGCGGTCTGCCAGTAATCATAGAAGTTGAACCAGTTGTAGGGCGCGCTGCGGCAGTAATGTTCGAGGCGGGAAACATAGTGCTGCAAGTGGCCCTGAATGATTTCGCGGCGCTGCGCGCGCGGCGCGGCCAGGCTTTCCGCCAGCATCTCGAAATGCACCTCGTAGCGGCGCCCGCCCCGGTACAGGCCGATGCCGAGCACCACCGGCGCGTGCGTGATGCTGGCGAAGCTGAGCGGGCCGTCGGGAAGATTGGCTGCAGTGCCGAAAAACCGGCAGGGCAGGGTCTTGTCGCCCGTCCGGATGCGGTCGCCGAGGATGCCGACGATGCCGCCGGCCTCGATGACTTCCCTGGCGCGCAAGAGGCCCTCAGGAGAACCCATGGAAATGATCGAGTCCGCCAGCGCCGGGTTGAGCGAATTCATGATGGCATTCATTTTCCGGGCGTTGTCGACGTGCATCAGGATGGCAAAGGGAACCTGGCCGAACTGCAGCGCCAGCGAGCGCAGCACCTCGAAACTGCCCAGGTGCGCCCCCAGCAGCACGCAGCCGCGCCCCTGCCGGAGCGTTTTCTGAATGCTTTCCGCGCCATGCACCTCGATCTCGAAATAATCGTGGCGGCCGGAGAGAAAATAGAGGCGGTCGAGGATGGTGGCCGAAAAGCAGAAATAATGGCGGTACAGGTCCAGCCAGCCTGGCTTTCGCGCCAATGCGCGGCGCAGGTAGAGGCGCGATGCGGCGCGCGCGCGGCGCGAGAAGAGCAGGAAATACAGGCTGATCGGCACCAGCAGCACGCGCCCCGCCGGACGGCCGAGCCTGAGCGTGATCCAGGTGATGAGGCGCATCAGCAGCGGGCTGCCGCGCTCCTCCTGGCTCAGCCAGCTCTGGCTCACTTCGCTTCTCCTGGTGAAATTTCGATCTGCACACTGCCCTGGGCGATGATGCGGTCTGGCGTYTTGCAGAYGAAKYKCACMCGGYTSCCGSYGCCGAAATCCAGCTCGATGRTRAAGGMYTCRCCCGGCAGCAGCGGTGCCAGGAACTTGACGCTGGGAAAGCCGCTGCARCGCACGTTCTCTCCCGCTTCGCGCCGCACGGCAGCGCAGACGTGGCTCAGCAGCACCACGCCCGGCACGATGGGWTTGCCGGGGAAATGGCCGGGCAGGGCGGGGTGGTCTGCGGGGATGGTCTGCCATGCGCTCATGATGCGGGCCTTGTGGCGAGGCTGGCGATGAACTCGCGCAGCGCCTCGCGCGGCAGCTTGCCGGTGGCGTTGCGCGGCAGCGCATCGACCTTGTAGAGCGGGCGGGGCAGGAAAGCCGGGTCGATGGTGTGGCGCAGGGCGGCGGTGATCTGCTGTTCGCTCAGCTCCGGTGCGACCACCAGCGCACACAGGCGCACGGCCTTGCCGGGCGCTTCATCGGGGGCGAAAAAGACGCCGTCGCGCACGCCCGGTATGCCGTTGAGCTGGCGGTTGAGTTCGCCCAGTGAAGCGCGCTTGCCGGCAATGTTCAGCATGTCGGCGGCTCGCCCCGCCAGGCGGAAGTGCTGCTCCGTGGTGGTTTCGATCACGTCCTGCAGTTCGATGCGGGTCTGGATGTGGCCGCCTTCCACCCAGGTCCGGCCGTTCTCGCCGCAGGTCAGCGTGACGCCTGCCAGAGGGTTCCAGTCTTCTCCGTGAGCAGTGCGCCGGGTGGCGATGGTGCCGGTTTCCGTGCTGCCATAGATTTCCATCAGCGGTGCACCGAAAACGTGCTCGGCCTGCTGCGCCAGTTCGAACGAGAGGGGCGCGGCGGCAGAGAAAATGAGCGCGAGCGGCGGCAGTTCGGCCTGCTGCTCCAGGCAGATGCGCAAATGCAGCGGCGTGGTGACCAGCACGCGCGGTGCAGGGAGATCCGCCAGCGCAAGGCGGATGTCGGCAGGGAAGAGCGGCTGCCCGGCATGGATCACGCCTCCATTGTGCAGCGGCAGCATCAGGGTGGATCCCAGGCCGTACATGTGCTGGGGCGGGACGGTGCCGAGAAAGTGGCAGCCGGGCTCAATACCCAGTCGGCTGGCGGCCAGACCCGCCTCAGTCGTCAGCGAGCCCCAGCTCTTGAGGTGTGGCATGGACTGCCCGGTGCTGCCGGAAGTGAAGGCGATGGCGGCAATATGCTCTGCGGCGATGAGCGGGATTTCGCCATGGGAACTCCCTCCGGATGGAAGCGCCGGGTAGGAGAACATTTCCAGCCCCCCCAGGCTCGTGGGCCTGTCCACAATGCCATAGGCATCGGGATGCGCGGCGTGCAGTTGTGCCAGCGTCTGTGCGGCATGGTTGGGCGGCAGCAGGCTGGTCTGGCCACGCAGCATGGCAGCGCAGAAGGTGACAAGAAAGTGGTAGCGGTCGCTGCACAGGTTGAAGACAAATGAACGTTGCGGCAGGCGTCCCGCCACTTGTTCCACTTCATGCAGGAAGGCATCCAGGCTGACCGGGCCGGTATTGCGCCAGGCCACTACCTGGTCGCCGCTGCGATGGAAAAGCAGGGCGATGGCCGACATTATCTTACCGGGAAGCCGTGCTGGATCAGGAACAGCATCAGCGCCAGCGGATTGCGGTGGGTGTACTGGCTGAAGCGCCATTTACGGAACAGATATTCGCCGCTGATGAGCGCTCCGGCCAGCACCGGCGGCAGGGCGGCCAGCAGCGCGGCGCTGAGCTGCGGCGCCAGTACGGCAGAGAGCAGTGCGCAGCCGAGCATGTAGAGTGACCAGACGGCGGTCAGCCGGCGCGTGTAATGGATCAGTTCGTCAGACAGGCCATCCGGCAGTTCGCAGCGGGCGATGCGCGTAATCAGGGCTTCTCCATGGAAGAGGCTGCGTCCAAACAGAAAGGCCAGCAGGAGGCTGATGAGCACCGGGGGGAATGCCGCCAGGAGCGTGTGCCAGGCAGTCGGCGCGAGTTGAACGAGCCGGGTGAAGCCCCAGCCCAGCGCGATGATGATCAACAGGCGCAAAACGAGGCGAATTTGCAAGAAATAAATACCTATTTGACGCGGCTCTTCTCGATGTGCCGGGTCAGGCTCTGCAGGGACGAGAAAATGGAAGCATTGTCGGGGGCGTCGGATTTAAGCTGGAATCCGTAGGTTTTCGAAATGGCGAGCGAAAGCTCCAGCATGTCGATCGAATCCAGCCCAAGGCCTTCATGATACAGAGGTGCTTCAGGCGCAATTTCCTGCGGCGTGATTTCCAGGTTGAGCGCCTGCACGATGAGGGCGGCGACTTCCTGTTCCAATGGGGTTTTGCTGTCGGTCATGGGACAAATTCGGCTGGTAAAGGTCGGGCGAAATTATAGCCCCTAACGATGTAATGGTCACGTTGCCGTTACTGAGCGGAGCTAAGTGACAAGGAATCCCATGACTTGTTGATTGCAACAAGTCGAGATTGCTTTGCAACGCGGGCAATGACCGGGGCCATGGAATAAATCAGTACGGCCGAAAACATTCAAGCTCAGCGGGGCTGCGCGGCTTCATCTCGCAGCGTCCGCTGGAGCGCCGGGTTGGGCCAAGCCATCGGCGCGAAGGCAAATTGCTGTCCAGATCGCTGCGGCAGCATCTATTGCGCCAAACAGTACGAGGACAGGAGGTGCAAAGCCTAGTGTAACAAACGTAATGAAGAACACTGGTACCGAGAGCCTGGCGGGAACTGACCAACGGAAAAAAACCAGCAACTCGTTGCGAGAAGCCATGAAGTCCAAGTACCCAATAATGAGCACCAGCACGCCAACAACACGAATCCAGACCTCATGCGTTTCCGGAATGCCGAAGAAGGACAGCATCAGGTTTGGAGCAGTCACGAGTACCGAGCCGAGGGAGAACATGTAAATTGAAAACACGCGAAGGCTAAAAGCGGACTTGCTCATTCTCATTGGTTTTTCTCCGATCGTCTTTCCCTGATTGCGCCAGCCCCTGCATGCGCTGCACGAAAGCCTCGTCGCCGAGATACGCCTGGCTTCTGGGTTTTGTCCAGAGTGACGGGGCATTCATGCCCTCGGCCATGAACTGCGCATAGCGCCGCCGCGCCCGCGCGCGTTTCCGTCCGAATTGTGCCGGCAACCAGTCAACCGCCAGCCAGGCGGCCGCGGGTTCCGTCCCAACACTCTCCCGGTAACTGCTCCAGTATATGTATAGACCTGACCCACGATGCCCTATGTGCTAACCAATATCGTGTCTGACCCCATTTGCCCTTAGGCGACGGGTTCATACAAATAGGCTCCTGCTCGGACAGCGATCAGAGAAGCAATTTCGTGCTGATCGTTTGAAAAGCAGCATTCTGTGACAAAAAATCCAAAGCCGGATGGCCTCCGCAAAACTCTCAGATACACCCCTACAACGGGTGTGCCCTGCGCAAGGGATGTTTCAATTGCGAGCATGGGGTAAGCGATCTTATGCTTTGCGAGTGATTCAAAGTCGGTCGAAACTTTTGCTTCAACAACAAATACAGTTTCTACTCCATCACGCTTCGCAACAAAGGCGCCGTCGATTTCTACTTGACCAAAATTGTGATGCCAGCATGCTTCATTTATGTCTTTATGCGGCCTGACAGTAAAAGAATAAGTGCCTTGCGCTGTTGCATTAACAATTTCATCACTCTTTGACTCGATTTGAAGTGCAGTGGTCAAGATGCCAGAGGCCACGGCTAGATTTACAAGAGACGTTTCGGTCGACCTCGGGAGGATATCGAATATTCGTAGCCCCTCACGCTTGCCCTTAACGGGGGTTGGCTTGCAGCCCGCAAAAACGTTCTTGTCCTGCAAAAAGTAGTCATCCCACGAGCCAGTGTGTTTAGCGAGCCCAAAGCTGGTGCCCTTTGTTCCTGGTTTGATGCCCAGTCGGAACACCATTACGCCGGCATTTCTAAGCTCTGGTGCTAGATCGCGGAGGGATTGAACTGAAATAGCATCAGCCGTTTTGACGGTTGCGAAGCCAGCCTGTTTTGCATACGTGATAAATGGCCTCGGCTCAAGAATTGAGCTGTAACCCATTTCGGCTAAAGCGTTATCAAATAAGGCCATGACGGATTTGGCACCTAACGTTTGAGGTAACCGGCCGCCGGAGCGGCGAAGCCGCGGAGGGAACCGAGAAGCGCAGCTTCTCGGCGGTCCGTGTTGACCGAGAGGTTAGATTTCACTTCTTCTTGGGCTCGAAAGATTCAATCGCGAAGATGTCGTCAGCCATATGAACCTTCACATTCTTCAGCCAGGGGCGCTTTTCCTCTTCGGAGAGGTGGGCATCAACGAGTCGAATAATGGCGCGCCGCTCCCAAACGTCAGCGCGATTGAAGTACTGACGGATTTCGAGTGCATCGTTTCGGCTGGCAAGTCCGCGCAGTGCATCAATAATGCAGCGACCAATAAATGATCCAGCGTTACGCTTCAAATTTCTAAACAATTCAAGAAGGGATGCCTTGCATTCGTACCCTTTGGCGCCAAGTAGCCTCACGATGGCAATGAGAATGTACTCAGGAACACGCTCGACGTTTGTAAGCTTCGCTATGAAGTACTCACGCAGGCGCTCGCGAGTCGCCTCTGGTATGTCATCGGTCTTTTTTACGAGTAGGTCAACGACCATTGGAGTGAACTGAGGGAACCGATCCAAGACGTCAGGAAGTATTGACAGCTCGGCATATGCCGCTTTCGCCACCAGCATCCGAAGAAGGCGGCGAATGTCATCGGGGTGTAACACGACCTTGGTCTTGAACGTTTGGATGGTCTCTTGAAGGTCTTCTTCCCTGAGTTCTATGCTTTCCTTCTCGGAAAGCTCACGGAATTTTGTTGGCACAGTGCCGGTGTATCCGACGATGAGCCGAGTAGCGTCGGTTTCGCGTCGTGGACGGTCTTCCGCCGTGGGAGATGGCACCTTCGGTAACGGAGTTACGCGCCGCGAAGATACATCCTCAAGGGACGTCTTGGCCGGGTTGATTGAAAGACCTTCCAGGAACAATCGCTCTACAAACAGGGTCAGCCACGCATGGGCAGACTTAGTGTCTGGCGCAAAGAATCGGTAGTCGTCTACAAAGCGACAAAATGAAATACCGTGCGAAATCAAAAAATCGTCCACCGAGAGAAGTGCGGCTTCAGCAAGAATTCGACTGCCGTTCCCTCCAACGGGAATGCTGTATGAATCACGATTGGCCCAGAACAGAAGTAGCTCATTGATGAGTTTGACGCGCGGCTTCTCCAGTGGCAGGCCGAGCAGCGTCGACTCTAGCCTGTGAAGGTTGAGACGATCATAGAAACTGGCGATATCACACTTAACGAGGACCTTTGTTCTGGCCTGCTTGGCACGCTCAGAAACATGTTGCTCGAAAGAAGTGAAGTTGTATCTCGGGTTGAACAAGACGCCATCTTTTGGCTTGAGGCGATATGAGAAGACGTACTTCTTTGCAATCGGAGGCCTGAACCTTTCGAGTACGTCGGCAATCGAGAGGACTAGCGCCAAGGATGTAATGGTGTCAATCGGCTGCATCAGTGCGGCACGCCGAAAATCAAACGGATCCTTCTTCGGAAATAGGACGTGCTGAATCGGGTGGACTTTCAGGCCTGATAACGAATTGCCTTTGATTCGCGTCTCGACGTGTTTCGCCACTTCCTTTTCAAATAGTGGGCTCCTCAATAGGTCCACTTCGTCTGGACGAGGAAATATGTCGGTCAGCCCCTCTCGCTTGACGTTAGCGATGGCTAGCTTGATGGCCTTGGCGGTGTCCATGAGCTGTGAAATCTAACTTAAAATAGCCTCCTATTTGACGCAAAATATTGCATCAATTAGGCCGTCCAAAAATTTATAAATATAAAACATTTACATAATCTCAATAAGTTACCTGTTTTTAGTGCTGCCTGAAAGCGGTCGCCTTTATTTCGGAGCTGCTCCGCTTTCCCGGCAAGGGCTTATGCCAATCGGATTAAACGCTTTATTTGCCTGTGTGGCAAGCAGGCGATTGTTTCAGGGGCGCTGGAATTCCAGGTTGTCGATCAGCCGCGTCGCGCCCAGCCGGGCAGCGCCCAGCACCACCAGGGCGGTGTCCCCGGCTTGGGCGGGTTGCAGGGTGGCGGCGTGGCGCAGAGAGATGTAGTCCACCTGCCAGCCGTGGCTGGCGAGGTCGGCTGCGGCAGCATTTTCCAGCGCGGCGTAATCATTCCGGCCCGAGGCCGTGGCTTCACTGATGGCAAGCAGGTTGCGGTACAGGCGGGGGGCTTCGGCGCGCTCTTCCGGGCTCAGGTAGCCGTTGCGCGAGGACAGGGCCAGGCCGTCTCCGGCGCGTACGGTCTCCCCGGCGATGATCTCCAGCGGCAGGTTGAATTCGCGCACCATGCCGCGGATGATGTGGAGCTGCTGGTAGTCCTTCTTGCCGAACACGGCGCAGGCGGGCTGGACGATGTTGAACAGCTTCAGCACGATGGTGGCCACGCCGCGGAAATGGCCGGGGCGGAAGGCGCCGCACAGTTCATTGGCGATGGGCGGCGGCTCGACCTGGAACTGTTGCGGGGAAGGGAACAGCTCCTGCGCGCCGGGGGTGAACACGATATCGGCGCCAGCAGCCTGGAGCTTGCGGCAGTCTGCTTCCAGAGTGCGCGGGTACTTGGCCAGATCCTCGCCGGCACCGAACTGCAGCGGGTTGACGAAGATGCTCACCACCACGCAGCGGCCATGCCGGCGCGCCTGTTCGACCAGGGCGATATGCCCCTCGTGCAGGTTGCCCATGGTGGGCACGAAGGCCACCGGCTGACGACCCCGCAGGGTTTCGCGCAGAACGGAAATGGACG
>PQAG01000184.1 GCA_003104895.1 Nitrosomonadales bacterium
TCTCTCCCTCTGGGAGAGAGTTGGAGAGAGGGTTGGCCGCCAATCCCGGCGGTGATGCCCGCTTGCGGGAGGGAGTTTGGAAAGAGGGAAACGGTCATGGCGAGATTCATCATCAGGAGCGGCTCTCGCCATGACCGTTCGGTCCGTTAAACCCGGATAATCCATTAGGCGGCCCTTCGGGCCAGCACTCGCGCCCTATCCGGGTCAAATTGACGTTATCGAGGCGTTGAGCGGGGAAATGAAAAAGAGAGGCTGGGTGTTGCTGACGGCCCGGCTTGGACTGCCGGCGCCTGGCCAGGCAAGATGCATGACATCCTCTACAGCCATGCCGGTGCCCATTTCCTTATTTTCCTTTTGACGTATTGCCCCGGCTTCGATTTCGCCACGTTGACCGATGGGAAATATCTGATCGGCCAGCCAAACATCTTGCTCATCAGGATATGGCTTTCATCGTAGCGTCCGGTGATTCCCGTCAAGGCAAAGTTTCTTGCGATATTGGATTTGGCCTGAATCAGCGTTTCCGTGGGGCATTCGCCAAATCCGGCGCCCTGAGCCATGCCGGACAGCCGCCTGGTTTGTCCGTTGTCCATTTCTTCCAGATTGCAGCGCGCGACCCAGTCGTAAAGGCTGGATCGCAGGGCGAGCTCACGCAAAGGATCGTTCGCGGTGCGTCTGACATAGTAGTAATGGGATATCACCCGTTCAACCGGGTGGCGCAGCAACGTAACATAGGACGAGCCAGGAGGAAGCAGGTCGCGCAGCCCATAATCCATATGGCCGTAAATCACCTTCAGCCGGTCTTTCATGGCAGGGGAAAGATTTCTGTATTTTTCGACGGACTCTGCCGCCGGGTTGATCTTATGCAGCTCCGAAGATTTGTAAATTTCCCTGATCATGGAGTAAAAAGTCATGCCCCCTGTTTTAGGCACATGAATAAAAACAATGGGGCCGCCGGTTTTTTCGTGCTTTGCCTCTTGAAGTAATGATTCATGAACAAACCCGTTCATTTGCTTTGTTCCTTTTCGGTGTCGGTCGAGTTTTTTGCCGCTATAAAAAGCGCAATCCGCGCCAGGATCGTTAGCTCCGGGCGCACATGAAATATCGCGGCCAGATTAGCCCATGGCTGGTGCCGGAAGGTGTTAAGCAGGGTAAAGTTGTGTTAAGAAATACGGGGGTGGGCACTCCTTCGCGCGTGTTGTTCCGCCTCGGCGAAATACAAGCAGGGGAAGCCCCCCGCCGTCCTGCTGGTGACAATGGGAGACTGAAGGGGGGCGTTGCGATGTTTTCATTCGGCATGAATTTTCATGTCCACCGGCTGCCGGCTCGCCTGCCGCTCTTCCAGCTGCCGGCGCTGCTCCGGCGTCAGCAGCTGGTAAACCTGGTGGCTGGCGCTGGCTTGCATCTGCCCCATTCTTGCCATGGCCTGGGCGCTGGCGTCGGCAAGCGACTTGGCCTTGGCTTCGCTGTATCCGTCCGACAGGCCGAGCTGGCGCAGCTCCATCTGCGACTTGCGCATGGCTCTGGCCTGCTCGCGCATGGCAGGCGCCTGTGCCTGCATCAGGTCAAAAATCCTGTCGCGCTGGGCCTCGCTCAGCTTCAGGTCGCGCAGGAAAGGCGGCAGATGATTCCCGCCGGGCATGCCGCGCTCGCCCATCATCTCCATCGGGCTGCCGCATCCCTCCGGGCCGTCCATCATGGGGCGTGCGCCGGCGGCGAGGGGCAGGCCCAGCGCGATGCTGCTGGCGATCATGAAATGGATAAGTGTGCGTTTGTTCATTTTGGACTCCTGGCTGAATTGGGTCATTTGCAGGCCTGGGCCATGCCCTGGCCTGTTGCATGAAATTCTGACCGAGGCGTCCGTAAATCGGGGTTAGCGCCGTGTAAAGATGAGTAAAGGCCCCTCCCGCGAGTGGCAGCGGAGCTGCTCGCACTGGCGAGACAGGGGGGGCGACTGGCTCCTCCCCTGAAAAGGGAGGCCGGGATTGAAAAGACGCGGGTTGATTTTGCAACTACTCGTGCCGCAGCGCCTCGATGGGGTCGAGCCGGGCCGCGCGTTGCGCCGGGAAGTAGCCGAAAATAACGCCGATGGCTGCGGAGAACAGGAAGGACAGCAGGTTGATGCCGGGGTTGAAGAGAAAGGGCACCTGCATCAACTGGGCCAGTCCGGCCGAAGCCACCATGGCGAGCGCGATGCCCACGACCCCACCCAGGCTGGACAGGACCACTGCCTCGATCAGGAATTGCAGCAGCACCTCCCGTTCCAGCGCGCCGATGGCGAGGCGGATGCCGATCTCGCGGGTGCGCTCGGTGACCGACACCAGCATGATGTTCATGATGCCGATGCCGCCCACCAGCAGGCTGACTGCCGCCACCGCGCCGAGCAGCCCGGTCATGACGCGGATGGTGCCGGACAGGGTTTCGGCGATCTGCCTGGTGTCGAGGACGTTGAAATCATCCTCCTCGTTGTCCGAAATCTTGCGCCGCTCGCGCATCAGCAGGTTGATCTGCTCGATCACCTTAGCGCTGGAGGCGCTGGCCTTCACCGAAACCATGAGCGTGCTCACATCCTGGTTGCCGGTGAGGCGCCGCTGCACGGTGCGCAGAGGCATGATCACCGTGTCGTCCTGATCCATGCCCATCGCGCCCTGGCCTTTCGACGCCAGCAGGCCGATGATCTCGCAGGAGAACTGCTTGATGCGGATATCGTTGCCGAGCGGGTTCTGGTTGCCGAACAACTCGCGCCGCACGCTCTCGCCGATCACGCATACCGATTTGCCGGCGCGCTCCTCGGCCTCGCTGAACACGCGCCCGGCGGCCAGTTTCCAGTTGCCGGTCTGGAAGAAGGCGTTGGTGCTGCCGTTGATGGTGGTGGACCAGTTCCGGGTGCCGAAAACCACGGTCACGCTGCGGTTGACGGTCGGCGCCACGGCATCCAGACCGCTGATCTGGGCGCGGATGGCGTCGGCGTCGGCGATCTTGAAGTTGGGTGCTCCCGCGGAATCCCGCCCCGGCCCGAGCCGCTTGCCGGGACGCACCATCAGCAGGTTGCTGCCGAGGCTGGATATCTGGTCCGAAACCACCTTGGTGGCGCCGTTTCCCAAGGTCACCATGGTGATCACCGCGCTCACGCCGATGACGATGCCGAGAATGGTGAGAAAGGAGCGCATCAGGTTGCGCCGGATTTCGCGCAGGGCGAGCAGCAGGGTATTCCAGATCACGGTGTTTGCTCCCCGTTGCGGGTGTCGCTGTCCACAAGGCCGTCCACAAAATGCACGATGCGCTGGGCGTATCGGGCCATTTCCGGCTCATGGGTGACCATCAGGATGGTGATGCCCTGGTCGCGGTTGAGGGCGGTCAGCAGTTCCATGATCTCGCGGCTGGTCTTGCTGTCCAGGTTGCCGGTGGGCTCGTCCGCCAGGAGAACGGCCGGCTTCGTGACGATGGCGCGGGCGACGGCGACACGCTGCTGCTGGCCGCCGGAAAGCTCCGCCTGGGTATGGTGCTCCCAGCCTTTCAGGCCGACGGATGCCAGCGCCGCACGGGCAGCCGCGTGGCGCGCCGCCGCGCTTTCGCCGCGATAGAGCAGGGGCAGTTCCACGTTTTCCTGGGCCGAGGTGCGCGCCAGCAGGTTGAAGCCCTGGAACACGAAGCCGAGGTAATGGCGGCGCAGCAGGGCGCGCTGGTTGCGGCTCAGCTCTTCGACATCAATGCCGCGGAAGCGGTAGGTGCCGCTGCTGGGCGTGTCGAGGCAGCCGAGGATGTTCATCGCGGTCGATTTGCCCGACCCGCTCGGCCCCATGATGGCGACGAACTC
>PQAG01000185.1 GCA_003104895.1 Nitrosomonadales bacterium
AAACTTTTCCCATTTTACCCTCTCTTTCGCTTGGACAAGGCCCATGTTTTTCTTCTGATTTTTTGTTATTAAGCGCTAAATATTGCATGCTGGCAATATCCAAATGGCAGCGGCTCAAAGAGCCGTCGATGGCCATGAATCCGGCCGCCATCTTGTCTGCTGTGGCGGATTTGCGCCGATAGTCCGAACCTTGTTGCGATCAATTGCTGATGTTGTAAGATGAGGAAATTGCGTGGGCCGGCAGCGCTGCCGGCCTGATGATGCCAAGTACCCTGCAGGAGGATTGCCAGTGCGAATTGCGGGAAAATGGAATGGAGCCCGGCGCTTGTTTTCTGCCTGCATGGGCTTGGCCTTCTGCAGCCTGTTTGCTGCACCTTTCGTCTCACATGCCGGCCGTTTGCCCCAGCGCGCGGTGGATACGGCGGAAATTCCAGCAATCGTCATTTCGGCAAGGGATCCCGCCAGCAAATCCTTGCCCTATTACCGCATTGCGCCTGACGTTTATTTTCTCTACGGCAACATTGCCGAGGCCGATGGCAAGAACCGCGGATTCAACGGCAACGCCGGCTTCGTCGTGACCGGCGAGGGGGTGGTGGTGATCGACAGCCTGGGAACGCCCAAGCTGGGGCGCAGGCTGATTGCCACAGTGCGCAAGGTGACAGACAAGCCGATCAGGTACCTGATCCTCACCCACAACCACCCCGATCATTCCTACGGCGCGGTGGCGTTCCGGCGGCTTCCCGGCATCAGGATCGTCGGCCACGCGGGCACGCTGGATTATCTCAATTCGGACAATTTGCAGTCCTCGGTTGCCTTCCGCCGCAGCATCCTCGGCGCTGACATGAAAGGGTTCAAGGGCGTGGAGCCCGGCATCCTGGTGGGCGGCGAAATCCATAGCCACTACGATTTCACCCTGGGAGGCAAAACCTTCGCCGTGTTCAATGCCGGCCACCACCATTCATTCGGCGATCTCGTGGTGCACCAGGTGGAAGACCAGATACTGTGGATTTCCGACCTCGCCTTCAACAATCGTTCCACTTTCATGGGCGATGGCCATTCAGGCGCCGCCCTGGAGGCGATAGACTGGATGCGCAGAACTTTTCCCGATGTCCGGCTGATGGTTCCGGGCCACGGCAGCGCCCAGACGCCGCCGTTCCCGATGGTGGAAAAGACTTATGCCTACATCAAGCGGCTGCGCGATGAAATGCGTGCCGCCGTGGAGGCCGGGCAGGACCTCGAAAGCGCGGTGCGTCTGTCCGATTTTGCAGACTGGCACGCCACCCCGCTCTACCACGAGAACCACAAGAAAAATGCCAATTTCATCTACCGCGAGATGGAACAGGAAGTTTTTTTCGGCAAGTAAGGAAGGGCCGCCAATGCGTGAAGCCGGTGACTTGATCCACAGTTCAAATTAGGCGACATGGGCAAAATGTTCTGGACCCTGTTTGGAACCCTGGCGCTGGTTTATGGCGGCTTTTCCGCATTGCTGTTCTTTTTCCAGGAAAACCTCGCCTATTATCCGCAGCTCGGTCGCGAGATTCAGACCACCCCGCGCGATCACGGCCTCGACTACGAGGCGCTGACCCTGACCACCCCGGATGGCGAAAGACTGGATGCCTGGTTCGTGCCAAAGCCCCAGGCGCGCGGCACAGCCCTCGTGCTGCACGGCAATGCCGGCAACATGTCCCACCGCATGGATACGATCGTCATGTTTTATCGCCTGGGCTACAGCGTCCTGATTTTCGATTATCGCGGCTACGGCCGCAGCACCGGCCAACCTTCCGAGGAGGGCTTATACCAGGACGCACAGACCGCCTGGGCCTACCTGACCCGGGCGCGCGGCATAGCCCCCGGGCGCATCGTCCTGTTCGGCGAATCCCTGGGCGGCGCCGTGGCGGCCCGGCTGGCGGCAGAGGAGCGGACGGGGGCGCTGGTGCTGTCGTCGGTGTTCACCTCGGCGCGGGAGTTTGCCGCGGATATCTATCCCTGGCTGCCGACGCGCTGGCTGGTGCGTATGAATTATGACACCCGCGCCGCGCTCGCCAGGGTGCGTTGCCCGGTGTTGGTCGCCCACAGCCCGGATGACGAAATCATCCCATTCAGCCACGGCAAAAGGCTGTTCGAAGCGGCGCCTGAGCCCAAGGTCTTCCTTCAGCTGGCGGGCGGCCACAACGACGGGTTCATTTTCATGCGGGAAGACTGGGTCAGTGTCCTGGCTGACTTCCTGGACAGAAATTCCAAGCACGAATGATCCGCAGCCTGCTGCTCGCAGTGCCCCGCCCCCAGTCCATCAAATCACGGCATAAATTATGGAACCGCCTTGGGGTACCCGACGGTCTGTGACAGCAGCACCTGCTGGTCATGCGTCAGCCCAAGCGCATCGGCAATCGCCGCACGATCGATCCAGGCGCGGATCACCGTGGCCAGGGCATTGCTGGCTGCGAACAGGTATACGTTCTGCGCAATAGCGCCAGCCGCGGCCGAGGCATAGGCCTCGCGCTGGGCGACAGGAACCATGCCCATGCGCGAATGGTCGGCCACGTACACCAGGTCCAGCGGCGCGCTATCGACGAAGTCCTGGTAACCGGTGACGCTCCTGAGATCGCTCGCTGCCACCAGGCGCAGCTGATGCGCCGCCGCGTCATAGAGGTAGGCGCCGGAAGGCAGCGCAACGAACACGTCAATTTCCTGCGCATTCAAGGCCGAGGGAGCCGTGCGTCCGCCGTCAGGACGGTTCACCCCGTAGGCCGACCACAGCAGATCCGACAGCAGGGGCAGGGGCAGCGAGGTGCCCGAGAAGTCGCGCGAAGATCGACGTCTGGCCAGCGCTTCCATCAATGGAATCCCGCCGTGTTTGGTGGGCGGCGGCAGTGAAATCGAAGTCGCGGAATCTCCCCTGGCAGGCTTGGGGCGCAGCTGCCCCATCATGCCGAGCGCGAGCTTGGTCAGGGTGTTCATGGCTATCCCTCCTTATTGCGTATGTGGAAGCGCACAAGTACATATTTCCTATTAGGGCGCCTTGCGCTGATCTGGTTCAATAGAAAACGTGTGTGCCTGCGGCGGTCCAATGCCCATGCATGGCATTCGGCCGCCGCTGGCGATTAGCGCTGTGCAGGCGCTGGAATGATGGCCGGTTTGACTTTCGGCAAGCGTGTTTTCACGCCCGGCCGCTGCGACCAGGCCGGGCGGGTGGAGCGATGGGAGTCCATGATGACCAGATAGCGCCCCGGCCAGGGTGTGGGCTCGCGATGCGGGAGCAGCATCCAGAAATATTCGCCGCTTGCCATGGCCCGTTCATAATCCGCGTCAAGCAAGCCGTAATGGTCAATCAGCGCGTTCAGCGTTGCAGGAATGCGGATGCAGCCCATCGATTGCACGGTTCCCAGCCGGGGTTCGAGGTAGCGCGGATCGGTGGTGTGCATCTGTAACCGCATTACCCCCTCGCCGGGCCTCCATGTTCTGCGTGCGCTCACCCAGCCGAAGTCATACACGCGCATGCCCTTGACGCCGTATCCGAGGATGCCCAGAGCATTCTCCGTGCCCTCGGCACGGAAATCGGGGTTTTCGACGGAGTGATCGAACACGCCGAGCGGTGTTTCGTAATACATGAACCCGCCTTTCCGCCCGGTCGATACCGGCGATGCGCCGATGAATTCGGCAATGCCGGCATTCGATATCCAGAACAGCAGCAATGCCTGCACCTGCGGGCTGCGATCAACCAGCACCACGTATTGCGGCGGCAGTTTTTCCAGGCCCGCCTGCTGCAGCTCGCGGACGAGCTGACCGGCATAGAAGCGTTGCTCTTCMTGCGGCACGGCAAGCTGGCGATCCACTTCCTGGGYGTATATTTCCCTCAAGTCGAGCGCCGATGCCAGAGCGAAGGAYGGTATCGCGCCCAGCAGCCACAACGCCGCGATGACGGTATGAAACTGGCTTGGGATCAGCCCCGGCCTGAATATCAATGCGGCTCGCCCACCGTCAGGGAGCGTCCGTTGTCCCGCGGGCCGAGGCCGAGCAGCCAGGGCACGGCGCTCCGCGCCCATTCTGCGGCGCTTGGATAGCTTCCCGCATCAGCGCCAAAGCAGCTCCTCAGCATGTCCGTATCGATGATGCCCGGATTCAGCGGGATGGCCGCCATGCCTTGCGGCAACTCCTGGGCCAGCGCCTGGGTGAGCCCTTCCATGGCCCACTTGGTGGCACAGTAGGGTGCGACCTGCGGGTCGGTCGAGCGTCCCCAGCCGGAGCTGAAGTTGACGATCACCCCGCTGTTCCTGCTGATCATGGCGGGTGCGAAATGCCGGATGAGGCTGGCCACACCCTTGATGTTCACGTCGATGACGGCGGAAAACTCCCCGGCGGGCACTTCCCACAGCGGCGCATTGCGGTTGATCAGCGCGGCGCTGTTGAGCAGCAGGTCGGGCGGTCCGGCCTGCTCCAGGCAGCGCCCGGCCCAGTCGCGGACCTCCTCGTCGCGGGTGACGTCCACCACCTCGAAGCGGTTGCCGGGGCCGTACTTCTGATTGAGTTCCTGGATGGCTGCGCTGGAGCGGCCGCAGCCGAGCACGCGGTTCCCGAGCCGGATGAATTCCTCGGTCATGGCCCGTCCCAGTCCACGCGTCACGCCTGAAATCAGGATCACTTTGCCAGTCATGTGTTTGTCCTCCATCTGGGCGGGTTGGCAGCGCGCCAGGAAATCCCCGCCATTGACCATTCTAATCCAAGGAACCATTTAATTAATCGTCACCGGGAGAAACGAAACGCCGAATCAATCGCTAAATTATCGATTGTTCAGAGATTGCTTCGCTGCGCTCGCAATGACGGGGCCGAGGATCAAATCAGCGTTTCCCCAAGGCGGGTGGCCCGGTGGTTTGGCTTGTCAGGGCAGGCTGGCGCCGAGGAGGCGCTGGTAGACCTTGAGGTCGGAGGTTGAAAAGCAGCAGAAAATGACTTCGCGAATCGAAGGGAACCTGGGCAAGGTGGAACGCATGGTCTCGACCGCAATAGCGGCGGCAAGCTCAAGGGGGTAGCCATAGGCACCCGTGCTGATGCCGGGAAAGGCGATGCTTGCCAGCCCGGATTCTTGCGCCACTTCCAGCGCACGCCGGTAGCAGGAGGCCAGGGTCGCCGCTTCGCCGCTGGCGCCGCCCTGCCACACCGGCCCGACGGTGTGAATGACGTATTTGGCCGGCAGGCGGTACCCTTTGGTGAGCTTGGCCCCGCCGGGGTTGCAGCCGCCGAGCGTGCGGCATTCGCGCAGCAGTTCCGGCCCCGCCGCCCGATGGATCGCCCCGTCGAC
>PQAG01000186.1 GCA_003104895.1 Nitrosomonadales bacterium
AAGCGGTTGGCGTCAATCATGCGTCCCTTGACCTTGGAAGTGATGTAGGTGTCGTTGCTGCGCGCGGAGAAGGGCGCCACATTCCCGATCGCCATTTCGTTGGTGACGTCGATCACGTTCGGCACGCCCATCACCACCTGGCCCACCTCCTGCTTCACCTCTTCGYTGGGCGCCTCGCCGGTCAGCAGCACATGGCGGTTGAAGCTGGTCACGTTGGCGTGCACGGCATACTTGAATTTATCCTCGATGCGGCTGGCCGCCTTGAGCTCGATGCCCTGRTCCTCGATGTAGATGCCGGAGGTGCGGCGGTCGCCCGCCATCAGCGCCCCGGCGCCCACGCCCGTGGCCACGACGGGGAAACAGCCCTGCAGGGCGGGAACGACAGCAAACAGCAGCACAGGCAAAAAGCGGCGCATTTATTCAACTCCGAGTAATAAACAGTCAATGGCATCGCACAGGCAGTGGATGACCAGCAGGTGTACTTCCTGAATCCGGGCGGTGCTATCCGAGGGTACACACAAATGGATGTCTTCGGGGCGCAAAAGTTCAGCCATTTGCCCTCCACCCTTGCCGGTGAGGGCGATCACGCCCATTTCSCGCTCATGGGCAGCCTGGATGGCCTCGATCACATTGCGCGAATTGCCGCTGGTGGAAATCGCCAGCAGCAGGTCCTGGGGCTGCCCCAGSGCGCGCACCTGCTTGGAAAAGATCAGGTCGTAGGAGTAATCGTTGGCGATCGAGGTGATGGTCGAACTGTCGGTGGTGAGCGCCATGGCGGCCAGACCGGGGCGYTCCATCTCGAARCGGTTGAGCATTTCCGAGGCAAAATGCTGGGCATCGCCGGCCGAGCCGCCGTTGCCGCAGCTCAGCACCTTGCCCTCGGCCAGCAGGCATTGCACCACCCGCTCCGCTGCTGTGGCGACCGGCTCGGCAAGCAGGTCCAGCGCCTGCAGCTTGACGTGGGCGCTGTCGGTGAAATGATGGCCAATGCGGGAAACGATATCCATTGTTCGCGATCAGAAATTAAGCTCGGGTTGCGATTTTAAGCGCTAAAGGCATCTTTAATCCATTCAATCTTGCCGCCATCCATCAGCACCGCATCAAAGCGGCAGGGCGGCTGCTTCGCCTGCTGCTGCAGATAGTGCTGCGCGGCGTGGATCAGTTTGCGTTGCTTGTGCCCGGTGATGCTGGCTGCCGCGCCGCCGAAATTTACGCTGCGCCGCAGGCGCACTTCCACGAACACCAGCGTGCCGCAATGTTCCATGATGAGGTCGATTTCACCCATGCGGCAGCGGTAATTCCTTGCCACCAGGCGCAATCCCTGGCTTTGCAGAAATGATGCGGCATGATTTTCCGCCTCCTTGCCGGCGTCCATCACGGCGCCAGCAGAACGGCTTCCCCGTTGCTGAATTCGGCGCGCACCCCATCGCGGTCGATCAGGTGCGAGCGGACATCCAGCGTGAGGTGGCCGGTGACGCCATCCAGGCTGAACGGCATGCCGGGCGGGGATGCCTGCAACTGCAATGCCAGGCGCCATGCATCAATGCCGAGCGCATAAAGGCGCTCCATGTCCGCCGTGAGCGGGGACTGCGGGCGCGGGTATACCATGACCGCGAGATGATCCGGCTGCAACAGCCAGGGCATGTCAACGAACTGCACGCCATTCAGGTCATGATATTTCTGCAGGCTGCCGCTGCCGGCATAAATCTGCGAAGTGGCATAAGTGGGCAGGTCTGTGTTCAGAAAAGGTTTCAGGAGGCGCGCATCGCGGCTGTTCAAGGCAAGAAACACCACATTTGGCGCCTGCCTGCGCAGCGCATCGCGGATTTCGGCCGGATTGGAACCGGTAAAGACCAGGTGCCTGGCCGCCGCGCCGCCGAGCGCAGCCCACTCTTCGGCAAAAGCTTGCTGGATACGCTTCGACAGCAAGTCGCTGGAAGCGATCACGGTGGCGCTCCTTCTGCCTTCGCCAAATGCGGTGCGTGCCATCTGGCGGGCTTCCAGATCAGCCGCGAGGCCGAACACATACAGCTGGGGCGGAAATTCAACGCTCTGTTCCGGCAGGTTGAGGGCCAGCGTTGGCACGCTTACTTCGGCACTGGCGGCAAGGGCCGAAACACCATTCCGGGTCAGGGGGCCGACCACCATGCTCGCTCCGGCTTGCGTTGCCTGCCGGTATGTGGACACAATGTCATCGCTATCGTCGCTGCTGGGGTAGACTGTGACCGGCAGGCGGCCGGGCTGGGCTGAAACGCCCGCCATGAAGCCCTGCCGGACCACTTCGGCGGCGCGGCCAAAGGCGCTGGATTTGAGCGGCAGCAGCAAGGCAATGTGCGCCTTTCCGGCCGCTGCCGGCAAAGCGGCATCCGCCTGGGGGGCTGGCAAATCCACGCTGGCCCCTGAGGGTGGCTCAATTCCGGCCAGCGGGAATAACTCGACCTCGGTCTGAGGCGCAGGCGCGGCACTGGCCGACGGCAGCGTTTCTGCAATCAGCGGCCTTCCGGGGACATCCGCATGAGCCGCAAGCGACACGGCGAAGAACATCAACAGGAAAGTGAGGAAGCGTTGCATCCAGAGCAGGGACTTATAAATGACAGAGGCACATTATATGTGGTTGCCACGCCGATTGGAAATTTGCGGGACATCACGCTGCGCGCCCTGGATGCGCTGAAGTCCGCCGACATCATTGCCGCCGAGGACACGCGCAACACCTCGCATCTGCTCGGCCATTACGGGATTTCCGCCAGGCTGGTGGCGCTGCACGAGCACAACGAACGGGTCGCTGCGCCCAAAATCATCGCTGCCCTGCAGGAGGGGAAAACCGTGGCGCTGGTTTCCGATGCCGGCACGCCGGGCATCAGCGATCCGGGCGCGATACTGGTGCAGGCGGTGCGCGCGGCGGGATTGCCGGTGATCCCGCTGCCTGGTCCGAATGCGGCCATTTGCGCGCTCTCCGCGGCGGGCAGGGAGGACGCCCGCTTTCTCTTCTACGGCTTTCTGCCCGCCAAGGCCGGCGCCCGGCGCAAGGAACTGGAAATGCTCAGGGAACTGCCCTATGTCCTGGCCTTCTATGAGGCGCCGCACCGCATCGTGGAAACTGTCGAGGATATTCTCAAGGTATTTGGCGGCGAACGGGAGATCACCTTTGCACGCGAACTCACCAAGCTGTTCGAGAGCATCCACACCTGCAAGCTGGCGGATGCGCCCGCCTGGCTGGCTGGCGACCCCAACCGCCAGCGCGGCGAATTCGTGCTGCTGGTGTCTGGAGCGGCGGCAGCGGAAGAAGGCATCAGCCTGGAGGCGCAGCGCATCCTGCAACTGCTGCTGGCCGAACTGCCGCTCAAGCTGGCGGTCAAGCTGGCGGCCGAGATCAGCGGCGAGAAGAAAAATGCCCTGTATGACCTCGCCCTGCAGTTAAAATGAGCACAGGCTTTTAATGGATCACGTTATGGACACCCTGACCCTTACCCGCCCCGACGACTGGCACCTGCACCTGCGCGACGGCGCGCACATGCAGGCCGTGGTGGCCGATACGGCGCGCTGCTTCGCGCGCGCCATCGTCATGCCCAACCTGCGCCCTCCCGTCACCACCACCGGGCTGGCCCTGGCCTACCGCCAGCGCATTCTCGACGCACTTCCCGGCGGTTCCGGTTTTCAGCCCCTGATGACGCTGTATCTCACCGACAACACCCCGCCCGGGGAAATCGCCCGCGCCAAGGCCAGCGGCATGGTGCATGGGGTTAAGCTCTACCCCGCAGGGGCGACCACCAATTCCGATTCGGGCGTCACCGGCATCGCCAAGTGCCACGCCGCGCTGGAGGCGATGCAGGAGCATGACCTGCCGCTGCTGGTGCATGGCGAGGACACCCACCCCCTGGTGGACGTCTTCGACCGCGAGCAGGTGTTCATCGGCAAGGTGCTGGTGCCGCTGCTGGACCGCTACCCGCGCCTGAGGGTGGTGTTCGAGCACATCACCACGCGCCAGGCGGCGGAATTCGTCAAGGCGGCCCCGCCGAATGTCGCTGCCACCATCACCGTGCATCACCTGCTCTACAGCCGCAACGCCATGTTCGCCGGCGGCATGCGCCCGCACATGTACTGCCTGCCGGTACTGAAGCGGGAAGAACACCGCTGGGCCCTGGTTGGCGCCGCCACCAGCGGCAACCCCAAGTTCTTTCTCGGCACCGACAGCGCGCCGCACGCCAGAAACGCCAAGGAATCGGCCTGCGGCTGCGCCGGCATCTATACCGCCCATGCCGCGCTGGAACTCTATGCAGAGGTATTCGAGGCGGCCAATGCCCTGGACAAGCTGGAAGGCTTTGCCAGTTTCCATGGCCCGGACTTCTACCGCCTGCCGCGCAATACGGGAAAAATCACCCTGCGCAAGGAAAGCTGGCAAGTGCCGGCAGAACTGCCTTTCGGGGGCGAAACGCTGATCCCGCTGCGGGCGGGTGAAAAGATAGCCTGGAAACTGGCCTAAGCCCTATTTTTCATACATGCGGCCGATCTCCTCGGCGCATGTTTCAGGACGATCGCGGTGTATTTCAAGCAGACGCAGTGACGTTTCCTGCCAGCGTTCAGCGCCCTTGCTCACAGTGGCGCTCAGTGCTTGCATGCGGCCCCCTTCGTTCCACTGCCGGTAGGCGTCGTTCAGTTCTGGAAAGAGTTCCCGCCGCATGCCGCCGAGATTGGCGAAGTAGAAATGCAGGCTGGCTTCATGCCCCTGCTCCAGCAGGGCAGGCAGGGTGGAAACGCAGTCTGCCAGATGGTCGCGCACCGCGCGCGCAACCAGCTCTCCGCGTGTGCCGGCAAGGGCCAGCAGCAAATTTCCCCAGTCTGCGCCCAGGCGCTGCTCCGCCCGCCACTCGCCGATCTCATGCAGCAGGGCTGATTCGACCTCGTTATCCGTCATCTGCTCGAGTGCGCGCTCGAAATCGTCCTCGAAACCGTAGCAGGCCATCGCGCGCGCCATGGCATCCTGCTTTTGCTTCCAGCGCCATTCCTCGATCTTCTCCCACAACATGCGGCGCATGGATTCGCGCCGGATGAACAGCGTGCCGTCCAGCAGCATGGCGGGCGGCGCCGCCATGTCGCGCGCATGTTCGCGGCCGGCAATCAGCACCGGCAGACCTTCCCGCTGTTCGGCGCGTATCAGGTCGGCAAGAAAGAAATGCGGCGCCGCATGGCCGCCATATCCTCCGCTGTAAACCAGTCCATGAGGGAGCAGTTCCTGGTTGATGGCCGCGGTCTCAAACGGGTCCAGCTTGTGCTTCTTCACGCGGATGGCTTCAAATTCCTGTTCTTCCAGCTCCTCCCATAAGGTTTCGCGATGGCTCAGCCAGTCGCCCAGCTCTTCCTTGGGCAAGGTGGCGTTGAAAGGGAAACGGCGCTCCCAGCGGTAGTATTCGCGCATCTTGAGCAAATACGTGCACATGGTGTAGTTGCGCGCATGCAGGGCATCGCTGATGTGGCAGTTATGCTGGACGGTGGCACTGAGGCTGTAGAGATCTGGTGCCATGGCAAATCCTATTGTTGACTAACTTGGTCGGGATTTATATCACGAATCATGCTAAAATCCAAGCTGAAGCTGGCTAGGCAGTCGCTGCATGGTTTTCCATGCAGAGGAAAGTCCGGGCTCCACAGAGCAGGATGCCGGCTAACGGCCGGACGCCGCGAGGCGATGGAAAGTGGCACAGAAAACACACCGCCGATGGCCCGCAAGGGATCAGGCAAGGTTGAAAAGGCGCGCTAGCGCCTTTCAGTAAAGGCTCACCTGCTTGCAGGTTATGCCGGAGCTAAAAGGCGCGCACTCCGCAAGGAGGGCGGGCGGGGGCGAAAGCCTCCGCCAGGTAAGAGCTCACCGCGTTCCTGGCAACAGGAATGGCAGGCTAAACCCCATCCGGAGCAAGGCCAAATAGGGGGGCACTGGCGCTGCTCGCGTTGTCCCCGGGTAGGCTGCTTGAGCGCTGGAGCAATCCAGCGCCTAGAGGAATGACTGTCCACGACAGAACCCGGCTTATCGGCCAGCTTCTCCTTGATCCAAAATGAAAAAGGGCGCTTCAGCGCCCTTTTTCGTGATGCAGCAGCCGGATTACAGGCTGTAGTACATGTCGAACTCGACCGGATGCGTGGTCATGCGGAAGCGGGTGACTTCTTCCATCTTCAGCGTGATGAAGGCATCGATCCAGTCATTGGAGAACACCCCGCCGCGGGTCAGGAACTCGCGGTCCTTGTCCAGGTAATCCAGCGCCTGGTCGAGAGACGAGCACACGGTCGGGATCAGCTTCTCTTCTTCCGGCGGCAGGTCGTACAGGTTCTTGTCCATGGCATCGCCCGGATGAATCTTGTTCTGGATGCCGTCCAGGCCGGCCATCAGCAGGGCGGAGAAGCACAGGTACGGGTTGGAGGAAGGATCCGGGAAGCGGGTCTCGATGCGGCGCGCCTTGTCGCTGGCGACGTGCGGAATGCGGATCGAGGCGGAGCGGTTCTTGGCGGAGTAGGCCAGCATCACGGGAGCTTCGAAGCCGGGCACCAGACGCTTGTAGGAGTTGGTGCCGGGGTTGGTGATTGCGTTCAGCGCGCGGGCGTGCTTGATGATGCCGCCGATGTAGTACAGGGCGGTTTCGGACAGGCCGCCGTAGCCGTTGCCGGCAAACAGGTTCTTGCCTTCTTTCCAGATCGACTGGTGCACGTGCATGCCGGAACCGTTGTCGCCCACGATAGGCTTGGGCATGAAGGTCGCGGTCTTGCCATAGGCGTGGGCCACGTTATGCACCACGTACTTGGTGATCTGGGTCCAGTCGGCGCGCTTGACCAGGGTGCTGAACTTGGTGCCGATTTCGCACTGGCCGGCAGTCGCCACTTCGTGGTGATGCACTTCGACCGGCACGCCCATTTCTTCCAGCGCCAGGCACATGGCGGAGCGGATGTCCTGGAAGGAGTCGACCGGAGGCACCGGGAAATAGCCGCCCTTGACGCCCGGACGGTGGCCCATGTTGCCGCCTTCGAGACGGGCTTTGGAAGACCAGGCCGCTTCTTCGGACTCGATCGCAACCGAAGCGCCGGACATGTCGGCATGCCAGGTCACGGAATCAAAAATGAAGAATTCCGGCTCAGGACCAAAATAGGCGGTGTCGCCAATGCCGGTGGATTTCAGGTAGGCTTCGGCGCGCTTGGCGATGGAGCGCGGGCAGCGGTCGTAGCCTTTGCCGTCGGAGGGCTCGACCACGTCGCAACTGATAATCAGGGTGGACTCATCGAAGAACGGGTCCATGTTGGCGGTGTCCGGATCCGGCATCAGCAGCATGTCGGAAGCCTGGATGCCTTTCCAGCCGGCGATGGATGAGCCGTCGAAAGCATGGCCGTTCTCGAACCAGCCCTCATCCACCACGTGGGAGGGAATGGTAACGTGCTGCTCTTTGCCGCGCGTGTCGGTAAAACGCAGATCAACGAATCTGACTTCATTGTCCTTGATCATTTTTAAAACGTCAGCAACCGCCATATTTTTCTCCTAAACGAAATAACGGGTAATAAATTCTGTGAGCCCACCCAATAGCACGAAACATGCCACGCGCTAATGCAAAAAAAGCTATTTTGCCATAATCAGTTACAGGGGATGCAGAAAAATTGCTGCACCACAATAAGGCATTCGCCTCACAATTGCACCATCATGGTGCAAGTTCATGAAACAAGCGGATTGCGCCAAAATAGGGATCATCCGCGGGCAAAGCGGCTGCGGCTCTTGCAAACGCATCGTCTGGCGCCGGGCCAGCGAGAAAAATGTCCGCCTCCACCCTGCCATCCAGATAATGCAGGGCGACACGGCAGGAGAGGGGTAGCGGCATGGCCAATTGCTGCTCCAGGTGAGCCAGCAGCACCTCTCGCGGCGGCAGGTGCAGGCTGCGCTTGACCGCCGAGTCATCCTCGGGATCGATATGAATCATCACGTCGAGCGCACCATGGGCCTTGACCACCCGGGCGCGCGCCGTTTCCGCCACATAATGTCCCTCGGAAACGCTGATCTTCGGATCCACCAGCACATGCGCGTCGACCAGGGCGCGGTCGCCCATGCGCCGCGTTCGCAGTTCATGCAAGCCGCGCACGCCGGGCGTCGCCAGCAGGGTCGTCCTGATCGCAGCTACTTCCTTTTCGTCCAGGCTGGTATCAATCAGCTCCATCAGGGCGTGGTAAGCCTGTTTCCAGCCCATGCGGAAAATCATTGCGGCCACCAGTGCCGCCGCGAGCAGGTCGAGCGAGGTCACCCCCGCCAGGTTGCCGGCAATGCCCGCCACCACGATCACCGAGGAAGCCGCGTCCGAGCGCGCATGCCAGGCATTCGCCTCGAGCATGCGCGAACGCAGTTTGCGCGCCACATGCAGCATGTAGCGGAACAGCCCCTCCTTGCCCAGCAGCGTGAGCACGGCAATCCACAGCGTCATGAAATGGACCTTCTGCAGCGCCGCAGGGTCCTGCAGGCGCTGCGCGGCGCCCCACAGCAAAGCAGCGCCCGTACCCATCAGGATCACGCCCAGCACAAACGTGGTCGCGGTTTCGATCCGGGCGTGGCCGTAGGGATGATCCTTGTCCGCATCTTTCGAGCCATGGCGGTTGGCAAACAGCACCAGGAAGTCGCACAGAAGGTCCGATAGTGAATGCATGCCATCTGCGACCAGCGCCGAGGACTTGCCGATGATGCCGACCACGATCTGCAACAAGGTCAGCGCGATATTCACGACGACGCTGACCAGGGTGACTTTTTTCGCTTCGTGATAGTGGTGCCCAGCCCCCTTGGGCGAGTCCGGTTTTACGCCATGTTCTTCCACAACAACTCCGTTGGAACGATCCTACTTGTTTTTGCCAGTTTCAAGCGGATAACCGGCGGCTTTCCATTCCGGATAACCGCCGCGGAACCAGTAGACATTGCTGTAGCCGTTCCGGATCGCCACCACCGATGCCTTGTAGCTCTTCCAGCAAGGCGTGCCGTCGCAATAGAGCAGCATGGCAGCATTCTTGTCCTGGGGCAGCCTGGCCAGATCGAATTTGTCTTCCGCGGCATCAAAGCCGACTTCCTTCGCGCTGACCTCCTGGTAGGGAACAAGCAGCGCGCCCTTGATATGCCCGTCCACATATTCGGCCTCGTTACGCGCGTCGATCACGGCCACACCTTTCGCAATCAGGTCGCTGGCCTGCCTGGCGCCGATCACATGCGCGCCGGCCAGTTCCTTGGGCGTGGTGTTGAGCAGGGAGGAAATTGCCGCAAACTCCTCGCGCTTGGCCGGCGAAAAGGCCATCTTCTTTTGGGCGTGGATTTCGGCTTCATTGTATTTCAACAGGGCGCTCTCGATTTTTTTCTCCTGCTCCGGGCTGATCCGCCTGGAATTCACGGCAAAGGCCATTTTAGGCGCCTCGGCGGTGCGCTGGATGATCTTGCCCGGGTGCGATTTCAGCCATTTCTCCGCCAGGCCGGAATCCACGGCGACAACATCCATGCTGTTGATTTCAAGCGCAAAGAGCTGGGCTTCCTGGCTGCGGAAATAACGTGCTTCCTTGAAATGCTTCCTGGTTTCCACCGACTTGGAGTTCAGTTCTCCGCGCGCCAGGCTGGCCTGGATCGACTCGAAAGGCGGCAAGCCCAGTTTCGTTCCGCCAGCGTCCTTGATGTTGCTCCACTTCGAATTCTGCGCGGCGACAAAAACGGTTTCCACCGTACCGCCTTCCTTGCATACCGGGTTGTAACCGGCTTTCAAAACGCTGGCGATGGTATGGGCAGGCGCGATGATCATGTCGTACTCGCCACGGCTGGCGCGTTTCGCTGCAGTAAACGGATTCGCCACGGGGGTGAAATTGACCGGTGCGTTCAGCTGCGTGCCCAGATATCTGGCGAGCGCCTGATACCGGCCCAAGGTCTCGACATCCGCGAAGCGCTCGCTGTCCGAAGGAACCGCGGCCAGTGTCAAACCCTCCGCAGAGCAGGCCGGACCGGCACTCGCCAGCACCGCCAGAAACAGGAAAAACGGCATTGCCCGCAACATTATTAACCCCCTCTGAAAATATTTTTTCTGGCTACAACTTACTCGAGAAAGCTGTTAATGGACATTCTACCCTAAGGTAGAATGCACACCCTGAGATAAAGAGCATTAGGGAACATCATGACCGACCGTTACGCGGTAGTGGGCAACCCCGTCGCCCACAGTAAATCCCCCCTGATTCACGCCGAATTCGCGCGCCAAACCGGGCAGGACCTGAGCTATACCGCGCTGCTTGCGCCACTAGACGGGTTTGCCAGGACAGTGCAGGAATTCCGCCAGGCGGGTGGAAAAGGACTCAATGTGACCGTGCCGTTCAAGCAGGAAGCATGGCGGCTGGCCACCCGCCTGACTGAACGCGCCCAGCTGGCGCAGGCGGTCAATACGCTCAAATTCGAGGATGGCGGAATCCTGGGCGACAACACCGATGGCGCCGGCCTGGTGCGCGACATCACCAGCAACCTCGGCTTTGCCATCCGCGGCAAAAAGATCCTCCTCATGGGTGCGGGGGGGGCGGCGCGGGGCGTGATCCTGCCGCTGCTGAAACAATACCCGGCGCTGTTCGCGATCGCCAACCGCACACCCGACAAAGCGCACGAACTGGCCCAGCTGTTCCTACCCCACGGCGACATTTCCAGCGGCGAATACGGCAGCCTGGCAGGCTGTCATTTCGACCTCGTCATCAACGCCACTTCCAGCAGCCTTTCGGGCGAACTCCCCCCCCTTCCTGGAGGCGTGTTCTCGCCCGGTAGCCTGGCCTATGACATGATGTACGGCAAGGGCCTGACCCCCTTCCTGCAGTTTGCCCAGACCCATGGCGCAGCACAGCTCGCGGACGGGCTTGGCATGCTGGTGGAGCAGGCGGCGGAATCGTTTTTCCTGTGGCGCGGCGTGCGGCCGGACACCGCGCCCGTCAGGGAAATGCTGAAAACCCTATGAAATTCCTATGGCGCGTGCTGTGGCGCGGGGCGCTGATTCTGCTTGCAGTCGTGGTGCTGTACCAGGCATGGATTTTCGCGCATATCTGGTGGTGGGTTGATCACAACCCCTCCACCAGCGCCTTCATGGACACGCGCCTGGCGGAAATGCAGGAAAAAAACCCGGACGCCGGGCTGCGCCACAAATGGGTGCCCTACAACCGCATTTCACCCCACCTCAAGCGCGCGCTGATCGCTTCCGAAGACGCCAAATTCGTCGATCACGAAGGCTTCGACTGGGAAGGCATCCAGAAGGCCTACGAAAAGAATCTGAAAAAGGGCAGGATCGTCGCCGGCGGTTCCACCATCAGCCAGCAGCTGGCAAAGAACCTGTTCCTCTCGTCCCGCAAGGCTTTCTGGCGAAAGGGAGAAGAAGCCGTGATCACCCTGATGCTGGAGCAGATGATGTCGAAGCGGCGTATTTTCGAGATCTATCTCAACGTGATCGAGTGGGGCAACGGCGTGTTCGGCGCGGAAGCGGCCTCGCGCTACTACTACAGGACCAGCGCAAACAATCTGAGTGCGGAGCAGGCTGCCAAGCTCGCCGCCATGGTGCCCAATCCGCGCTATTACGACGCGCATCGCAATGCACGGGGGCTGGCGAAGAAGACGGCGATTATTTTGGCGAGGATGCCGGCAGCGGAAGTGCCTTAAGCAAACAGCCGCGCCAGCTCCACACCGGGATCTTCAGCGCGCATGAAAGCCTCGCCCACCAGGAAGGCGTTGACATTATTTTCACGCATGCGCTGCACGTCTTCCGCCTTGAGGATGCCGCTTTCGGTGATCACGATGCGGTCCTTGGGAATCCGCGGCAGCAGTTCCAGCGTGGTTTCCAGCCGGGTTTCGAAGGTGCGCAGGTTGCGGTTGTTGATGCCGATCAGCGGCGTCTTGAGCTGCAGCGCCAGTTCCAGCTCGGCTGCGTCGTGGGACTCGACCAGCACCGCCATGCCGAGTTCATGCGCCACCGCTTCCATCTCCCGCATGCGCGGCAGGTCCAGCGCGGCCACGATGAGCAGGATGCAGTCGGCGCCGATGGTGCGGGCACGGCAGATCTGGTAGGGATCGATCATGAAGTCCTTGCGCAGCACCGGCAGGGCACAGGCGTTGCGCGCTTCGATCAGGTCATTCTTGCTGCCCTTGAAGAACTGGGTGTCAGTGAGCACTGACAGGCATGCCGCGCCGTGCTGTTCGTAGCTCTTGGCAATTGCCGCCGGGTCGAAATTTTCCCGGATGATGCCCCTGGAGGGACTGGCTTTCTTGATCTCGGCGATCACGGCCGGTTTTCCCGCCGCGATCTTGCCGCGCATGGCGCCGGAAAAATCGCGCGCCGGCGGCATCGCTCCGGCCTCGGCGCGGATGGCGGCGTAAGACTTTTTCTCCACCGCGCGCGCCACCTCGGCTTCCTTGACCGCGATGATTTTGTTCAGGATATCGGGCATGGATTCAGGCTCCCTTGAAGCTGTTTGAAATTTCCACCAGCTGGCGCAGTTTTTCGCGCGCCGCGCCGCTTTCAATCGCTGCATGCGCCTTGGCGATGCCTTCCGCAAGGGTTTCCGCACATCCGGCAACATAAATCGCGGCTCCGGCGTTGAGCAGCACGATGTTCCGGGCCGGGCCGGGCAGATTGTCGAGCACGCCGAGCAGCATGTCCTTGGCCTGGGCGGCATCCCACACCTTAAGCACCTCCAGATCGCAGGTCTCGAAACCGAACTCGCGCGGATGCAGGGCATATTCGCTGACTTCGCCATCCTTCAGCTCGGCGACCAGCGTCTCGCCGGAGAGGGTGATCTCGTCCAGGCCGTCGCTGCCGTGCACCACCATCACGTGATGGCTGCCGAGGCGCTGCAGCACGCGCGCCTGGATGCCGACCAGGTCGGGGTGGAATACGCCCATGACCTGGTTGCTGGCACCGGCAGGATTGGTGAGCGGACCCAGCACGTTGAAAATCGTCCGCACCCCCAGCTCGCGCCGCACCGGCGCGGCGTATTTCATGGCGCCGTGGAAGTTGGGCGCGAACATGAAGCCGATGCCGATCTCGTCGATGCTCTGGCCAACCTGTTCCGGCGTGAGGTTGAGGTTGACGCCCAGCGCTTCCAGCACGTCGGCCGAACCGCAGGTGGAGGACACCGAACGCCCGCCGTGCTTGGCCACGCGCGCCCCGGCGGCGGCGGCGACAAAGGCGGCGGTGGTGGAGATGTTGAAGGTGTGCGCCGCGTCGCCCCCGGTGCCGCAGGTATCGACCAGATGTCCGGTGTTTTTTACCGGCACCTTGGTGGCGAACTCGCGCATCACCTGGGCGGCGGCGGAAATTTCCCCCACTGTTTCCTTCTTTACCCGCAGCCCCATCAGGATGGCGGCGATCTGCGCCGGGGAGACCTCCCCGCTCATGATCTGGCGCATCAGGGACAGCATCTCGTCATGAAAAATCTCGCGCTGCTCGATCAGCCGGGTGAGCGCCTCTCTAACGGAAAACTTGCGAAGCAAGCCTGCGTCTCCCTTCCCGCCGGATTGAGCGACTATGTCGCCAATCCCGGCGGGGACGCCCTCTGCGGGTGCTCCAGCTTGCGGGGGAGGGCAGGGGTGGGGGTTGACGGGCGTCATCATGCGCGCTTCTCCTCGAGGAAGTTGGCCAGCATCTGGTGGCCATGCTCGGTCAGAATGGATTCGGGATGGAACTGCACGCCCTCAACCTGCAGGGTCTTGTGGCGCACCCCCATGATCTCGCCGTCGTCGGTCCAGGCGGTGATTTCCAGGCAATCCGGGATGGTTTCGCGCTCGATCACCAGCGAGTGATAGCGCGTGGCGGTGAAGGGGTTGGGCAGCCCCTTGAACACGCCCACATCCTTGTGGTGGATCAGCGAGGTCTTGCCGTGCATGAGCTGCTTGGCGTGAATGATTTTGCCGCCGAACGCCTGCCCGATGCTCTGGTGGCCGAGGCACACGCCCAGGAGCGGCACCTTGCCGGCGAATTCCTGAATCACCGCCACCGAAATCCCGGCTTCGGCCGGTGAGCAGGGGCCGGGTGAAATCACGATATGGTCCGGCCTGAGCGCCGCCACCTGTTCCACGGTGATCTCGTCGTTGCGGTACACCCGCACATCCTCGCCCAGCTCGCCGAAGTACTGCACCAGGTTGTAGGTGAATGAATCGTAGTTGTCGATCATCAGCAGCATTTTAGCCTAACCATTTGATTTATCAGGCTGTCGCCTGCTTTGCCGCCGATCGATACCCGCTTTACTACCCGCTTTTTCCTTCGCTGGAGTGGAGGTCGGTGCTGACGGCACCGTGATCATGACATTATCCCAGCAGGAGGCTATCGCTTCAAGGTTTGATTGTAAGCGGGCACCGAAGCGGGTATGAGGCATGCCTTATCTTGATCTTGCTTGACATTGTACGGGATTCCCGTATAGTTAAACTCATGCGCACCGTGATCGAAACCCCGACATTCCAGAAGCAGGCCGAGAAACTGTGGTCAGAAGACGAGCGGCTGGCCTTCATCGACTGGATTGCAGCGAACCCGCTGGCCGGGGGACGTGATCCCCGGTGCGGATAGAGCACGCAAGGTTCGCTGGAGTCGTTCCGGGTCTGGCAAGTCAGGCGGTGCGCGGGTGATCTACTTCAATCTGACCGAGCAGGAAGTGGTGCTGCTGGTGGCGGCGTATGCCAAGGCCGAACGCGCCAATATGCTTCCCGCCGAAATCAAAAAGGTGGTGTGACATGGGCATCAAGAAAATCGACGTTGAGAAGGTGGCAACGGCTATCGAGGCCGATGCCGGTGAAGCTCTGCCTGACCTGCGTCAGGCGCTCGCAGAGGCAAAGGCAGGGATTGGCCGTGTTACCACGCCAGAGCAAATCCTTGTGCGCCAAGCGCGGGAAAAGTCCGGCCTGACGCAAGCGGCCTTCGCAGACCGCATCGAAACCCCTGTGGCGACGCTGCGTGATTGGGAACAGGGGCGGTTCGCGCCTCCGGGGGGCGTCCTCTGCCTGCTCCGGCTCATCGTCAAGCATCCCGAGCTGTCGGAGGAACTGGCAGCGGCTTGAGGAATGGCCGCCCCGTCAGCGGATCGTAGCGCGGGCGGTTCATGCGCTCCTTGGCCTGCTGTTCGTGCAGGACGGCCGCCTGCTTGATGATCCACTCGAAGCGGTCGCCGTCTCTGGCCGGGTCATAGACCGGGAACTTGAGCGGCTTCGTCATTCGTCGCCCTCCGGCCACTCTGGAAGATCGACCATCTGGCCGGCGAGCACATGGGCGGAGTCGCCCAGGAACTGGATGTGTCCGCCGGTCACGAAGGAATGACACACCCCGCACTTGAACCTGCCCTGTTTCGGCAACTCCGGGTGGTCCTCGTAGAAGGTGCACCAGCACCCGCCGCCGTCGTAGCCGGGGCACGTAATGGCCAGATCGCACCAGCACCGACGGGGTGAAGGCCGGCTTCTCGGCATTCCCGTTCCATCCCCGGCGCAGGGTAGTACGCGAGGTGATACTGGCTTTTGCACGAGCCTATCCGGTTAATGATATGTCAGATAAGTCCGGCGGCGGGAAACGCTGACGGCTTCCGGGCTATAATGCGGCTTTCCATTAGAAAGCCAATATCTTGGACGCCATTCTTCTGCTCAAGGCCCTGATTCTTGGTATCGTCGAGGGTCTGACCGAGTTTCTCCCGATTTCCAGCACCGGCCACCTTATCCTGGTCGGCGATCTGCTTGATTTCAACGACGACAAGGGCAAGCTGTTCGAGATCGTGATCCAGTCCGGTGCCATTCTGGCGGTGTGCTGGGAGTACCGGGAGCGCCTGTGGACAGTGGCGCGCGGCCTGGGGCACGATGCCGGGGCGCGCCGTTTCGTGGCCAACCTGATCGTGGCGTTTCTGCCCGCCGCCATGCTCGGTCTGCTGTTTGCCAAGGCGATCAAGACACATCTGTTCCACCCCGTGCCGGTGGCGCTGGCCTTCATCGTTGGCGGTGTTCTGATCCTGTGGGCGGAGCGCAGGCAGCACGCGATCCGCATTCAGGAAGTCGATGAGATGGACTGGCGCGATGCCCTCAAAATCGGCCTGGCGCAGTCGCTGGCGCTGATTCCTGGCACCTCGCGCTCGGGTGCGACGATCATCGGAGGGCTGTTTTTTGGCTTGTCGCGCCGTGCCGCCACGGAATTTTCCTTTTTCCTTGCCATTCCAACCCTGATCGCGGCGACGCTTTACGATCTCTACAAGCACCGCGATCTGTTGCAGGCGGACGATCTCGGCATGTTCGCGGTGGGGTTCGTGGCTTCTTTCATCAGCGCTTTTCTGGCGGTGAAGGGTTTGCTGCGCTTTATCTCCAGGCATGACTTCTCGGTCTTTGCCTGGTATCGCATCGTGTTCGGCGTGGTGGTGCTGGCGACGGCCTATAGCGGTGTGGTGAACTGGGCTGCCGTGTAGTCAACCCGCTCCCACCCCAGCCCTTCCCCCTGATGGGGAAGGGATTTGTGGTCAGTGCAGGCTGCCTTTCACGAAGCCCGAGATGTAGCCCAGCAGTTCCTCTTCCTGGTACGGCTTGCCCAGATACACGTTGACTCCCAGCTCCTGCGCGTAGTTGCGGTGTTTTTCCGCAGTGCGCGAGGTGATCATGATGATCGGGATGTGCGCGGTCTTGGCATTGCCGCGTACGTTCTTGGTCAGTTCGAAGCCGTCCATGCGCGGCATTTCGATATCCACCAGCATCACCTGGGGCGTCACGTCTTCCAGTGCCTGCAGCGCATCCACGCCGTCTTTGGCAGTGACGACCAGGTATCCCTCGCGGGTCAGCAGCTTGCTGGTGATCTTGCGCACGGTGAGCGAGTCATCCACGATCATGACAACCGGCGCGGCGGCGGTGGGCTGCCCGGCGGCCGGCGCCGCCGCCTGCTGCGTTACCAGGGCCGGGATGTCATGGCGCTGGGCGAGCTGCACCGGGTTCAGAATCAGCACCACCTTGCCGTTGCCCAGCACCGTGGCACCGGCGATCCCCGGCACGCGGGCCAGTTGCGGCCCGATGTTCTTGACCACGATTTCGCGGTTGCCGATCAGTTCGTCCACGTGGATGGCTACCCGCTGAACGCCGCTGTGCAGCAGCATGATGGTGGTGTAGCGCTGCACCGCAGGGACCGATTCAAGATCGCCCAGGAGGCGCGGGAAATAATGCAGCGGGTAGTGATTGCCCTGCCACAGCACTTCCTGTTTCCGGTAAACGTCCGCCAGCGCGTTGGCTTTCAGTTCCTGCACCTGGTCCACCATGGTCGAAGGCAGGGCATAGACCGTGTTCCCGCTGCGCACCAGCACCGCCTGGGTGACGGCCAGGGTGAGCGGCAGGTAGATGCTGAATGTCGTGCCCTTGCCCGCTTCCGAAGCCGCCTCGACGCGCCCGCCCAAGCTGGCGATTTCATTGCGCACCACGTCCATGCCGATGCCGCGGCCGGAAACCTGGGTGACTTCGGCAGCGGTGGAGAAGCCCTGGGCGAAAATCAGTTCTATCAGCTGAGCCGGCGCCGCTTCGGCGTCGGCAGCCAGCAGGCCCTGTTCCACTGCCTTGGCGCGGATTCCGGCCAGGTCGATGCCGCGTCCGTCGTCGCTCAGGGTGATCAGGATTTCGTTTCCTTCCTGGCGCGCCTGAAGCTCGATGGAACCGGTTTCCAGCTTGCCTGCGGCAAGGCGCTGGTCCTGGCTTTCCAGGCCATGGTCGACGGCGTTGCGCAGCAGGTGCTCGAACGGTGCCGTTATCTTCTCCAGCACGCTGCGGTCCAGTTCCACCTGTTCGCCAATGATGTCCAGGTTGGCGCGCTTGCCCAGTTCCTTCGAGGTCTGGCGCACGACGCGGTAGAGCCGCTCCGATATGCTGGCAAGGGGCACCATGCGGGTGCGCAGCAGCTCCTGCTGCAGATCCTTGGTCATGCGCGACTGGGCCAGCAGGGCTGCCTCGGTTTCATCCAGATTCTTGAGCAGGTTGTGCTGCACGCTGGCGACGTCGTTGACGCTTTCCGCCATCATGCGGGTGACTTCCTGCAGGCGGGTAAAGCGGTCGAATTCCAGCGGGTCGAAGTCGGCGTTGCTTTCCTTGGCATGCGAGAGCTGCGATTGCATCTGGCTTTCGGCCTGAATCTCGATTTCGCGCAGCTGGTTGCGCAGGCGGCTGATACTTTCTGTAAGGTCGAACAGCGAGCGCTTGAAGCCCTGCATTTCCCCCTCGATGCGGGAGCGCGCGATACTGACTTCGCCTGCCTCGTTCACCAGCCGGTCGACCACGTCGGCGCGTACCCGCAGCATGGCCTTGGCCGCCGCTTCGGGTTCGGCTGCCAGTGCCGCAGCGGCAGTGGCGGTTGCCGCTGCGGGCGTGATCCTGGCAGCGGATGGAGCAACGGTTTCTTCCTGGGGCGTGCCGTGGCGCAGATGGTCGAGCACGTCGCCCATGCGATCGAATTCGTTTTCCAGCGTATCGAACAGGTCCGGCGGCAGGTGGCCGGATTCCGCTGCGGCAAGGACTTGCGCCTCCATGTTGTGGGTCAGTTCGCCCAGGCGCATGGCGCCTGCCATGCGGGCGCTGCCCTTGATGGTGTGCAGTGCCCGCTGCAGGTTGTTCGATGCCTGGCTGTCCGAGGTGTTGCTGCGCCACGCACGCAGTTCGGTGCCGACAAGCGGGAACAGATCCTCGGCTTCCTCAAGGAAGATGGGCAGCAGCTCAGCGTCGATATCATCGCGGATGGCGCGCCGCTCCGGCCCGGTTTTCGCGGCGGCCTGGAGGGCAGTCTCTTGGACGGCAGCAGCAATGACCGGAGCAATTTGCTGATCTGCTGCTGCGGCCGCAGGCACGGGTGCTGCAAGCGGTTCTTCCACTGCTGCTGGCTCTGCGGGTATGCGCGCCGCCTGGGCTTTCTTCAGCAAGGCCTGCAGGGAGCGGATCAGTTGCTTCGCGGGTTTGGGTTCCTTGTTGCCGCGAATGGTATCGATCATTTTGTGCAGCGCGGCAATGGTATCGCCCATGACCTTGTGCTGCTTGTCCGTCACCGGCGCGGGGTGCTGCAGCAGCTCTTGCAGCCACAGTTCCAGCGGGAAGCCCAGGTCGGCAATGACAGGGAAGCCCACGGTGCGTGAAATGCCGCACAGGGTATGCGCGGCGCGCATGAAGTCATGCTGCACGGGTGTATCCGGGTTCTGGCTGAGGGCGTCGAAATGGTGCTGCAGGGCGGCAAGATGCTGCCCCGACTCGTTAATGAAAATCTTGTACAGGGCGAGGGGCAGGCTGACCGAGCCGACGGATACCTCGACTTCCTCTGGCGCGGCTTCCGCTTCGGGGATGCCTGTTTCGGGAGGGGCTTCCTCGTTTGCTGCCTCGAAGGGCGCTTCTTCACTGCCGGGCTCGATTGCTTCAGGCGCTTCCGGCGCCAGTTCAAGCGCGCCTTCCGTCAGTTCCGCGGCTATTTCCTCGCCGCTTTCTGCCGCCTCCATGTGTTCGCCCTCGGTGGAAACGGCTTCTTCAGGCAGGGGTACTTCAGCCGTCTCCGCTTCTGCGGCTGGCTCTTCGGCCGGAGGTAATAGCGTGATCTCTTCCTCAACGGCTTGAGGCGCAGTGCTGGCAGTGATTTCCTGTTCTTCAGGTACGGCGATTTCTTCTGCGATGGCCTCGAACGGCTCTGGCACGGCGGCAGCTTCTTCTGCCGCGGGAGGTTCAGCGCTGACTGGGGGAGGTACCGCAGCGGCACCGGTTCTCAGGCGCTCGGCTTCTGCCACCAGGGCATCCGCCTCGACCTTGACTGCGCCATGGATTTTGAGCCCTGAAACCCAGCCGCTGAAGTGTTCGTAGGCCTGCCCGAGCAGGGCAAGCAGTTCCGGGGTGGCGTGTTTTTCTTCCTGCAGCCACTTGTTCATGACCTGTTCGATGGCCCAGGCGACCTCGCCCAGTTCCCAAAGCCCGACCATGCGTCCGCTGCCCTTGAGGGTGTGGAAACTGCGCCGCAGCGTGGTCAGGGCATCCCTGTCGCTGGGCTGCCCATGGCAGATGGCCAGGTTTTCGTTGACCGTGGCGAGCACTTCGTCGGCTTCTTCGAGGAAGATTTCGAGCATTTCGGCATCGACTGTCTCGTCCGTTTCCTGGGCAAGGCGCGCGATTTCAGCAGAAGGCGCGGCGACGGCCATCCTGGGTGCGGCCAGCGCGGCTGCGGCGGCTGCCAGCTCGATGGTGGGCGCGGCTGATTCTTCCAGCAGGCGTTTGGCCTCGGTAGCCTGGGACTTGAGCTCGGCATCGGCGACCAGATCAGCATCCTGCTGCAGGCTGGTGAGCTGCTGGTGCAATTCGTTCCGTGCCAGCTCGTCTTCCGGATTTTGCTGCCATTGCTGGAGCAGCTCTTGGGCGCGATGTTTCTGCTCATCCAGTCCGGCCTCGACATACGAGCTTTCATCGCCTTCGACCGCTGGCTGCCCAGGCTGTGGAGCGGCTGCGCTGCCCGTGATTTCTTCTTCAGGCTCCGGTTCTGCTGCAGCAGGGGCTGTCTCGGGTCTGAGGCGGGCCATCGCTTCATCAATGATTTGCACTGCATCGGTACGGCCGCGCTGGATGGATTCGACGTAAAAGCCGAGACTGCTCAGGCCTTCGGCGACCTGCTCCAGTTGCTCCTGCCGGGGTTCATGGCCTGGCTGGGAGAAGCCGTTGATCAGGCTCTCGCACTCGTCCAGCAGTTTGACCGCAGGCTCCAGATCGAGAATTTTCAGGGCGCCATAGACCTGCTTCAGGAAGGGCTTCAGGCCTGGCAAGTCGTCGCGTCTGGAAGTGTCGCGGAAGAAGCTGTCCAGCACCTGTTCGATATGCTGCAGGTTGGACTGTATCTCCTGGCCGACCTGGGCGAGCAGCAGCTTTTCCTGCGCCTGGCGGGAGATTTCGTCGAGCAGCGGGATGTCGGCAATTTCCTCTTCGTCCAGCGTGCCCTGCAGGCTTGCTTGCAGGCGCCGTGTCTGGACCTCGGACTGGCGGCTGAATTCGGCTGTCGCCCCGAGGTAATTTTCCAGGTTGTTCTCTGCCAGCAGCAGGGCGGTGGCCATTTCCATTGCCACCATTTCGTTCATTATGCCAGGCGCGCTGGCAAGCGCCTCAGCGCCTGCATTGATCTGCTGCAGCAGCTGATCGAGCGGGGGGTTGTCGAGTGCGGCTGCTTTTTCCGCAAGACGGCGGGACTGGGCACGCAAATTGGCCAGGCTGTCCGCGCTGCCGGCCGTGAATTTAAGCCAGGCATCCTTTGCCGGCGCAAGAATGTCGCGCAGCTCGCGCAGCAAAGGCTGCTGGCGCTGCTGCTCGGCTTCGGCCTGCTGCTGCACGCTGTCCGCGCGCGGAACGTAAGCCTCCAGCTCGAACAGATCCTGGATTTCGCGTACGCGATCGCTGACCGCCTCGCTGCGGGCGACAAAATACAGCACATCGCGCAACAGGCGTTCCGCTACCTTGGGCGAGCCTTCCGCCAGGCGGCGGATTTGCTGATCAATGCTGCCGCACAGCTGCTTGATGCTGATGCTGTTTTCCAGCCCCTTGTGGAGCAGGCTTTCAGTCAGGCCGAGCGCAGCCCACCAGAAGGTCCGGTGTGCGGGCACGGTCTGGGTTTGTTCGATGCTGGCCAGCGCTTCGTGCATGGCCTGAGGCCCTGCCGGATCGTCCGGGTTACGCAGGAAACTGAGCAGGCCGCGCTGGTAGCGGGTACGAATGCCCTTGAGGAAGGCGGGGAGTTCCTGTTCGCTGAGTTGCCTGGCGGCGGCAGATTTCGGGGCGCGGATCGAGAGGTCGGGGAAGAACAGTTCACTTTCCGAGATCTTCTCCACGCCACGCGCTGCGAGCAGCGGCTGATAGAGAGGGAACAGGCGCAGCGGCTGATCCGGCTGTCCGTTGAGCAGGCCTTCCAGATACTGCGAAAGCGTGTCCAGTGACTGGTTGATCAGGCCGATATTGGCRGCGGAAATTGCTGCTTCGCGTTTTTCCAGCGCTGCAACCAGCTTTTCTATGGCTTCGCTGAAGCGCGCTACCCCTTCCAGCCCCACCATCTGGATGGCGCCGCTGACCTGGTGCARATGGGTCTGGCTCTGGCGCAGCGGGGTATTGTCGGAGGCATCGGTGGCGAACTGGGCCAGTTTTTCGCTTGCCTGACGCAGCGCCTGGTCAATCTCACCCTTGACCCAGGTCAGCGGGCCGGTATCGAATTCAATGCTCATTTATCAAAGCGCCCTTATGGCTTGCTCAGGAAAGTTTGAAGCCGGCTACTGATCCGCGCAGGTCGGTTGCCAGGGTCGCCAGCTCGCCCACGGAAATGGCGGTTTTCTTGGTGCCTTCCGTGGTCTGAATGGTGATGCTCTGGATTTCCTGCATGCTGTTGGCCACTACGCCTGCTGCCTGGGCCTGATGCTGGGTGGCGCGGGAAATGGTCTCGATCAGCTCCGCCAGATTGCGCGACACCTGGCCAATCTCGTTCAGCGCCTGACCGGCCGCATCGGACAGCTTCGCTCCCTCGACCACACCCTGGGTGCTCTTCTCCATCGCCGACACGGCGTCCTGGGTGTCGGTCTGAATGGTCTTCACAATCGCCGAGATCTGCTTGGTTGCCTCGCCGGAACGTTCAGCCAGCCGCTGCACCTCTTCCGCCACCACCGTGAAGCCGCGCCCCGCTTCGCCGGCTGAGGCCGCCTGGATGGCGGCGTTCAGAGCCAGGATGTTGGTCTGTTCGGTAATGTCCGAAATCAGGTCAACGATCTCCGAGATCTCCTGCGAGCTTTCTCCCAGCCGTTTGATCCGCTTCGAAGTGTCCTGAATGTGTTCACGGATTTCGTTCATGCCGGTGATGGAGTTGCGCACCGCGGTGGCCCCTTTTTCTGCGGCATCCAGCGATTGCTGCGCCACGCGGGCGGACTCGGCCGCGTTGGCCGACACTTCGTTAATGGACTGGGCCATTTTCATCACCTGGGAAGACGTGTCCTCGATTTCATGGGACTGTTTCTCCGCGGCATCGAGCAATTTGTTGGAAATGCTCTGCGCTTCCTGCGATGCCTGGGTCACCTGTTCGCTGGTCTTGTTGATCTCGGTGACCAGTCCGCGCAGCTCGTCAATGGTGTAGTTGATCGAGTCTGCGATGGCGCCGGTAATGTCCTCGGTCACCTTGGCGCGCACCGTCAGATCGCCTTCCGCCAGGTCGCCCATTTCGTTCAGCAGGCGCAAAATGGCTTCCTGGTTGGCCTTGTTCTCGCGCTCGCTGGCCAGGGCGCGTTTTTTTGCATCGTTCACGTTGATCATGCCCAGCATCACCAGGGCGCCGACGGCGAGCAAACCGTAAACGAAGGACAGGATCAGCAGGCCTGTCCCGCCGGCAAGATTTTCATAACTGGCGGTAAGCTTGCGGGTGCCCTTGAGCAGCTCGTCTGAGCCCACAAAAATGGTACGTCCGGCCTGCTTGGAGTTCACCAGGTCCTGCATGCTCTGCAGAATCTTGTTGGTATGCCCGGAAAACTCCTTGAATGCCTCGTTGAGTTCGTCCAGCTTGTCGCGGGTGTCTGCGTCCCTGACCGCAGACAGGCGCAGGGTTTCACTGCCGTTGATGAGGCCGTCGAGCATTTCCTGGAAAGTATTGGCATCCTTGCCCAGCAGGAAAGCGACTTCCGGGTCGATCACATCGGACGAGAGCAGGGTGTTGGCATTTTTTGCCAGGCGCTGGGTCAGCATCACCAGCTGGGATGCGATCGATATTTCCCGCAACGGCGCAGAGGACTGGGTCAGGAGAGCGGCCACCTGTTCGGCCAGTTCCAGCAGCTGGATGTTGTTGGCGTTGATCGCTGCCACGCTGCGGTTCAGTTCCACCAGCTTCTTTTCCTGCGGCACGATCTGGTAAATCGCTTTTTCCGTGGGCTCCCAGTGTTCGTCAATCTCTTTCAGCAAGGGCTGGATGGAAGAGGGAGAAGCGGGCAGGCCATCGCCGCCTTTGATCAGTTTTTTCAGGTTCTTTTCAAACTGGGCTTCACCTTCACTCAGCTGCTTGAATGCCACGGTGTTGCCCTGCGCTGCCTGCTGTGCGCTTTTGGCGATCCGCTGCGAAAGCATCTGCATTTCGGTCGAAGTGGCCACATAATCGGCGTTGCGGCCTACCTGTACGGTGTTGTAAGCCAGGGTGGCGACAGCCAGGACAAGGAAGACAATGAGCGTCGAAACCGTGATGAGATACTGTTTCTCGATTGGCAGGTGGCCGATGAGCGGCACGTTTCCGGGCTCCTTGCCGGAGAGGTTGCGCAGACCCTGCAGGATCATGGTCGTATGCATCGGCGATTCGCCAGCACTTATTGTTTTCCCCTTGCCCTTCCAGAACATCAGGTTTTCCACTTTGAAAGCCATTGCCTTTATCTCCATCCCTCGTGTTTTATTGTGGGGTGCCGCTATCGTCCTGCCTGCAGGAAAGCCTGGTCGTTGACCAGGGCCTGGATGTCCAGTTCTTTCCAGTGCCGCCCGTCGGCGTCGGAAAATTCGGCCTTTACCCATGGGGCGGCGCCGCTGCTTGTCTCCATGGGTTGCAGCTGGCCGGCGTGGCGCAGGCCCAGCAGCCGGTTGACCAGCAGTCCGGAATTGACCAGAAACCTGGCGTTGGCCAGGAGCAGGCGGTTGCCGGCTCCGCCGTCCACCGGATCGCCGCCGCAGAAGGCGGAAAAATCCACTACGCTGTACAGATTGCCGCGTATGTTGGCGACCCCGGCAAACCAGGGCTGCGAATGCGGTACCTGTGCAAGTTCGGGTGGCGGAATCACTTCTCCCGCGTCGGCCAGATCAACCAGCCAGTATTGATCGCCTACCTGCAGGCCAAGCCTGGATGCCGCCTGTATCTCGCCCCCTTGGGAGATGGCCTGCAGCTTGGCAACCACGCCTTGCTGGTATTCGCGCAAACTGATTTTATTGCGTGCCATATCTTTGGACTGTTTTCCTTTAGATTTAACCGAGCGCGGAAATCTTGTTCAGCAATTCGGCCTGGTCCACCGGTTTGGTGACGTAATCTTTCGCGCCTTGGCGCATGGCCCAGACTTTGTCCGTTTCCTGGCCCTTGGTGGTGCACATGATGACTGGAATGTGCTTGGTTTCATCGTCCTTGGTGATGGCGCGGGTTGCCTGGAAGCCGTTGAGGCCCGGCATGACGACGTCCATGATGATGAGGTCGGGCTTTTCCTGCTTGGCTTTGCCCAGCGCTTCTTCGCCATTTTCTGCGAGCACCACCTGGTAACCCTGCTTGCTCAGCAGGCTGCTGAGAAAGTGGCGTTCGGTGGGGGAGTCATCTACGAGCAGGATTTTATTGATGGCCATGGTTTACCTCTATGCAAAAATTATGCGGCTTTATTTGATGTGGTGTGTTTCCGGACGGCCTCCAGCAGGCTGTCCTTGGTGAAGGGTTTGGTGAGATATTCGTCCGATCCCACCATCCTGCCGCGAGCGCGGTCGAATAGCCCATCCTTGCTGGAGAGCATGATGACCGGGGTGTGTTTGAAGCGGGGGTTTTTCTTGATCAGCATGGTGGTCTGATAGCCATCCAGACGAGGCATCATGATATCCACGAAGATGATGTCGGGCTCGTAGTCAGTGATTTTTGCCATGGCGTCAAAACCGTCTTCCGCCAGAATGACTTCGCAACTTGCTTTCAGCAGGAAGATTTCGGCGCTGCGCCGGATGGTATTACTGTCATCAATGACCATGACCTTGGTGCCGGCCAGATTGTTTTCTTCGCTCACTCATCCCCCTTGCGTGTGCTTCTGAACCCGTCTATAACAACAGCAGCATGCCATTGTATAGAAAAACATCCGCAGGTAAACCCCTCCGCGGTCTGATGGGAAAGTGGCGTGATTCTAACGCTGCGGGCATGCTGGGCGGGAGGCAAGCGGCGCAATTGCCGTTGCTGGCAACTATGCTATGATGCTGCGTCATGTTTTCCGTAAAATAACAGGATGAATCAAGTTATGTTGCGCAAGTTGCTGACCCTTGCTGTTTTGCTCGGAACAACTGCTGTGGCGCCGTTTTCCATGGCAGGCGTCACGATTGTCGGCTCCAGCACACTTGAGCCTTTCCTCAAGCAGTGGGTGCAGGCTTACCAGGCCAAGGCGCCTGATGCTGAAATCAATATTTCCAGCCCTGGCACCAGCGTGGCGCCCAAGGCGCTGATTTCCGGCAAGGCTGACCTGGCAGCGATGAACCGGGAAATGACCAACGATGAAAGTGAGGCGTTCATCCGTATCCACGGCCATTATCCGATCGGGATCGCGGTGGCTATCGAAGCGGTCGCGCTCTATGCTCATCCTGGCAATCCGGTGAAGGGGCTGGATTTCAAGGAGGTAGATGCCATTTTTTCCGCCAGCCATGGCTGCGGTTGGGGCGAGGATATCAAGCGATGGGGACAGCTGGGCCTGCCCGCGCCATGGGACAAGCAGGCCATCATGCTGCTGGGCCATGACAAGAAATCCGCCGTACGCGATTTTTTCAACAAATCCGTGTTGTGCCGCGACGATTTTGTGAGCGAAATCGAAGAGCTGAGCCACGAACAGATCCTGGCCAAGGTGGCGCAGACGAGGAATGCACTGGCTTACAGCCGCTACCAGCCTGACACGAAGCTGAAGCTTGTGCCCTTGAAGAAGGGGGCCGGGGATTATGTCGAGCTGACACCGGCCAATGTCTATAATAGAAGTTACCGGCTACAGCATTTCATGTATTTATATGTCAACAAGTCCAGCGGCAAACCGGTTCCCGCGGCGGTCGCGGATTTTATCAAGACCGGCCTGTCACAAAATGGCCAGGCAGCCGTTGCTGCAGCGGGCTATATCCCGCTCTCGGACGAGCTGATACAACGCCAGTTAAGCAAGCTTAAATAACCCCGCAGTCCACCGTGGCGAGGCCCGCTCCGGTGGGTCTGCCGTTACGGAATCCTTTTATCATGTCTGATGCGCCGCCCATAGTGCTCACCTTTGCTGCTTCCGACCCCAGCGGCGGRGCTGGCTTGCAGGCTGACCTGCTGACCTTGTCGAGCATGGGCTGCCACCCCCTTTCGGTGGTGACGGCCATCACCGTGCAGGATACCGTGGGCGTGGAAGATGTTTTCGCKCTTGATGCCGAACTGGTGTCCGCCCAGGCGCGCGCGGTGCTGGAAGACATGCCGGTGGCGGTGTTCAAGATCGGCATGCTGGGCAGCGTGGAGAATATCGCCGTGATCGCGGAAATCGTCGCGGACTATCCCGATGTGCCGCTGATACTCGATCCGGTGCTGGCATCGGGGCGGGGGGATGAGCTGGCATCGGAAGAGATGCTGGAGGCCATGCTCGACATGCTGATTCCCCAGGCCACCATCATTACTCCCAACAGCTTGGAAGCACGCCGCCTCGGCCAGTTTGACAGTGATGAGGAGCTTGATTTTTCAGAGTGCGCCAGGCGCCTGGTCGAGCTGGGGTGCGAGTATGTGCTGGTCACCGGCACGCACGAGAATACCCCCCAGGTGGTGAATACCCTGTACGGCGAGCATGGCGTGTTGCGCTCGGATGCCTGGCAGCGCCTGCCTGGCAGCTATCACGGCTCGGGCTGCACCCTGGCTTCGGCGCTTGCCGCTTCGGTTGCGCATGGCCTGGGCGTTGCCGACGCGGTGCGCGAAGCCCAGGAATATACCTGGCAAACCCTGCAGGCCGGATTCAGGCCGGGCATGGGGCAATACATTCCGGACCGCCTGTTCTGGGCGCGGGAAGAAGATGATGAAGACGCCTGAAGCGATGCGCCGTCATCGTCATCCCTCACCCCAACCCTCTCCCAGAGGGAGAGGGGGCAAACGCGAAGGGCGCTTGTTTTGATCGGCGGCCTGTACGCGATCACGCCGGAACAGCCCGATACGGCGCGCCTTTTGACCCAGGTCCGCGCTGCCCTGAGCGGCGGCGCGAGCGTGGTGCAGTACCGCAGCAAGAGCCAGGATGCGGCGCTGCTGCACGAGCAGGCGAGTGAACTGCTTGAGCTGTGCCATGCCTTTGAAGTGCCGCTGATCATCAATGATTCGCTGCGCCTTGCCGACCTTTCTGGCGCCGATGGCCTGCACCTGGGGCGGGAAGACGGCTCCTTGCGCCAGGCGCGCATCGTGCTTGGGGCGGAGAAGGTGATCGGCGTATCTTGTTATAATAGCCTGGAGCTTGCCCTGCAGGCCGAGGCGGGGGGGGCGGATTATGTCGCCTTCGGCAGCTTTTTTCCCTCCCTCACCAAGCCGGGCGCGGTGGCTGCACCGCTGGAACTGCTGCGCCAGGCAAAAGCGCGTCTGCATGCTCCCATCGTCGCGATTGGCGGCATCACAGTGGACAATGCTCCGCCCCTGATTGAAGCCGGTGCCGACGCCGTGGCGGTGATTTCCGGCCTGTTCGATGCGCCGGACATTCAGCTTGCCGCGCAACAATATTCTCAACTTTTCGGCCGAAACCTGTTGCATTAGGAAAAATCATGACTTCACGCAATCAGACCCTGTTTGAACAATCCCAGCAACGCATTCCCGGCGGGGTGAACTCCCCGGTGCGCGCCTTCCGCTCCGTCGGCGGCACGCCCGTTTTCTTCAAGCGCGGCCTGGGGCCGCGGTTGTGGGACGAGGACGGCAAGGCCTACATCGACTATGTCGGTTCCTGGGGGCCCGCGATCCTGGGCCATGCCCAGCCCGACGTGGTGCGCGCGGTGCAGGAGGCGGCGGCAAACGGCCTGAGCTTCGGCGCCCCCACGGCGCAGGAGCTGGAAATCGCGGAGCTGCTGTGCCAGCTGGTGCCCTCCATGGAGCAGGTGCGGCTGGTGAGCTCCGGCACCGAGGCCACCATGAGCGCGATCCGTCTGGCGCGCGGTTTCACCGGGCGCAGCAAGATTATCAAGTTCGAGGGCTGCTATCACGGCCATGCCGATTTCCTGCTGGTCAAGGCCGGTTCCGGCGCGCTGACCTTCGGCAACCCCAGCTCGGCCGGGGTGCCTGCTGAAGTGGCGGCGCAGACGCTGGTGCTGGACTACAACGACGTGGCCGGGCTGACGCAGACTTTCCAGCAGGCCGGCGGCGAGATTGCCGCAGTGATCGTCGAGCCGGTGGCGGGCAACATGAACCTGATCGCGCCCAAAGCGGAATTTCTCAAGGCGATGCGCGAGCTGTGCAGCCAGTACGGCAGCGTGCTGATTTTCGACGAAGTGATGACCGGCTTCCGTGTCGGCCTGAAGAGCGCGCAAGGCCTGTTCGGCATCACGCCGGACCTCACCACGCTGGGCAAGGTGATCGGCGGCGGCATGCCGGTGGGCGCCTTCGGCGGGCGGCGCGACATCATGGAAAAGCTGGCGCCGGTGGGCCCCGTTTACCAGGCCGGCACGCTGTCCGGCAACCCGGTGGCGGTGGCTGCCGGGCTTGCCACCTTGAAATTGCTGCAAGCGCCCGGATTTTATGAAAACCTGGCCCGCATGACCAAGAAGCTCACCGATGGCCTCACGGCCGCGGCGAAGGAAGCCGGCGTTGCTTTCTGCGCCCAGCCGGTGGGCGGCATGTTCGGCCTGTATTTCAGCGCCACGCCGCCGGGCAGCTATGCCGAGGTGATGCAGTGCGACAAGGAAGCCTTCAACCGCTTCTTTCACGCCATGCTGGACGAGGGCGTGTACCTGGCGCCTTCCGCATTCGAGGCCGGATTCGTGTCCGCCGCCCACGGCGATGCGGAAATCGAGGCAACGCTTGCGGCGGCGCGGCGCGTTTTTGCCAAATTGAAGTAAGGAATAAACATGCGCCCAGCGCAACTGATGACGATTCTGGAGCGCGAATTTACCAGCGCCGCTGAAGGCCACCACACGCCCGTCATGCTGTGGGGGCCGCCGGGTGTGGGAAAATCGCAGATCATCGCCGAGGTGGCGGCGCGCCATCATGCGCCCGTGGTGGATATCCGCCTGTCGCAGATGGAGCCCTCCGATCTGCGCGGCATCCCGTTCCGCGTCGGCGACCATGTGGAATGGGCAGTGCCGGCCATGCTGCCGGATGCCGTGCGCCATGGACCGGTGGGCGTGCTGTTTCTCGACGAGATCACTTCCGCGCCGCCCAGCGTCTCGGCCGCGGCCTACCAGCTCATTCTCGACCGCCGCCTGGGCAATTACCGCGTGCCCGACGGCTGGGCCATTTTCGCCGCCGGCAACCGCCAGGGCGACCGCGGCGTGACCTACACCATGCCGGCGCCGCTGGCCAACCGTTTTTCCCATTTCGAGGTGGAAGCCAATCTCGACGACTGGGTGGCGTGGGCCTACCACAGCGGCATCGACGAACGCCTGATCGCCTTCCTGCG